>DASYNX010000075.1:0-148769 GCA_036008385.1 Steroidobacteraceae bacterium
TGAGCAGCCGCGGCACGCCGCCGGTATAGCGGAAAATCAGATCGAATGTGTCGGCGGCGAAGATTTCACGGCCATGCGAGCCTGCCACCTCGAGCCGGTGCAGGATGTAGGCGCGCGCTTCGCCGCTCGACAGCGCCGGCAGATGAAAGCGCAGGCGCACCCGCTGCACCAGCTGCTCGAGCTCGGGCGCATCGAGCTTGCCGTTGAGCTCGGGCTGTCCGGCCAGAATGATGCGCAGCACCTTTTCCTTGGTGGTCTCGATGCCGGACAGCATCCGTATCTCCTCGAGCACCCGGTAGCTCAGATTCTGAGCTTCGTCGACGATCAGCAGGACCTTGCGGCCGCTGACGTGCTGCTCGGTCAGGAACTGGTTGAGCGTGGCCAGCACTTCGGGCTTCTTCATCTCGAACGGCGAGAATCCGAACTGCACCAGGACCGTCTGCAAGAATGCGGTGGGGGAGAGCTGAGTCTGGTTGATCTGCGCCACGACCACATCCGCCGTCAGCTCGCGCAGGAACGTCTCGATGAGCGTGGTCTTGCCGGCGCCGATCTCCCCGGTGATCACCACGAACCCGTCGGTGAACCAGATGGTCGACTCCATGTACGCCTTGGCGCGGGCGTGTTGTCTGGAGAGGTAGAGGAACTGCGGGTCCGGGCTCAGCCGGAACGGCAACTCCTTAAGTTTAAAGGGTTCCAGGTACATCGGTGCTGCTCGCAGCCGATGTTACGGGATGCGAACGCCGGCGGCCAAATCCTTGAGCAGGCGCCGCGCGCGGGCATCGCGCCGCGCGGCGGTGGGCTCGACGACGGTGCAGTGGCCGACCTTGCGCCCGGGGCGCGGCTGCTTGCCGTAGTCGTGCAGGTGCACGCCCTCCAGCGCCAGCAGCTGCGCACGCGGCGGCAGGCGGCCGATGAGGTTGATCATGGCGCTGTGACCGACGGCGCGCGTCGCGCCGAGCGGCAGGTCGAGAATGGCGCGCAGGTGGTTCTCGAACTGACTGGTGGCGGCGCCCTCGATGGTCCAGTGCCCGGAGTTGTGCACGCGCGGGGCGATCTCGTTGGCGATCAGCCGGCCGCGGCGCACGAAGAACTCGATGGTCAGAATCCCGCAGTAGCGGAAGTGATCGAGCACGCGCGCGAGATAGCGGGCCGCGCGGCGCTGCCAGCGGGGTGGGCCGAAGGGCGCGCAGGTGAGCCGCAGCACGCCGGCGCCGTGGACGTTGCCACACAACGGGTAGATCGCGACTTCACCGCTCACGCTGCGCGCGCCGATGATCGACACCTCGCAATCGAACGGTACCCATTCCTCGTACAGCAGCGGCACCTGCCCGAGCTCGCCCCAGGCGCGCGCCGCGTCGGCGCGCGAGCGGATCAGGGCCTGGCCCTTGCCGTCGTAACCGAGCCGGCGGGTCTTGAGCACTCCCGGCAGGCCGACCGCAGCGATGGCGCGCGTCAGCGCCCGGCGCGAGTCGACCGCGCGCCAGCGTGTGGTCGGGACGGCCAGGCGCTCGAACAGCCGCTTCTCCGCCACCCGGTCCTGACCGGCGGCCAGCGCGGCGATCGGCGGACAGATGCGCGCGCCGTGAACGCGCGCCATCGCCCTGAGGCTCGCCACCGGGACGTTCTCCCAGTCGAAGGTGATGACTTCGCAGCGCCGCGCCAGGCGTGCGAGGAGCCTGCGGTCGGTGAAGGCGCCGTGCAGCAGCGGCGCCACCGCGCCGGCGGGCGCCGCGCGCGCGGGGTCGAGACACAGGAAGTCCAGCCCGAGCGGATAACCCGCCAAAGCGAGCATGCGGCCGAGCTGGCCGGCGCCCACGATGCCGACGGTCATGTGCGCGGTTTGCGCGGATCGGGGTTGCCGAGCACGCCGGCGGTCTGCCGTTCGCGGAAGGATTCCAGCGCAGCGGCGATGGCGGGGTGTTTGTTGGCGAGGATCGCGGCGGCGCACAGTGCCGCGTTGCTGGCGCCCGCGGCGCCGATGGCGAATGTCGCCACCGGCACCCCGGCGGGCATCTGCACGATCGACAGCAGCGAGTCGAGACCGCCGAGCGACTTCGACTGCACCGGTACGCCGAGCACCGGCAGGATGGTCTTCGCGGCCGCCATGCCCGGCAGATGCGCCGCGCCGCCGGCGCCGGCGATCAGCACTTCCAGCCCGCGCGCCCGGCTGCCCGCGGCGTATTCGAACAGCAGGTCGGGCGTACGGTGCGCGGACACGACGCGCACCTCGTAGGGGATCGAGAGTTGGTCGAGCAGCTCGGCGGCCGCCTGCATGGTCTCCCAGTCGGAGGACGAGCCCATGATGATGCCGACGAGCGCTGGCATCAGCTGATTGTAGCGAACAACGCCCGCAAAGCGCGAAACAGCTCGCGGCCGGCGCCGCCGCCGGCCGCGGCCCGCGCGCGCTCGCCGCGGGCGGCGCTGATGCGCCGCCGCCATTCATCCAGGTCGATGTCGGGACGCCAGCGAGCGAGCTCGGCGAGCGCCGGCTCGCCCTCGGTGATGAGCCGCTCGCGCCAGTGCTCGGTGCGCCTGAAGCGCTCGCTCTCGCGCGCCGCCCGCTCGCTGCGCGCGGCGAGCGCGGCGCGGATCGGCCCCGGGTCGACCGCGCGCATCAGCTTGCCGATGTACTGGCGCTGACGCAGCGCCGCGGCGCGGCTGCTGATGCGCTGAGCGCTGCGGATCGCATCGAGCAGCGCCTCCGGGAGGCCGAGCGCCGCCAGCTCCGCAGCGCTCAGGCGCAGCAGCGTCTCGCCCAGGTCCTGGGCGGCGCGCGCGGCGCGCTTGAGTGCACTCTTGCTCGGGCGCTCCGTGCCCCCATCATCGTCCAGGTCATCGCGCGATTCGGCGCTCATTCGCTGTGGCCCCCGCTGCTACAATTTAGCACCGATGCAACCAACCGAACTGACCCAGTCGACCCAGCTGACCGAGGTGGCGAGTGTGGCGCTCGCCGAGGCGCAGCGCCAGGGCGCCTCGCAGTGCGAGGCCGACGCCTCGCTCAGCCAGGGGTTGTCGGTGAGCGTGCGGCTGCGCGAAGTCGACACCATCGAGTACCAGCGCGATCGCGGGCTCGGGGTGACGGTGTACTTCGGCAAGCGCAAGGGCACCGCCAGCACTGCCGACCTGAGCCTTGCTGCGGTACGCGAGACCGTCGCCAAGGCCTGCGCCATCGCGCGCTACACCGCCGAGGATCCCTACGCCGGCCTCATCGAGCCGGAGGCGCTGGCGCGCGATATCCCGGATCTCGATCTCGACCATGCCTGGGACCTCGGCCCGGAGCGCGCCATCGAGCTGGCGCGCGAGTGCGAGGCGGCCGGGCTCGCGGTGGATGCGCGCGTGAGCAACTCCGAGGGCGCCGCGGTGAACAGCCAGCGGCACACCGGCGTCTACGGCAACTCGCTCGGGTTCCTGGCCGGCTACAGCGCCACCAGTCACTCGGTGAGCTGCTCGCTCATCGCGGATAGCGGGGAGAACATGGAGCGCGACTACTGGTATACCGTCGCGCGCGATCCCGCCGAGCTCGAGACGGTCGCCCGCGTCGGCCGCAGCGCCGGCGAGCGGGCGCTGGCACGCCTCGGTGCACGGCGCCTGACGACGCGGCGCGCGCCGGTGGCGTTCACAGCAGAGCTGGCGCGCGGGCTGTTCCGGCACTTCGTCGGCGCCATCAGCGGCACCAGCCAGTACCGCAAGTCGTCGTTCCTGCTGAACGCGGCCGGCGAGCAGGTGTTCCCCGCCTTCCTCGACATGCACGAGCGCCCGCACATCCCCAAGGCCCTCGCCAGCAGCCCCTTCGATCAGGAAGGGGCCGCCACGCGCGATCGCGAGCTGGTGCGCGCTGGCGTGCTCGGCGGCTACGTGCTCGGCAGCTACTCCGCGCGGCGTCTGGGACTCAAGACCACCGGCAACGCCGGTGGCATTCACAACCTGCTGGTCAGCAGCACGGCCGGTGGTCTCAGCCCGCAGGCGTTCCTCGGGCGTCTCGACACCGGGCTGCTGGTGACTGAGCTCATGGGACAGGGCGTGAACGGCGTGACCGGCGACTACTCACGCGGTGCGAGCGGCTTCTGGGTGGAGCAGGGTGCTATCGCTTTCCCGGTGCACGAGATCACCATCGCCGGGAACCTCAAGTCCATGTACCGCGACATCGTGGCGCTCGGTGACGACGTCGATACGCGCGGCGGCATACGCACCGGGTCGGTGCTGATCAGCGAGATGACGATTGCCGGAGAGTAGTCGCGCGCATCAGCGCGACGTCGACTGCCGGGAAGTGAGGTGCAGCGCCGGACGCGGCGCCTCGTCCACCAGGTCGCGCAGCGTCAGATCGGCGCAGCGGCTGCGGCGCGCCTCCTCGAGGCTCGCCAGGATCCGGTCCACCGGCGGGATGGCGAAGTTGCGCGCCGCGGCGTGACCGCTGCGCTGGTTGCGCGCGATTTCGAGAATCTCGTTGACGCCGATGCGGCCGATGTCGCGCCCCGGCGCCAGCTCGTCGTAGTCGGTCACGATCAGCAGGCCGGCGCGCTCGAGCGCGGTGGCCACCTGCGCCACGGCGATGCCGGGGAGCCCGAGCTCGTTGGCCAGGCGGTTCACCGTCCAGCGCCGCCCGCCGCCGACGTGACTGCGGCCGACGAAGTACATGAGCTTCAGCGCGAGCTGCTCGAGCTCCTCGGCCGACAGCCGCAGCTGCTGCAGCCCGAGCCGCAGGTAGGCCGGATTCTGCACGTAGAACGACAGCTGCGCGCCGGCGAGCAGGATCAGCCAGCCGAAATAGGTCCACAGCAGCGCCGCGACCGCGAACGCGAACCCGGCATACACAATGGTGAGGCGCGTGGAATAGACCACGAAGGCGGTAAACATCTTGCCGATCGTCGCCCACAGCACCCCGCCGACGAGCGCCCCGGTGAGCGCCGCGCGCCACTGCACCCGGGTGTTGGGAATCATCATGTAGGCCGCGGTGAAGAAGGCCGCCACCATGACGTAGGGCGCGACCACGATGCCGGTGCCGCGCAGCCGCTGCAGCAGCGGCAGGCGCACGACCTCCTGCACCGGAGCGCTGGCGAGCGCCGCATGCGACAGCCCGATGAAGCCGACCAGCAGCACCGGGCCTGCGATGAGCAGCGTAGTGTACTCGGCCAGGCGGCGCGCGAAGCTGCGCGGCTGCTCCACGTGCCAGAGGAAGTTGAAGCTGTCCTCGACTTTCTTGATGGTACCGACCAGCGTCCAGGCGAGCAGCGCCAGCCCCACCGAGCCGACCAGCCCGCTGCTGACGCGGTTGGCGAACTGCATGACCTGGGTGGTGAGCTCTGTGGCGGCTGCCCCGCCGACCGGTGCGAACAGCTCGTAGACGATGGGCTCGAGGTCGCGGTGACCGCCGAACACCTTGAGGACGGCGAAGCTGAAGGCGAGCAGCGGGATGAGCGACAGCAGCGTCGTGTACACCAGCCCCATGGCGCGCAGGTTGATCTCCCCGCGTACCATGTCGCGCACCACCGCGTAGGGATAGCTCAGCATCCGCAGGCAAGCGCCCAGCGCCCCGGCGCGCGCCGCGGCCGGACCGAAGAAGCACCAGTCGAGCAAGGCCCAGATGCGCGCCCACATTCCTTAAGGATACAGTGCCGGGCAGCACGGTGCGGGGCTGCATGACACGAATTTCAGGATTCCCACAGCGGATTGTCTGCCTGACCGAGGAGACCACCGAGACGCTGTATCGGCTCGGGGAGGACTGGCGGATCGTCGGCATCTCCGGTTTCACCGTGCGCCCGCCGCAGGCCCGCCGCGAGAAGCCACGCGTGTCGGCGTTCACCAGCGCGCGCATCGACCGCATCGTCGCGCTCGAGCCGGATCTGGTGCTGGGCTTCTCGGATCTGCAGGCGGACATCGCTGCCGCACTGGTGCGTGCCGGACTCGACGTGCATGTCTTCAATCACCGCAGCGTCGCGGACATCCTGAGGATGATCCGCACGCTGGGCGGCATGATCGGCTGCGAGGTGAAGGCGCGCGCGCTAGCGGACGAGCTCGCGGCGCACCTCGAGGAGGTGCGCCGGCGCGCCGCCGCGCTGCCGCGCCGGCCGCGGGTGTACTTCGAGGAGTGGGACGATCCGCTGATCAGCGGCATCTGCTGGGTGTCGGAGCTCGTCGAGCTCGCCGGGGGCGAAGACTGCTTTCCGGAGCTGGCGCGCGAGCCGCTCGGGCGCAACCGCATCGTCGCCGATCCGCTCGAAGTCGCGCGGCGCGCTCCCGACATCGTGCTTGGCTCGTGGTGCGGCAAGAAATTCCGCCCGGACCAGGTCGTCGCGCGCCCCGGGTGGAGCGCGGTGCCGGCGGTGCGCGCGGGGTTCGTGCGCGAGATCAAGTCGGCGCTCATCCTGCAGCCGGGGCCGGCGGCGCTCACCGACGGTGTGCACGCGATCGAGAGCGTCATCGGCGAATGGGCGCGCGCCCACCTGACGCTCTAACGGATGCCGCGTCGCTCGCGCACCAGCTCCCACGCCTCGATGATCTGCTGCGTACGCTGCTTGGCGTGCGCCAGCATCGACTCCGGCAGGCCGTTGGCCTTGAGCTTGTCGGGATGATGGCGCTGCAGCTGGCGGCGATAGGCCTTCTCGACCTCCGCGTCGCTCGCGCCAGCGCTGCTTTCGAGCACACGGTACGCTTCCTCGAGCGCCCCGTCGCGGGCCGAGCCTGAGGGCACGCCGCCCGCGCGGCCGGTGCGGAATGCGCCCTGCTGGATGCGCAGCACGGTCTCGATATGGACGAATTCGAGAGTGGAGATTCCGAGCTGCGCAGCGATGCGCCCGATGAGCGGGCGCACCGGGCCCTGGAGGTCGTTGCCCGCGAGCGCCGTGCGCACCTCGACCTCGAGGAACACGCGCGCCAGATCGGGCCGGCCGCGGCAGATGCGCCCGAGCGCCGCAACTTCCGCCCCGAGGTCGAAGCCGGGGCTCTTGCCGGCGGTGAAGCAGGCGATCGCTTCCCGCACCTGCGCGCCATCGAGCCGCAGCTCGCCCATCACCCGCCGTGCCGCCGCGATCTCCTGCTCCGACACGCGGCCGTCCGCCTTGGCGAGATAACCCATGATGCGGAAAGTCGCGCGGAAGAAGTGCTCGCCGATGGCCGCGAGCTCCTCGGGTGCGGTCAGCTGCTCGGGAGGCTCGCTCTGCTCATCGAACTGATGGCCGAGCAGTACGCCGAGCGCCGCGCCAATGGGCCAGAAGGGTCCGAAAACCACCCCGCCGAGGAGCCCTCCCGCGACTTTGCCGATCCACTTCTTGGCCATCGTGTCTGTCAGCGTGCGGATGTCGCCGGCTCCAGGGGGCCGCTATAGTAGCAAGCGCATGTCGCCACCCCTCGTCTACCGCACCGCACTGCGCGGCTTCACCCGCCTGCACGAGGGCAAGGTGCGCGATATCTATGCAGTCGACGCCGACACGCTGCTCATCGTGACCACCGACCGGCTGTCGGCCTTCGACGTCGTGCTCCCTGATCCCATTCCCGACAAGGGGCGGGTGCTCAACTCCATTTCCAACTTCTGGTTCGCGCGCACGCGGCACCTGGTGCCCAATCACCTCACCGGGCGTGATCCCGCCGGCATCGTCACCGATGCCGGCGAGCGTGCGCTGCTCGAAGGGCGCGCGGTGCTGGTGCGGCGGCTGCGCCCGCTGCCGATCGAGGCCGTGGTGCGTGGCTATCTGATCGGTTCGGGCTGGAAGGACTACCAGGCACGCGGGGAGCTGTGCGGCATCGCGCTGCCGGCGGGGCTCGCGCTCGCCGCGCGGCTGCCGCAGCCGCTGTTCACGCCAGCGACCAAGGCGCAGTCCGGCGAGCACGATGAGAACATCTCCTTCCTCGAAGTGACCCGGCTCATCGGCGCGCAGCAGGCGGCCGCAGTGCGTGACACGGCGCTGGCGCTGTACCGCTTTGCGGCGGAGTACGCGCTCGCGCGCGGCATCATCATTGCCGACACCAAGTTCGAATTCGGCGTTGATGAGGGCGGCGCGCTCACGCTGATCGACGAGGTTCTGACGCCGGACTCCTCGCGCTTCTGGCCGGCGGACACCTATCGCGTGGGAGTGAGCCCGCCGAGCTTCGACAAGCAGTTCGTGCGCGATTACCTGGAGACGCTCGACTGGAACAAGAAGGCCCCCGGACCGCGGCTGCCGCCGGAGGTCATTGCGCGCACCAGCGAAAAGTACCGCGAGGCGCTGACGCGACTGAAGGGTTGAGGCTCACATGAGTTCACAGACTTCGGCTCATGAGGACGGCGCAGCGCAGGAACGGTCGTGCTCGGCCGCCGAGATCGGTGCCATCGCCCACCTGTATCGCGGCGAGATCTACCGCAGCACCGTGTGGCGCACGCGGCTCGACAGCACCACCAACTGGGCGGTGGTGACCACCGGCATCGCGCTGTCGGCGACCTTCTCCAGCGCGACGGCCTCCCCGCTGCCGATGGCGCTGGTCGGACTGATCGTGGCGATGTTCCTGCTGCTCGAGGCGCGCCGCTATCGCTATTTCAACATCTGGCGGGCGCGCGCCCGGCTGCTGGAGACGGACTTCTACACGCCGATGCTGCGCGGGGAGCCGCTGGAGATGGACTCGGCGTGGAGCAATCTGCTGGCGAAGGACCTGTGCGCGCCGCGTTATCACGTGAGCCTCGCGCGCGCGCTCGGGCGGCGGCTGCGACGCACCTATGTCTACATCTTCCTCATCCAGGCGATCGCCTACTACGGCAAGCTCGCCATCCATCCGGCGCCGCTCAGCACGCCGGCGCAGCTGTGGCAGCGCGCCGCCGTCGGCCCGATTCCCGGCGAGGTGCTGGTCACGGCCGGCGTGGTGTTTCACCTCTCGTGGATGGTGTTCGCTTACGTCACGTACCGCATGGACTTGCGCTCCTGGCGGCTGCGGCAGAGCCTGATCGCGGTGGGTTAGACTGTGCGCATGTCCGAGGCGTGGATAGCCCCGTCGATCCTGTCAGCCGACTTCGCCCGGCTCGGCGCCGAGGTCGATGCGGTGCTCGAGGCCGGTGCCGATCTCATTCACTTCGACGTGATGGACAACCACTACGTGCCCAACCTCACCGTCGGCCCGGTGGTGTGCGAGGCGCTGCGCCGCCACGGGGTCAAGGCACCGATCGACGTGCATCTGATGGTGCGGCCGGTCGATCGCATCGTGCCGGACTTCGCCGCGGCCGGCGCGACCTTCATCAGCTTTCACCCGGAAGCCTCCGAGCACATCGATCGCACCATCGCGCTGATCCGCTCGCACGGTTGCCGGCCGGGGCTGGTCTTCAACCCGGCGACGCCGCTCGACTACCTCGATTACACGCTCGAGCTGATCGACCTGGTGCTGGTGATGTCGGTTAATCCGGGCTTCGGCGGGCAGCAGTTCATCCCGACGTCGTTGCGCAAGCTCGCCGACGCGCGCGCGCGCATTGCGGCGGGCGGTCGGCCGGTGCGACTGGAAGTCGACGGCGGCATCAGGATCGACAACATCCGCGCGGCAGCTCAGGCCGGAGCGGACACCTTCGTCGCCGGCTCGGCAATCTTCGGCAGCCGCGACTACGGTGAGACCATCCGCGAGATGCGCCAGCAGATCGCGCTGCAGTCGCCGGCGGCGCCGCGCGCGCGCGACCGCGCAGGATAGGGAAGCGAGTTAGCAAGCCACGGTCGACGCCGCGCGCCGGGCTACTCGTCTTCGTCCTCGTCGTCCTCGTCATCGTCGAGATCGACCGGGCCTGCGGCGCGCGCGGTGGCACCCGGGGCGGGCTTCGCCGGCACGATGACCGGACGCGTCTTCATCTTCGGCCGGGCGTTGAACACCACGATGGTCTTGCCGGTGGCGCGCAGCAGGCCCTGCTCCTCGAGCACCTTCAGCACGCGCCCCGCCATCTCGCGCGAGCAGCCTACCAACCGTGACAGCTCCTGACGGCTCACCTTGATCTGCATGCCTTCCGGATGAGTCATGGCGTCGGGCTCACCGCACAGGTCCATGATGGCGTGCGCCACACGCCCGGTGACATCGACGAAGGCCAGGTCGCCGAGCTTGCGGTTGGTGCGGTCGAGGCGGGTCGCCAGCTGCGTCGCCAGCTCGAACACCAGTCCGGGACTCTCGGCCGCGATCTGCCGGAAGCGTGGGTAGGTCATCTCCGCGAGCTCGCACTGATTGCGGGTGCGTACCCAGGCGCTGCGCGTCGGCTGCTCGTAGAACAGGCCCATCTCACCGAAGAACTGTCCGCGATTGAGGTAGGCCAGCACCATCTCGTTGCCTTCCTCATCCTCGATCATGACCTCGACCGAGCCGCTGATGATGTAGTAGAGGACGTCCGGCAGGTCGCCGGCGTGGATGACCACGGTCTTGGACGGCACCGCACGAATGCGGCAGTAACTGAGGAACCGGTTGATCGCCGGAATCTCGCTCAACGGCTTGATGTTCTCTTCCATACCGGCTCCCGGACAGGGGCCTCTAATATACAACCTTCCGCGGTCGTCAAACCCAGTATGCCGCGCCGGTCATGACGCGCGCCGTGTGCCGCATGAGCACACGCACCGGGGCCGGCAGACGCATCCCGCCGGCGGCGGTGGCGGTCGCGCCGTGGGAGATCTCTTCGGCTCGCATCACCTGCAGTATCGCACGGCTGCGCGTGTCGGCTGCCGGGAGCCTGCCGAGGTGCTCATCGAGATGCCCCTCGACCTGACGCTCGGTCTCGGCCACGAAGCCGAGGCTGGCGCGGTCGCCCATGAGGGCCGTCGCCGCACCTATGGCGAAGGAGCCGAGGTACCAGAGCGGATTGAGCAGGCTCGGTCGCGCTCCGAGCTCCTTGAGGCGCGTCTCGCACCAGGCGAGATGATCGGATTCGGAGTGCGCCGCCGCCATCAGCAGCTCGCGCGTCGCTACGGAGCGGGCCATCAGTGCCTGTCCGTGATAGAGAGCCTGAGCGGCCAGCTCGCCGGCGTGATTGACGCGCATGAGCGCAGCGCTGGCGCGCCGCTCTGTGTCCGACAGGGAGGCCGGCGGATCGCCGGCCGCAACGGGGGCCGGCCGGCTGGCCTGGGCTGGCGCAAACACCGACCGCAGGGCGCGATCAACGGCGGCGACGAAAGAGTCGAGAGTGCGACCTGACCCCATATCTTGCGGTCTCTATTATACGGGGATGGGGGTCGGCCGGCGGGCGCCTTTGCATTGCCGCGGCCGCTTGAGTACACTTCCCCGCCTTTTTTCGGCCGCCCGACCCCTATGAAGACCGTATTCGCCAAGCCCGGCACCGTCCGCGGCGACTGGTTCATCGTCGACGCCAGCAACAAGACGCTCGGGCGGCTCGCGTCCCAGATCGCCCACCGCCTCAAGGGCAAGCACAAGGCGGACTACAGCCCGCATGTGGACATGGGCGACCATATCGTGGTCGTGAACGCACAGAAGATCCGCGTCACCGGCCGCAAGCTCAGCGACAAGATCTACTACCACCACACCGGTCACATCGGCGGCATCAAGTCGATCGCCCTCGAGAAGCTTCTCAACGAGCATCCCGAGCGGGTAATCGAGTTCGCGGTGAAGGGCATGCTGCCGAAGAACCCGCTCGGGCGGCGCATGTTCAGGAAGCTGCACGTGTTCGCCGGCGGCGAGCATCCGCACCAGGCGCAGCAGCCGAAACCGCTCGAGATCCAGTAGGACACACTGCATGGCAGCGACTCAGCAGAACCATTACGGCACCGGCCGTCGCAAGACCGCGACGGCGCGCGTGTACCTCAAGCCCGGCAGCGGGCAGATCACGGTGAACGACCGCTCCCTGGATGAGTTCTTCGGCCGCGAGACCGGGCGCATGATCGTGCGCCAGCCGCTGGAAGCGGTGAAGCTTACCGGCCGGTTCGATATCACCGTGACCGTCGACGGCGGCGGCATCACCGGCCAGGCCGGTGCGATCCGCCACGGCATCACGCGCGCGCTCATCAAGTTCGATGAGTCGCTGCGCAAGCCACTGCGCGATGCCGGCTTCGTGACGCGCGATGCCCGTGAAGTCGAGCGCAAGAAGGTCGGGCGCCGCAAGGCCCGCCGCGGGCCGCAGTACTCGAAGCGCTAGAATCAGCACCGGCCATTGGGTGGTCTTTTGGGGGATCGTCTAGTGGTAGGACAACGGACTCTGACTCCGTTTACCTAGGTTCGAATCCTAGTCCCCCAGCCAAAACAGGAGGCCCGTCTCACCGACGGGCCTTCTTCATTTAGGGGCCTCAGCGACGCTCGACGCCCTGCGCCGTGCCGATGAGCAGCAGGTCGGCCGGCCTCAGTGCGAACAGACCGACCGTCACCACGCCGGCGATCTGGTCGAGGTCGCGCTCGAGCGCCGCAGGATCGCCAATGGTGAGCCCATGGACATCGAGAATGTGGTTGCCGTTGTCGGTGACGAACCCCTGGCGCCAGACCGGGCGGCCACCGCGGGCATTGAGCTCGCGGGCCACCAGGGCGCGCGCCATGGGGATCACCTCGACCGGCAGCGGAAAGCGCCCGAGGGTGTCGACCAGCTTGGTGTCGTCGACGATGCAGACGAAGCGCTGTGCGGCGGCGGCGACGATCTTCTCGCGCGTGAGTGCGCCGCCGCCCCCCTTGACCAGCTGGCGCGCCGGGTTCGCCTCGTCGGCGCCGTCGATATAGAGGTCGAGACCCGCGAGATCATTGAGATCCAGTAGTTCGATGCCGAGGGCGCGCAGGCGGGCGCTGCTCGCTTGCGAGCTCGAGACCGCCTGGCGCACGCGGTCGCCGTGCGCCGCGAGCTCCTCGATGAACAGGTTCACGGTCGAGCCGCTGCCGACGCCGATGACGGTACCGCCGGGGATCAGGTCCAGCGCGGCGCGGGCCGCGCGCCGCTTGTTCGCATCCGTATCCAATTGCCTGCTCCAGAAACGACTGTGCCCGCGTTCACAGCGGGCACAGTCCTCGAATACGACTCGGCGGCCACTTGCGCAGCCGCCGAGTTAAGGCCTATTTCTTCTTGGCAGCTTTCTTCTTGGCCTTCTTCTTTGCCTTCGCCATGTTGGCTCTCCAATTTGACGGGTTAGTCCGGGGTCCGAGTATATACACGCGAATTGAAATTACAAGCGAGTGCAGGCGCTGCGCGACGCGCGCGGCACATCGCGCGCGCATGCGCACGCGCGTCGCGCATCACTCGAGGGACAGGATGAACTTCCAGTGCGCCGCTGCCACCGGCGTGACCGACAGTCGATTGCCCGGCCGCAGCAGCACCATCCCCTTGAGCTCGCGGCCGGCGTGCGCGCGCAGCTCCGCGAGCGTGATGGTGCGCGCGAGGCGGCGTTTCAGCTGCACGTCCACCATGTACCAGCGCGGATTGCGCGGGTCGCTGCCGGCGTCATAGTGGTGATCCTTGCGATCGAAGGCGGTGGGGTCGGGGTAGCCTGCCTTCACGATCTGCATGATGGCCGCGATGCCGGGGACCTCGCAGCTCGAATAGTAGAGAAACGCCTGATCACCCCGGCGCATCTGATCGCGCAGCATGTTGCGCGCCTGGTAATTGCGCACGCCGTCCCACGCGGTGGTACGGCGCGGCGCGGCGGCGAGATCCTCGGCGCTGAAGGTCGCCGGCTCGGTCTTCATCAACCAGTATTGCATCGGATCAACCCCGCTTCGGTCACCACCGCGTCCATGAGCACATCGTGCGCCGCGGCGCCGATGTCCGCGACCTCCTGGAAGGCGTAGGCGAGACCTATGAGGCGCGGCGCATGCCAGCTGCTGCGGAGGTTGCGGAACGCGAAGGCGCGGTCATAGAAGCCGCCACCTGCGCCGAGGCGCACGCCGTGGCGATCGAACCCCACCAGCGGCAGGAACACCAGGTCGAGCCAGCGCGCCCCGAGCGTATCGGCCCCGGCCGGCTCGACGATCCCCAGGCGATTGCTGCGCCAGCCACCGCCGTGCATCGCGACGAAGCGCATGCCGCGCGAGGCACGCCGCCGGTCGATGCGCGGCAGGTAGATGCGGCAGCCGCGGCTCGTGGCCAGCGCGATGAGTGGCGCGGCGTCGAGCTCCCAGGGGAGGGCGGCGTACACGGCAATGCGCCAGTGGGCCTGCAAGCGCAGGGCGCGGTCGGCGTTGCGGGCCACCATGAGCGAGGCGCGGGCGCGCTCGTCCGGCGGCAGCGCGCGGCGCTGCGCGTTGAGGCGCGCCCGCAGGGCTCTGCGGGCGGCGCTCAGCGACGCTGAATCAGGTAGCGCCACCCGCCTGTGCCGGTGCGGACCGTTGCTCTCGAACCTGAGCAACAAGTGGGACGCGCTGCGGCAGGTAAGGCTTTCCGCTCACAGGCGGACTTGCACAGCGCTGCGCGCAAGCGTGAAGTCCCGAGGGTGTTTCAATTAGGGTCCGAGGTAACCGGGCCCGCTTGTCGAACACCGCAGGCGACGCCGGCAACACTGTACACCAATTGCGCCGTGCTTAAACGTGGGAGCGCGTCACAGCTCGAGCTGCTGCCCCTTCTCCAGCGCGCCCTCGACGCGCTCGCGCAGCGCCCGTACCTTGTGACCCACGCCGTTGTCGAGCTTGGACTCCCGGTCCCTGACCCGGAGGAACTCGTGGGCCAGGTTGAGCGCCGCCATGACCGCGATGCGCTCGAGTCCCAGCACCTTGCCGCTGTCGCGGATCTCGCGCATCCGGGCGTTGAGGAACTCGGCAGCATCGAGCAGCGCCGAGCGCTCCTCGTAGGGACACGCCACCACGAATTCCTTTTCCATGATGCGCACACTGACCCGCGCCGGCTCCTGCTGGGTCATGCGCCGTGCTCGAGGGTCTTAAGCCGCCCGATCATCGCCTCGACGCGGGTGCGTACCTGCTCGTTCTTGTGCATCAGCGCGGCACGCTCGCCGGCGAGTGTCTCGTGCCGGGCGCGCAGCGCGCGATTCTCGTCCCTGAGATGCTCGAGCAGCCCGATCAGCTCCTCGACCCGCTTCGCCAGCCGTACGAGCTCCAGATCGATTTGTGTTTTTGTAGTGTCGCTCATGCCGATGACTATAGAGCCGCGCTCTTTCGGCGGTCAATTCTTTATAATGACTCGGTCCACATGCTGCAGCAGGATTACAGCCACATCCAGCAGCTGCTCGCGCAGGAGCGCTCGCTCGCCGACGCAGCCGAAGCGCACGGAACGCTCGCCGGGTGTCTGTGTGCGGCCGGCGGCTATCGCTTCGAGGACTGGCTGCGGGAGATTCTGCCGGAGGGGCGCGCTGCGCCTGAATCAGCGGCAACGCTGCAGGAGCTGTTTGCCGCGACCGCCGGGGCGCTGCAGCAGCCAGACATGGAGTTCGAGCTGCTGCTGCCGGAGGATGCGCAGCCGATCGATGTGCGCACCGTGGCGCTCGCCCATTGGTGTCAGGGATTTCTCTACGGCCTCGGTGCCGGCGCCATCCCCGACGTCAGCGACCTGCCGGGAGAGGTGGGCGAGATCGTGCGCGATCTCACCGAGATCACGCGTGCCGACGTGGACGCCGAGCAGGGCGAGGAGTCGAACGAGAGCGCCTACGCCGACCTGGTGGAGTTCGTGCGCGTCGGCGTGCAGCTGCTGTTCGAGGAGCTCTCCGGGGCGCGCCGGCCGGCGGCGGCGCCGACTCCGCTGCACTGACGGATGAGGCAGGCACATGGCGCAGGATGAGTTTACGCGCCGGCGCCGCCACCTGATGAGACTCATGGGGCGCGACTCCATCGCCGTGCTGCCGGCAGCCCCGGTGAGGCACCGCAACGGCGACGTCGAGTACCCGTACCGCCAGGACAGCGATTTTCACTACCTCACCGGCTTCGGCGAACCGGAAGCCGTAGCAGTGCTCGTGCCGGGGCGTGCGCAGGCGGAATACATCCTGTTCGTGCGCGATCGCGACCGCGCGCGCGAGATCTGGGACGGCCGGCGCGCGGGGCCTGCCGGCGCCGCGCGCGACTATGGCGCGGATGACGCCTTCCCGGTCACCGACATGGACGAGATCCTGCCCGGGATGCTCGAGAACCGCACGCGGGTGTTCTACACCATGGGCGCCTACGCGGATTTCGACCAGCGTGTGGTCGGCTGGGTCAACGGCCTGCGTACCCAGGCGCGCAACGGCCGCCATCCGCCCCAGGAGTTCGTGGCGCTCGATCACGTGCTGCACGACATGCGGCTCTACAAGTCGCGCCGCGAGCTCGAGCTGCTGCGCACCGCAGCGCGCATCACTGCGCAGGCACACCTGCGGGCGATGCGCTTCTGCCGTCCCGGTGTGACCGAGTACCAGGTCATGGCGGAGCTGCTGCACGAGTTCCGCCGTCACAATGCCGACACCGCCTACCAACCGATCGTGGGCGGCGGCAGCAACAGCTGCATCCTGCACTATCGCGACAACGATCAGCCGCTGGCGAGCGGCGATATGCTGCTGGTGGACGCCGGCTGCGAGTTCGAGTGCTACGCCGCGGACGTCACCCGCACCATTCCGGTCAACGGGCGCTTCACCGGCGCGCAGCGCGCGGTCTACGAGGTGGTGCTGGAGGCAAACCGCGCGGCCATCGCCTGCGTGCGTCCCGGCAACCACTGGAATGCGCCGCACGAAGCGGCGGTGCGCGCCGTGACCCAGGGACTCGTGAAGCTCGGCATCCTCAAAGGACGCGTCCCCGCCCTGATCCGCAGCGGCGCCTACCGGCGCTTCTTCATGCATCGCACCGGTCACTGGCTGGGTCTGGACGTGCACGATGTCGGCGACTACAAGGTCGGTGACGAATGGCGCGTGCTCGAGCCGGGTATGGTGATGACCATCGAGCCGGGCATCTATCTGCCCGCGGGCGCCCGCGGCGTGCCCCGGCGCTTTCGCAACATCGGCATCCGCATCGAGGACGATGTGGTCGTGACCCGGCGCGGGGCGGAGGTGCTCACCGCACGCGCTCCGAAGGACCCCGACCAGATCGAAGCGCTCATGGCGCGCGCCTGAGCCCGTTGCATGGCCACCCGCCGCGCTGCCGCGCTCCTCGAGGTCGACGTCGCCATCGTCGGCGGCGGCATGGTGGGTGCGAGTCTTGCCGCGGGGCTCGCCGGCACGGGGCGGCAGGTGCTGCTGGTGGAGAGCGTGCCGTTCGGCACGGACACCCAGCCGAGTTTCGACGAGCGCACCACCGCACTCGGTAACGCCAGCCGGCGGATCTTCGAGGGTCTGGGCGTGTGGCCGGCGCTCGCGCCCGCCGCCGCGGCGATTCGCGCGATTCACGTCTCGGAAGCGGGACGCTTCGGGTTCGCGCGCCTGAGCGCCGCGGAGCAGGGAATCGGCGCCTTCGGCTACGTGGTGGCCAATCGCTGCATCGGCGCGGCGCTGTGGCAGCAGCTGCGCACGGCGCCCGGTCTGACACTTCAGGTGCCGGCCCGTGTCGAGGACCTCGACATCGGCGCCGCGGGCGTGCGTTTCGTGGCGGTGAGCGATGGCGGCGCGCGCTCGGCAGTTGCCGCGCATCTTGTGGTCGGGGCCGACGGCGCGCATTCGCAGATCCGCACGGCCGCCGGCATTGCCGCCGAGATCGAGGACTATGGGCAGGTGGCGGTGGTGGCGAACGTGGCGACCGATCGCGCGCACGGCGACACGGCGTACGAGCGCTTCACCGCCGCCGGACCACTCGCAGTGCTGCCGCTGCACGACGGCTCGGTGGCGGTGATCTGGGCCTGCCGGCCGGAACGTGCCCAGCAGCTGCTCGAGCTCGATGACGCCGCCTACCTCGCGCAACTGCAGGCGCAGTTCGGCTGGCGCGCGGGGCGCTTCGTGCGCGCCGGGCGGCGCGCCTCGTATCCGCTGCAGCTCACGCGCGCCGCGGCCACCGTGGCCACGCGCGCGGTGTTGATCGGCAATGCCGCCCAGGCGCTGCATCCGGTCGCCGGGCAGGGTTTCAACCTCGGGCTGCGCGATGCGGCCATGCTGGCGGAGGTGATTGCCAACACGAGCGGGGATGCCGGCGCGCCGGAGCTGCTGCGCCGCTTCGCCGCCTGGCGCAGCCGCGACCGCGCCGGGGTGGTGAGATTCACGGATGGCCTCGTGAAGCTGTTCGCCGACCAGCGACTGGGTGCGAGTGTGCTGCGCAACCTCGGCCTTCTGATGTTCGATCTCGCGCCGCCGGCGAAACGCGCACTCGCACGCGTCAGCACCGGTTTCGGCGGGCCCACACCGCGACTCGCGCGCGGGCTGCCGGTACGCCATGTTTGACGTCGTGATCGTGGGCGGGGGGCCTGTGGGGGCGTGCGCCGGGGCGCTGCTCGCCCGCGGGGCGGGGGCCGGCCGCGGGCTCTCGGTGGCGCTGCTCGAGCCGCGGGCGCCGGCCGCCGCGTCTGCCGCGCCTGCCGCGTCCACCGTGGCCGCGCCGGATGTGCGCGTGGTCGCCCTGTCGCGCGCCAGCGAGCATGTACTGACACACGCCGGCGCCTGGGCGCGGATCTGCGGGCCGCGCCTCTCGCCCTACGAGCGCATGCGCATCTGGCACGAGAGCGTGGCTCCCGCGAGCGACGCGGTGCTGGTATTTGACGCCGCGGACGTCGGCGAGCCGAACCTCGGCTACATCGTCGAGAACCGCTTGCTGCAGCGGGCGCTGCTCGAGTCGTTCGTCGAGGCCGGCGGCCACATCGAGCCTGCCGCGCTCGATTCCCTGGAGATCGCGGATGCGCAGGTGAGCGTTGCCACGGCAGGCGGGACACTGGCGGCGCGGCTGGTAGTCGGCGCGGATGGGGCGCAATCGGCGCTACGCGCGGCGGTCGGCCTCAGTGCTGAGGTCTCGAGCTACCGCCAGACCGCGATCGTCGCAACCGTGCACACGGCGCGGCCACATGAGTCGACCGCGTGGCAGCGCTTCATGAGGAACGGCACGCTCGCTTTCCTGCCGCTCGCCGACGGCACGAGCTCGATCGTGTGGTCCGCGGACGAAGAGCTGGCGGCGAAGCTGCTGCTGCTCAGCGACGCCGCCTTCGCGGCGGAGCTCGATCGGGCGTCCGATCTCGCCCTAGGCGAGACGCGGCTGGTGAGCGAGCGCTTCTCGTTTCCGCTGCAGCGGCTCGCCGCTCCGCGCTACGTGTCGCCGCGCGTGGCGCTGCTCGGCGATGCGGCGCACGTGGTGCACCCGCTCGCGGGGCAGGGGGTGAATCTCGGCCTGCTGGATGCGGCGGCGCTGGCGCAGCAGGTCGCGGCGGCGGTCGCGGCGCGCGAGGATCCCGGAGCGCTCGGCGTGCTGCGCGGCTACGAGCGCTGGCGCAAGAGCGAGGTCGCCGCCATGGCGGCAGCCATCGATGCCTTCGACCGTCTGCTGGCGCACGGAACAGGTCCCGTGGCGCACCTGGCCCGGCATGGGCTGTCATGGGTGAACCGCAGCCAGGAGCTGCGGCGCTTCTTCATCCGGCGTGCTTTGGGAGTGAGCGGCGAGCTGCCGGAGGCGGCGCGCGCTCGCTGAGGCGCTCCGCGCGGGTGCCAAGGATCCGGCCGACGAGGGCGCAGCCGACCAGGGCGCAGCCGACCAGGGTGCAGCCGACGAGGGCGCAGCCGACCAGGGCCCGCATATCACCCCTCTTTTTGCAGATAGTTCGCTGTTGGCCCAACTGTTTCGCGGCGCGCGTTACAGTGAGGATATGTCCTCTCCAGTCAGGCACTTGCGCGGCACGTCAGGTGGTATGCGTAATAGTTAGATGAATGCTGAACTATCGCGAATTGAACCTTATATTCCGCGCGCTTGCCGACCCGACGCGCCGGTACATTTTCGAGCAACTCTGCGATGGCGAAGCGACCGTGTCGCAGCTGGCCGAAAACCTGCCGCTCGCACTCTCGACGATCCTGAAACACCTGCAGGAGCTGGAGAAAAACGGCGTCATCCACACCGATAAGAGTGGTCGCGTGCGCACCTGTTACATCGAGCCACAGGCGGTGCGCCTCCTGGATCAATGGATCAGGGAGTATCACGCCTATTGGGCGCGGAGCCCGGCGCGCTCACGCTAGCAGCCGCCGGGCTGCATGCCGCGACGCCGATTCGGCGGGGGGCGCGCTGGTCAGCTGAGCGGTATCAGGTCCACCTTCGCCGCGCACACGAAGTCATTCTCCGACAGCCCGCGGATCGCGTGGGTGGTGAAGGTGACGCGGCAGTAGTTGTAGCCGACCTGGAGGTCCGGGTGATGGTCCTCGATGTTCGCCACGTGCGCGAGCGCGTTGACGAAGCTCATGGTGCGATAGAAATCCCGGAAGGCGAACTCGCGGCGGATGGCATGCGTATTTTCGGTGAGCGCCCAGGCGCTGGAGATCTGCGCGAGCAGACGCTCGGCCTCCTCAAGGCTCAAGGGTGCCATGCCTCCCTCACAGGGCTTGCACTTGCGTGTGGCGAGGTCGCTCATGGCTGCTGTCCCAGGCGCGCGTAGCGGCGCGCCACGTATTGCTCGACGATCTCCTGGAATTCCTCGGCGATGCGCTCACCCTTGAGCGTCACGGTCTTCTCGCCGTCCACGTACACCGGCGCTACCGGACGCTCGCCGGTGCCCGGCAGGCTGATGCCGATATTGGCGTGCTTGCTTTCCCCCGGCCCGTTGACGACGCAGCCCATGACGGCGACGGTCATGTCCTCGACGCCGGCGTACTCGCGCCGCCATTGCGGCATACGCGCGCGGATGTGTGCCTGGATGCTCGCGGCGAGCTCCTGGAAGAAGGTGCTGGTGGTGCGGCCGCAGCCGGGACAGGCCACTACCAGCGGCGTGAAGGCGCGCAGCCCCATGGTTTGCAGGATCTCCTGCGCCACGATGACTTCCTGGGTGCGATCGCCATTGGGCTCGGGCGTGAGCGACACGCGGATGGTGTCGCCGATCCCCTCCTGCAACAGCACCGCCATGCCGGCGGTCGAGGCCACGATGCCCTTCGACCCCATGCCGGCCTCGGTGAGGCCGAGGTGCAGCGGGTAGTCGCAGCGGCCGGCGAGCTCGCGGTAGATGGCGATCAGGTCCTGCACGCCGCTCACTTTGGCCGAGAGGATGATGCGCGTATGCGCCAGTCCCAGCTCCTCGGCGCGCCGCGCGCTCTCGAGCGCCGACAGGACCACGGCGTTGCGCGTCACCTGCTGCGCATCGAGCGGCTGCGGCCGCGCGGAGTTCTCGTCCATCAGCCGCGTGAGCAGCTCCGAATCCAGGCTCCCCCAGTTGACGCCGATGCGCACCGGCTTGTCGTGACGGCAGGCGATCTCGATCATCTCGGCGAACTGCGGATCGCGCTTGCTGCCGCGTCCGACGTTGCCTGGGTTGATGCGGTACTTGGCGAGCGCCGCGGCGCACTCCGGGTGCTCGCGCAGCAGCTTGTGGCCGTTGAAGTGAAAGTCCCCGATGAGCGGCACCATGATGCCGGCACGCTCGAGCCGCTCGCGGATCGGCGCAACGGCCGCCGCGGCCTCGGCGGTGTTGACGGTAATGCGTACCAGCTCCGAGCCGGCCGCGGCGAGCGACCGCACCTGGCGCACCGTCGCCTCGACATCGGCGGTGTCGGTATTGGTCATCGACTGGACCACGATCGGCGCACCGCCGCCGATGCGGACCCGGGCGACGGACACTGGAACCGAGAAACGGCGGGCGCTGGTCATGGCGCGCAGATTCTACCGTCCCTGTGCTTGGGCGGCACGGACCGGGGCTGCTATCATGCGCCTTGCCCGAACGAGTCTGTTGTGCGCCCTTACCCGGCGCCTGAATCTCTGAAGTTCTCCGCAGCCTGCTGGCTGTTTCGGCAGCCGGGAGGCGACCGGTGGGAAGACAGACACCGCTGTTCAGACTGCACCAGGAGCTTGGCGCCCGGATCGTCGATTTCGGCGGCTGGGACATGCCGTTGCAGTACGGCTCGCAGATCGGAGAGCACCACGCGGTGCGCCGCGCCGCCGGCGTCTTCGACGTATCGCACATGTGCGTGGTCGATCTGCGCGGCGCGCGCGTGCGCCCGCTGCTGCAGCAGCTGCTGGCCAACGACGTCGCGAAGCTTCGCACCCCCGGCAAGGCGCTCTACAGTTGCATGCTGAACGAGCACGGTGGCGTGCTGGATGACCTGATTGCCTATTTCCTCAACGATGACTGGTACCGCCTGGTGGTGAATGCCGGCACGCGCGACCAGGACCTCGTCTGGATCCGCGCGCGCAGCGCGGGCGTCGAGGTGACCGAGCGCAGCGACCTCGCCATACTCGCCATCCAGGGGCCGGAGGCACGCCCCAAGGCAGCGCAGCTGTTGCCGCCTGCGGATGCGGCCGCAGCGCTCGCCCTCGGCGGCTTCGTCGGGCGCGAGCTCGGAGCCTGGTTCGTGGCGCGCACCGGCTACACCGGTGAAGACGGCTTCGAGATCATGATGCCGGCGGCGGATGCAGTGCCGGCGTGGCGCCGGCTCAACTCCCTCGGGGTGGCCTCCTGCGGGCTCGGCGCACGCGACACGCTGCGCCTCGAGGCCGGGCTGAACCTGTACGGCAACGACATGGACGAGAGCACGCAGCCGTTCGAGTCGGGCCTCGGCTGGACGGTGGCCCTGGAGCCGCACGGGCGCGCCTTCATCGGCCGCGACGCGCTCGAGGCGGTCGTCAGCCGCGGCTCGCCGCGCAAGCTCGTGGGGCTGGTGCTCGAGGACCGCGGCGTGCTGCGCAGTCACCAGAAAGTCCTCGTTCCCGGCGTCGGCGAGGGCGAGATTACTAGCGGTACGTTCTCTCCCACGCTCGAGCGTTCCATCGCCCTGGCGCGCGTGCCGGCGGCGACCGCCGACAAAGTGCAGGTGGACATCCGCGGCAAGCTCCTCAGCGCACGCGTGGTGAAGCCCCCGTTCGTGCGCGCCGGCAAATCCCTGGTCACTTGAGCGAAGGATCACTCCATGAGCAATGTTCCCGCCGATCTGCAATACACCAAATCCCACGAATGGGTGCGCAAGCTGAGTGACGGCACGGTCGAGATCGGCATCACCGATCACGCCCAAGGGGCCCTCGGGGACATGGTGTTTGTCGAAGTGCCGGAGGCGGGGCGCGCCGTCAAGGCGGATGAGCCGTGCGCGGTGGTCGAGTCGGTGAAGGCCGCATCCGATGTGTATGCGCCGCTCGCCGGCGAGATCACCGCCGGCAACGCCAGGCTGGCCGAGGCGCCGGAGACGGTCAACTCGCAGCCCTACGGCGAGGGCTGGCTGATGCGCCTCAGGCCCGCGCCCGGTGCGCTGGCGACCGCGGCACTGCTGTCGGCGGCGGACTACCAGAAGCTGCTGGATGCGGAGGGCGGTTGATGGCCTTCATTCCCCACACCGAGGCGGACGTTGCGGCGATGCTCGCCGCGATCGGGGCGGGGCGCATCGATGACCTGTTCGACGAGATCCCCGCGGAGCTGCGCATCAAGTCGCTCTCCGGCGTGCCCGAGGCGCTCAACGAGATGGAGATCGGCCGCCTGATGAGCGAACGCGCGCGCAGCGACGGGGTGGCGCTGAGCTTCCTCGGTGCCGGCGCCTACGAGCACCACATTCCGGCGGCGGTGTGGGCGGTCGCGACGCGCGGGGAGTTCTACAGCGCCTACACGCCCTATCAGGCGGAAGCGAGTCAGGGCACGCTGCAGCTGATCTACGAGTTCCAGACCATGATCGCGCGCCTCACCGGCATGGAGGTCGCGAACGCCTCGATGTACGACGGGGCCTCCGCCACGGCGGAGGCGGCGCTGATGGCCGTGCGCGCCAACCGCAAGTCGAGGTCGGCGCGCATCCTCGTGCCGACGACCGTCCATCCGCATTACCGCCGGGTGGCGGTCACGATGACCTGCAACCAGGGGCTCACCTTCGAGGAGCTGCCTTACTGCACGGAAGAGGGCATCACGCCGGCGGCATCGCTCGCGCGGTTCGACGGCCACGACGTCACCGCACTCATCGTGCAGCAGCCGAATTTCTTCGGGCGCCTGGAGGATGTGGACGCGCTCACCGACTGGGCGCACGAGCGCGGGGTGCTGGTGATCGCCGTGGTCAATCCCACCTCGCTCGCGCTGCTGAAGCCCCCGGGGCAGTGGGGGGCGCGCGGCGCCGATATCGCCGTGGGCGAGGGCCAGCCGCTCGGCGTGCCCTTGTCCGGCGGCGGGCCGTACTTCGGCTTGATGGCCACGCGCATGGAGTACGTGCGGCAGATGCCCGGGCGCATCGTCGGGCGCACGCTCGATGCCGCCGGGCGCGACGGCTTCACGCTCACGCTGCAGGCACGCGAGCAGCACATCCGCCGCGCCAAGGCCACGTCCAACATCTGCACCAATCAGGGCCTGGCGGTGACCGCCGCCACCATCTACATGTCGCTCATGGGCCCGCAGGGACTGGCGCGCACCGCCGCCGCCGCGCATGCCCGCACCCGCGAGCTGCTGGCGGCGCTCACGCGCGTGCCGGGCGTGCGGCTGGCGTTCACCGGTCCCTGCTTCCACGAGGCGGTGCTGCAGCTCGATCGCCCGGTGGCCCCGGTGCTCACCGCGCTCGGCAGCCGCGGCATCCTCGGCGGGCTGGAGCTCACTCACTACTACCCCGAGCTCGGCAGCGCGCTGCTGGTGTGTGCCACCGAGACCAAGACCTCCGCCGACATCGACCGCTACCGCAGCGCGCTCGCCGAGGCGATGCAGCCGACGGCGCGCGCCGCCTGAGCCGGATCACGCATGCCCGTCAGTGAAAAGGTGATCTTCGAGTACTCGCAGCCCGGGCGCGGTGCGAGTGATCAGTGGCCGCACGATCCGGGCGTGGCGGCGCTCAGCGATCTGCCGGCGTCCCTGCGGCGGGCGCGTGCGCCCGAGCTGCCGGAGGTGAGTGAGCTCGAGACGGTGCGCCATTTCACGCGCCTCTCGCAGCTGAACTTCTCGATCGACACGCACTTCTACCCGCTCGGCTCCTGCACGATGAAGTACAACCCGCGGGCCTGCAACCAGTACGCGATGCTGCCGGAGTTCCTGGCGCGCCACCCGCTGGCGCCGGAATCGCACGGCCAGGGCCTGCTCGCCTGTCTCTACGAGCTGCAGGAGATGCTGAAGGCGGTGTCGGGCATGGAGGGTGTGGCGCTCTCCCCGATGGCGGGCGCGCACGGCGAGTTCGCCGGTGTCGCCATGATCCGCGCCTATCACCGCTCGCGCGGCGATGAGGCGCGCAACGAGATCATCGTGCCCGAGGCCGCACACGGCACCAATCCTGCGACCGCCACCATGTGCGGCTGCGTGGTGCGCGAGATTCCGGTCGACCGCGAGGGCGATGTCGACATCGAAGCGCTCGCGGACGCCGTCGGCCCCAACACCGCCGGCATCATGCTGACCAACCCCTCCACCCTCGGGATGTTCGAACGGCGCATTGGGGAGGTGGCGCGCATCGTGCACGAGGCGGGGGGACTGCTGTACTACGACGGCGCCAACCTGAACGCCATTCTCGGCAAAGTCCGCCCCGGCGACATGGGCTTCGACGTCATTCACATGAACCTGCACAAGACCTTCTCCACGCCGCACGGCGGCGGCGGCCCGGGAGCGGGGGCGGTCGGAGTGGGTGCGCGGTTGCTGCCGTTCCTGCCGATCCCGGTCGTGGGCCGTGACGGCGAACGCTACCGCTGGCTCGCGGAAGACGACCTGCCGCAATCCATCGGCCGCCTGTCGGCGTTCATGGGTAACACCGGCGTGCTGCTGCGTGCCTACATCTACATGCGGCTGCTCGGGCGCGACGGTATGCGGCGCGTGGGCGAGTTCGCCACGCTGAACGCCAACTACCTGCTCAAGCGGCTGGAACAGGCCGGCTTCGATGCGGCCTACCCGCGGCGGCGCGCGAGCCACGAGTTCATCGTGACGCTCAAGCGCCAGGCGCGCGAGCTCAACGTGACGGCCATGGACTTCGCCAAGCGCCTCCTCGACTACGGCTTCCATGCCCCCACGACTTATTTCCCGCTACTGGTCCCGGAATGCCTGCTCATCGAGCCGACCGAGACCGAAAGCCGGGAGATTCTGGATGCTTTCGTGACGGCCCTCTCGCTCATCCAGAAGGAGGCGGAGCAGGAGCCCGGGCGCGTGACGAGCGCACCGCATACCATGCCGGTGCGCCGCCTCGATGACGTGCGGGCTGCGCGGCAACTGGATCTCACATGGAAGCCGGCGGCGCAGCCGTAGACCGTTACAAACCACGCGGGGTGACCCGCGTGCTGCGTGCCCTGAGCTCGAGCGTGCAGGGGCTGGTGGGTGCGTTTCGCGACGAAGCCGCCTTCCGCCAGGAACTCGGCCTCGCGGTGATCGTCATACCTCTGGGCCTGTGGCTCGGGCATAGCGGCGTGGAGCGCGCGCTGCTGATCGCGCCGATGCTGCTCATCCTCATCGTAGAGCTGCTCAACAGCGCCATCGAGGCAACCGTCGATCGCATCGGCTTCGAACTGCATAGGCTCGCCGGCCTCGCCAAGGACATCGGCTCGGCCGCGGTGTTCATGTCGTTCGTGCTGCTGACGGCGGTGTGGCTGCTCGTGCTGCTCGGCCGTTGATGATGCGACCCGGTTTCCTGGCGCGTCTGTGCCTGATGCTGTTCTGGCTGACGCTGTGCCAGGCGTCTGGGCCGAGCACGCCTGAAGTGGTGCCCACAACACCCGCTGCGCCGGTGCCCGAGCCCGTGCCGCCGGTGCCGCCTGGGCCGGCGGTCAGCCCGCCCGCCACCGCGCGCCCCCCTGCTTCCGGAGCGGAGGCACAGGCGGCGGCGGCAGCCGCGCAGCAGGCCGCGGCCGTCGAAGGCAACCCCGATTGGGCGGAAACGCTCGAGCGCATCGCCGGCAGCGTGCTCTCGATCAACGTCGACGCCGTGCGGGCCTTCGACACCGAATGGAATTCGACCGCGCAGGCGACCGGCTTCGTCGTCGACGCCGAGCGCGGCCTGATCCTCACCAACCGTCACGTCGTGACTCCGGGACCGGTGATCGCGGAGGCGACTTTCCTCAACCGCGAGGAAGTGCAGCTGTACCCGGTGTACCGTGACCCCGTGCATGACTTCGGCTTCTACCGCTACGACCCGAAGAAGCTGCGCTTCATCAAACCCAAGGCGCTGCCGCTGTATCCGGAAGGGGCGCAGATCGGCCGCGAGATCCGCGTCGTGGGCAACAATGCCGGCGAGCAGCTCTCGATCCTCGCCGGCACTCTGGCGCGGCTCGACCGCGACGCTCCCGAGTACGGCGTCGCCAAGTACAACGACTTCAATACCTTCTATCTGCAGGCCGCGTCCGGCACCTCCGGGGGCTCTTCCGGCTCGCCGGTGATCGACATCCGCGGGCGGGTCGTCGGGCTCAACGCCGGCGGCGCCAGCGGCGCAGCCTCGAGCTTCTACCTGCCGCTCGCGCGCGTGCGCCGCGCGCTGACGCTGATCCAGCAGGGCAAGCCGGTGACGCGCGGCACGCTGTACACGGTCTTCAACTACATGCCTTACGACGAGCTCGAGCGCCTGGGCCTTAATCCAGGCACCGAGGCGGCGGTGCGCCGGGACTTCCCGCGCTACACCGGCATGCTGGTGGTGACCGAGGTGCTGCCGGGATCACCGAGCGAGCCAGTGCTGCAG
Source organism: Steroidobacteraceae bacterium (assembly GCA_036008385.1). Taxonomy (GTDB): domain Bacteria; phylum Pseudomonadota; class Gammaproteobacteria; order Steroidobacterales; family Steroidobacteraceae; genus 13-2-20CM-66-19. The sequence continues at coordinate 27,507 of DASYNX010000075.1, forward strand.
CCCGGGGACATCCTGCTGCGTCTCAACGGGCACTACGTCACACAGTTCGAGCCGCTCGAGGAAGTGCTCGACGCATCCGTCGGCGCGCAGGTGGAGGTCGAGCTCGAGCGTGGCGGCAAGCCGCTGTCGGCCCGCCTGCCCGTGGGCGACCTGCACGCCATCACCCCGAGCGCCTACGCGGAGTTCGGCGACGTGGTGGTCAACACGCTCTCCTACCAGCAGGCGCGGCAGTTCAACGTACCGATCCGCGGCGTGTACGTCGCCAATCCGGGCTACGTGTTCAGCGCGGCGAGCATTGCCCACGGCGCCGTGATCCTCGCTCTCAACGGCAAGAGCACCGACACGCTGGCGGATTTCGAGGCGGGCATCGCCCAGCTCGGCGACGGCGAGCACGCCACGGTGCGCTACCTCACGATCGAGGAGCCCAATAACCGCGAGCTGCGCGCGATCCGCATGGACCGGCTGTGGTTCCCCGCGCACCACTGCGATCGCGACGACGCGATCGGGCTGTGGGACTGCAAGGCCCTCGCGCCCGGTCCGGTGCCGAAGCCCCTCGCGGCCAGCTCCACCGCGTTTCCGCGCTTCAACGACCCGCGACGCAAAGCGCTCGCGCCCTCCCTGGTGATGGTCACCTTCGACATGCCGTACTCGGTGTCCGGCATCACCGAGCGCAACTATCACGGCACGGGGCTCATCGTGGATGCACAGCGCGGGCTGGTGGTGGTCGACCGCAACACCGTGCCGGTGACGGTGGGCGACGTCACGGTTACCTTCGCCGGCACCGTGCAGGTGCCGGGGCGCGTGGTGTATGTCCATCCGCTGCACAACTACGCCGTGGTGGCCTACGACCCGAACCTGATCGGCACCACACCGGTCAAGGCGGCGAAGCTGACGCCGCGCGAACTGAGCGCCGGCGAGACGGTGTGGGCGGTCGGACTCGGCCCCGACAGCCAGATGCATGCGCGCGCCACCGAGGTCGCGAGCATCGAGCCGCTCGAGCTGCCGCTGTCGCGCACCATGCGCTTCCGCGACGGCAATCTCGAGACCGTGCAGCTCGTCAATCCCCCGTCGGAATTCGACGGCGTGCTGGCCGACAAGACTGGCAACGTGCTCGGTACCTGGTCGAGCTTCGCCTACGAGAGCGGCCGCGAGATCACGCAGGACAACCGCGGCGTGCCGATCGATGTCGTGGCCGACATGATCGATCGCGTGCGTACGCACCGTGGCCTGCACTCGCTCGAGGTTGAGCTCGGCGTGATGCCGCTCGCCAACGCGCGCGAGATCGGGCTCTCCGATGCCTGGACGCAGCGCCTCGCGCAGCACACGCCGACACGGCGCCAGGCACTCAGCGTGGTGCGCCTGGTCGGCGGCTCGGCGGCCGCCCGGCAGCTCGAGCAGGGCGATCTGCTGCTCGCCATCGACGGTGAGGTGGTCACGCGCTTCCGCGAAGTCGAGAAAGCCGCCGCCGACAAGGAGCAGGTGAAGGTGACCGTATGGCGCGGCCAGTCCGAGCTCACGCTCGATGTGCCGACCGCCGACCTTCCGGGTACCGATGTCGATCGCCTGGTGGAGTGGGCCGGCGCCACGCTGCAGGCACCGCACCGTGGCATGAGTGTCCAGCGCGGGATTTCGCCGGTCGGCGTGTACGTCGCCTACTTCGCCTACGGCTCGCCGGCGACGCGTTACGGGCTATTCCCGGGACGGCGGATCGTCGAGGTCGACGGCATCGAGACGCCGGATCTCGATACGTTTCTCAAGGTGGTCACCGGTCGTCAGGACCGCTCTTCGGTGCGCCTGAAGACCATCACCTGGAACAACGCTCCGGAAGTGATCACGCTGAAGCTCGACAAGCACTACTGGCCGGCGTACGAGCTGCGACGCACGCCCGAGGGCGTCTGGTCGCGTCACGCGCTCGAATGAGGGCCTGCCACGCCCGGCGCTGAGCGCCGTGCCGCGCGCCGCAGCGTCCCGCCGCGCGTGCCGGGGTCTCGTGTGACATATCCGATCTGATGCTTTCCCACAACACGCGGTAGCCGGCGCCCGCGGCTTGCTAGAATTCGATGTTCTATGGTTCGTGTTGTCAGGGCCACCCAGGTCGAGATCGAGACCGCCGTTCAGGCGCTGCGCGACGGCGAGCTGGTGGCGTTTCCGACCGAGACTGTGTACGGCCTCGGCGCCAACGCGCAGAACCCGGTCGCCGTGCGCAAGATCTTCGAGGTCAAGGGGCGTCCGCCCAATCACCCGGTGATCGTGCACCTCGACAGTCCGCGTTTCCTGCATCGCTGGGTGCGCGAGGTGCCGCAGGGCGCCACGCGGCTCGCCGAAGCGTTCTGGCCGGGGCCGCTCACGCTGGTCATGCCGCGCGCTCCCAACGTGCACGACGTGATCACCGGCGGCCAGGACACCATTGCGATCCGCGTTCCGGCGCATCCGATGGCGCAGCAGCTGCTCACCGCTTTCGGCGGCGGCATCGCGGCGCCCTCTGCGAACCGCTACGGGCGGCTGTCGCCGACCCGCGCCGAGCATGTGCGCGAGGAATTCGGCGAGACGGTGCGCGTAATCCTCGACGGCGGGGAGTGCCAGATCGGGCTCGAGTCGACCATCGTGGCGTGCGAAGGCGAGAACGTAAGGCTGCTGCGGCCGGGTGCCGTCACGGCGGCGCAGCTGAGACGCGTCGCGGGCGAGGAGCTGCTGCTCGGGGCGGACCTCGGCTCCCCGCGTGTGCCCGGCAGCACACCAACGCACTACGCTCCCGCGACGCCCATGACCATCGTACCGGCCGGGGAGATCGATGCGCAGGCGGATGCGGCTTCCGCCGGCGGCCGCCGGGTGGCGGTGCTCGCGCAGCGCCTGCCGCTGCGCTCGCATAAGTACGTCACCTGGATCAACGCCGGGCGGCGGCCGGAGAGCTATGCCCGCGACCTCTATACCAACCTGCGCACGCTCGACAAGGCGGGTTGCCAGCGCATTCTGGTGCAGGGAGTGCCCGACGGGGAGCAGTGGGATGCTATCCGCGACCGGCTGCTGCGGGCAGCGAGCAGTGTGGCCGAGAGCGACGACGGCACGGGCACCATGGCGGTCCTGCCGTAAAACCCCTTAAGTGCGTCGCCCGCGCTTCATCGATCCGTTTCAGCCCGCCGAAGTCCGCCGCCTCGTCAGGGAGTTCGGCTCACCGCTCGTGATCCTCGACTGCGAGCGCGTGCGGGTGCAGTTCCGCAAGCTCAGGAAGGCACTGCCGCGCGTCGATCTGCACTACGCGCTCAAGCCCATGCCGCACGCGGCGGTGGTGCGCACCGTGCTCGCGGAGGGCGGCTATCTGGATCTCGCCACCACCGGGGAGGTCCAGCTGGTGCAGCGCTTAGGGGTTTCGCCCGAGCGCTGCATTCACACCCATCCCATCAAGCGCCCCGAGGATATCGCCAACGCGCTCGAGTTCGGCGTGCGCACGTTCGTCGCCGACAATCCCGACGAGGTGCGCAAATTCGCGCGTCTCGCGCCGCGGGTCGAGCTGCTGCTGCGCGTCTCGTTCCGCAGTCCCGGCGCGGTATGCGACCTGTCGCGCAAGTTCGGCTGCGATCCCGAGAGTCTGCTCGAGCTCGCGCGCCTCGCGGCCGATCTCGGCATCACGGTGCGCGGCCTGTCGTTCCACGTCGGCTCGCAGGCCGCCGACGCCACCAAGCACGTCGAGGCGCTCGCGGCGTGCGCCCGGCTGATGCGGGCCGCGCGCCGCGAGCGGCTCGGCCCCTGCGACACGCTCGACATCGGCGGCGGCTTCCCGATCGACTATGCCCAACCGGTGCAGGACATCAGCCGCTTCTGTGCGCCGCTGCGCGCCGCCATCGCCAGGCTCCCCGCACGCGTGCGCGTGATCGCCGAGCCCGGCCGTTACATCGTCGGCCCCTGCGCCATCGGCGTCGCCTCGGTCATGGGGCGCGCGCAGCGCGAGGGACACTGGTGGTATTACCTCGACGACGGCCTGTACGGCTCTTACAGCGGACAGATGTTCGATCACGCGCGTTACCCCGTCGAGCCGCTACGCGAGGGCGAGGAGCGGCTGCCGTCGGTGCTCGCCGGCCCCACCTGCGACAGCATCGACGTGATCGCCGAGAACCTGTTACTGCCGCACCTGAAAACCGGCGATCTGGTGGTCGGCCGCGCCATGGGCGCCTACACCTGGGCGAGCGCTTCGGAGTTCAATTTCTATCCGCGGGCAACGGTAGTGGCGGTCAACAGCACGCCCGGCGACACCGGTAGCGTCGTGCCTCCGGGACTGTAGAACCCGTGCGGGCGTCGGCGTGATCCGCAACATCGTGTTCGACATCGGCTGGGTGCTCGTGCGGCTCAACTACCGGCCGTTGCTCGGCTTCCTCGCCGCGCACGGCGCGCCGGTCAGCGACCGCGCGGGCGTGATGGAGCGCATCCGGCTCGAGGATCACGAGACCGGGCGGCTGCCCGGCCGGGGGCTCCTCGAGCGGCTGGCCGCGCTGACCGACCCGCGCGCGCACGCTTCGCTCGATGAGATCCTCGCGCACTGGCTCGACATGTTCGAGCTCGAGCCGGCGATGGTGACGCTCGCCCATCGCCTGAGCGAGCGCTACCGCGTGTTCCTGCTGTCCAACATCGGCGATCTGCACTGGGTGCATCTGTCGCGCGAGTACCGTCTGCACGCCATCGGGCACGGCGCGCTGCCGTCGTATCTCGCCGGGGTCATGAAGCCTCACCCGGGCATCTATGCCGAGGCCGAGCGGCGTTTTGCGCTCGAGCCGGCCGCCACCGTGTTCGTCGACGATCGCGCCGACAACATTGCCGTCGCCCGCTCGCGCGGCTGGCACGGCATCGTGCACGGCGGCTACGCCGGCACGGTCGAAGCCCTGCGCGGAGTCGGCATCGTCTGCTGACCGGCGTCAGCTGTAGCCGGGCAATATCCCGCGCGGCGTGTCTCCGTGCCTTTCGCAGCGCCCGCCGCTAGACTTCGGGCAAGCGGGCCAACGACCCGCGGGCGTTTCTTTTTGCGCAGGCGCGAGCGTCTCGGGGGCACATGAACGCGACGATCCGGCCCAGGCCATGGCGCGCTCGGCGCGGGCGCGGGCGCGGGTGCGCCGCTGCGCCGCTCGGCGTCGCGCTGCTGCTGGCCGTCGCTGCGGCCGCGCGCGGCGAGACACTCGATGAGTACCTCGCCAGCGGCGAGCTGCAGAACATCACCAATCCCATACCCATCAACTATTTCCTCGAGCAGGCACCGGCGTCGCTGTCGGAGGCCGACCGCGCGCGCGCCATGGAGCAGATCAATCTCGCGCTGCGCCGCCAGACCAACGCCCTGAACAACATGCTGGCCAGCATCAATGGCGCCTTCAACGGCACGCTGACGCAGCAGACGATGCAGCAGGCGGCGCAGCAGATGAGCTGGGGCAACCTCCTCAAGCAGCAGGTGCTGGGTCACTTCGGTGTCAACGCTGCCGGCCCCACACCGACGCAGCGGCAGTCACAGGCCATGGAAGAGGAGATGCACCAGGGCATGGCCGACCCCTGGATCCGCGGCATCGAGTCGGCGCGCGCGCTCGAGCGCCTCGGCGATGTGCAGGCCGCGGCGCGCTTCTACATGAATTGCATCCAGTCGCTGCCGCCGGATTGGCTGCCGGAGAACTGCCTGAACGAGATCCTCGCCATGGGAACGGCGCGTGCGCACGCGCTGCTCACCTGGGTGGCCGCGAACGCGGAGTCGGCGGGCCTCAGCAACCCGAACCCGCCCGGGCGCAAGAGCGGCGCGGGCGATGAGGTCGTGTGGCTACGCGGGGCGGCGCTGCGCGGACTGGGCGTGCTGGCGGGCTCGGGGCAGCTCACCCCCGAGCAACACGAGGCGGCGCTGCAGCCGATTCTCACCTACGCGCAGGGCAAGGAGCACAGCGCGTATTACTCTGCCGCCGCCGCCGCTCTCGGCAGCGCGCGCGATCCGCGCGGCCTTTCACCACTGCACGAGCTGGCCGGATACAAAAAGGATCCGCGGGTCGAGGAAGCGGCACTGCGCTCGCTCGCGGTCGATTTTCATCGGGACGACGCCCTCAGGAAGCTGCGCGGCCGGCTGGACGACAAGTCGGCGGACGTGCAGTTCGCGGCGGCGGATGCGCTGCTCGCCGCCGGCGACGAAGCGGTGTATGCGTGGGCACGCGAGATCGTCACCTCCAGGCGCGCTCCGGATGCGACGACGGTGGATCTGCGCCCGCGGGTGGTACGAACGCTGGTGGCGCACCGCGACACGCGCTCGCAGCAGACCCTGCAGGACATCCTCCATCAGGGAGCCGGCAACGACTGGCTCAACGCGTGGGTCGCCGTGGGACTGCTCGAGATGGGAGACAACACTCAGTTCGAGGCGGTGCGCGCCGCGATCCGCAAGAACGACTGGGGCCTCGACCGGCCGACGCTCGGCTCCGCGTGGCGCGCCATCAAGCCGTACGTGCAGCTGGCCATGAATGCCGCCGTGGGCGCGCCGGTCTCGGCGCAGCAGATCGCCCAGGTGATCGGCAACATGGCGTTCGCAGCGCGCAACGCCGCCATCGAGCGGGCCAACGACCGCGAGGTCGCCAGCCTGCAGCTGCGCTTCGAGGCCTGCGAGGCGTTCGCCGCCAGGGAAGATGCCGCTGCAACGGCGGAGCTGACGGCGCTCATCGCCGATCCGCAACCGGCCGTGCGCCTGAGCGCGGCACGCTCACTCGCGCTGCAGCCCGGCAGCGGCTCACTCGAGGGGCTGGTGGCCGCTTACCACGCGGACTTCGGTGCGGAGGAGGGCAAGTCGCGAACGCCGGAGGTGCGCGCGGCGCTGCTGCGTGCCGCGCTGAACCGCGCGCCGGGCGACCCGTACACGCGCGCGCTGGTGCAGGAGGCCGCGGCGGCCGCGGATCCCGGCATCCGCTTCGTGGGTCTGGTCGCCGCGACCAATGCCGCGCATCCGTGACTTTCGCAGGAGCTCCCGCATGAGATCGCAGGACTGCTTCGTGACGCTCGCTGCGCTGCTCGCCACCGCTTCCGCGGCCGCCGGCGTCATTGTGACCCAGGTGCAGGAGCACAGCGGCCAGGCCACCCATCCCGGCGCGCCGGGCAACTCGCATACCGAAATGGAGCTGAGCGCCGAGGGCAACGGGCTGCGCCAGGACATCATCAGGTCGGACTCGGCGATGATGCCGGCGGGCTGCTACCTGCTGTATCCGACCGACCAGCTGATGTACCTCGTCAATCCGTCGAACAAGACCTATTCGATGCTGGACATGGCCGCGATCTCCGGCATGCAACGCCAGGGCCCGCAGCAGGCGGGAGCCGGCAACCCCCCCGTGGCGGCGGACAAGCTCGTCATCGACAAGAAAGTGGATGAAAGCGGCCCGGTGATGCTCGGCCTGCCGACCCAGCACGTGGTGTACGAGGTGAGTTACCAGCGGCCGCCGGCGGTGCAGATCCCCGGGTTCGTGAGCTCGATGGAGGTTCACGAGAGATACGAGATCTGGGCCACCAACGGGCTCGAGGCGCGCGTCGCCGAGGTGCCGGCGCTGAAGCGCTCCGTGGTCAGCATGGGCGCACTCGGTGGCGGCGGGCCGGGTCTCAAGCCGGTGAGCGACGCGCTCGCCAGTCACGGCTTCATCCTCAAGCAGGTCGTCACGTCGGAATCGAAAACGGGCGGTGCCCCCGGCCCGATGTCGCTGCTCATGCACATGCGCAGCCAGAAGGAGACCCGCTCGAGTGTGGTCACGGCGATCCGCTACGAGCCGCTGCAGCCCGAGCGCTTTGCGCTGCCCAAGGGCTACGCGGAAGTCGCGATGATGAATTCCAACATGGGCGCTGGCGCCATGCCTGACCTCAGCAACCTGCCGGGCCGCCCGGGCGGGCCGCCGGGGCCCGGCGGGCCGTCTCAGCCGGGCGCTGCCCCACAGCCGCCTGCAGCTGCGCCGGGTGCGCCGCCGCCGCCGCCGCCGTCGATGCCCGACCTCAACGACATTCCCAAATGAGTGCGCACGCGGGTCGCGGCGCGCCGCGGCAGCGCGGCGCCCGAGGTCGTTTACCTGTGGGCGGCGCTGTGCGTCCTCGGTGCGGTATATTTCGTATTCCGCTCACCAGGTACGGCATGAAGAACGACACGGAGACCGACGGCCTGACCGCGATCCACACCCAGGTGATCGCCGCCCGCGAGGGACGCGATCCGCGGGTGATCGCGCGGCTGTTCTCCGGCTGGGCCGTATTCGGCGAGCAGCAGTTCGTGCGCGGCTATGCGCTGCTGCTGCCGGATCCGGTCGTGCCGAACCTGAACGCGCTCGGCGCGCGCGAGCGCATCGTGTTCCTGTCGGACATGTCGCGCATCGGGGATGCGCTGCTCAAGGTCACCGGCGCAGCGCGCATCAATTACGCCATCTTCGGGAACCAGGAGCCGGCACTGCACGCGCACGTCATCCCCCGTTATCTCGAGGAGCCGGAGGCGCTGCGTGGCGCGCAGCCCTGGGCCTACGACTGGTCGGCCGCTCCCACGTTCGAGCGCCCGGCCTTCCGGGAACTCGCCGACAGCCTGCTGCGCGAGCTGACACGCCTGGGGGTGACCAAGCCGATGCGCTTCAGCCCCGGCGCGAACGCCGACGCCTAGAAGCGCAGCGCCGCCGCACGCGCCGTTGCAACCGGTCGCCCCGCGGCGCGGTTAATTCCGGTTACTTCGACGCTGGCGCGGACGGCGCGGACTGCTGCGTGGGCGGCGGTATATGCGGCATGGTCGGCTGCCCACCGATGCCCCGTGCCGGCCGGACGCTGATCAACTCCACCTCGAACACCAGCATCGAGCCGGGGGGGATCGGCGCGCCCGGTGGCGGATTCATGTCGTAGGCGAGCTGCGGTGGCACGAACAGCTCGTACTTCGCTCCCGGCTTCATGAGCTGCAGCCCCTCGGTCCAGCCCGGTATGACGCGGCTCACGGGGAAGCTCGCCGGCTGGCCGCGCTTGTAGCTGTTGTCGAACTCCGTGCCGTCGAGCAGCGTGCCGCGGTAGTTGACCGTCACCTCATCGGACGGCTTGGGGGAATCTCCGCTCCCCGGGCTGATCACCTTGTACTGCAGTCCGCTCTTGGTGGTGACGACATCCGGCTTCTGGGCGTTCTCGGCCAGGAACTTCGCCGCCGCACGGTGGCCGGGCTCGGCAGCGGTCTCGCGCGCACTGCGCAGCAGGCCGGCAATGTTGGTGCGATCCGCCTCCGTCATCTTCACCTTGCCCGCGAGGGCATCGCGCACACCCTGCCCGAGGCGCTCGCTGTTCACGGCGTCGGGGCTGATGCCGCTCGCACGCATCTGATCGCCCATCGACACGCCGAGGCTGTAACTCACGGCGCTCTTGTCAGCGGATGCCGTGGCGCCGGCCTTCGCGGGCGTCTTCCTGGCGGGAGCCTGCGCGGCCCCCGCGGCCGAACCCGTCCCGGCCGCAGCGCCCGCGGCCGAGCCCGTCCCGGCCGCAGCGCCCGCGGCCGACCCTGCGGGCGGCGGGTCCCCGTGTACCAGCGGGGCGAGTGCACACAACGCGGCTGCAGTGCTCGCGAGCAGAAGAGTCCGGCCGCGACCTGGCGCTGGCAGTGTCATGAGGATTCCTTTGAGGCACGCGGGCCGTGCACGGCACGGCTTGGGACCGCAGGGCGGCGCAGTGTCGCCGATTGGCTTGCGCTGTGCCAGTGGTCGTCAGTCACCGACGGGCGGGAGCGGATCCCCGTCGGAGAAACGGGCCAGCTCCTCCTCGCTGAACTGCCGTTGCGACAGCGACTGCCGCGCCTGCTGCAGCTGCGCCGCACCGACATAGATGCGGGACGGCGCGGCCTGCCCCAGCACGCCGGCATCCGAGCTGACGCGCACGGCAATACCCTCCGCGCCGAGGACCTCGGCGAGCGACTGCGCCGAAGGGAGGTCCGGCAGGGTCGCGAGCAGGCGCCATTCAGATTCAGACATGGTGGGGCTAGAGTGTAAGGCGTGCTGAGCATTCGGCAACTGTCGCGCAGTTTCCGCGAAGGCGCTCGCGTGCACCGCGTGCTCGAAGGCCTGGACGCGCAGGTGCGCTCCGGGGAGCGCGTCGCCATCATGGGACGCAGCGGCTCGGGCAAGTCGACGCTGCTCAATCTCATCAGCGGCATCGACCGCGCCGACGGTGGCGCGGTGCACATCGACGGTACCGAGGTCACCGCCCTCGGCGAGCCTGCGCGTACGCTGTTCCGCCGCGCACACATCGGCTTCGTCTACCAGTTCTTCAATCTCATCCCGACGCTCGACGTGCTCGATAACGTGCGCCTGATGCTCGAGCTGAACGGCGTGCGCGGCGCGCCGGCGCGCGCGCGCGGCCTCGCGGCACTCGCGGGCGTCGGGCTCGAGGAGCGCGCCCACAGCGCCGTCGATCAGCTCTCCGGCGGCGAGCAGCAGCGGGTGGCGATCGCCCGCGCGCTGGTGCACGAGCCCGCGCTGCTGCTCGCGGACGAGCCCACGGGCAATCTCGACGAGGAGACCGCGCGCGAAGTGCTGCCGGTGCTGCTGTCGCTCACGCGCGCCCGCGGCGCGACGCTCCTGATGGTTACGCACGATGAGGCGCTGGCGGCAACGGCGGATCGGGTGCTGGAGCTGCGCGAGGGGCGGCTGCACGAGCGCCGCGGCGCGCCGGCGGCGGCGCAGGGATGAACGTTCTGCACGCGGCGAGCCTGCGTCACCTGTTGCGTCACCCGGCGCAGCTGCTGCTGGCGCTGGTCGGGCTCGTGCTCGGTGTCGGTACCATCGTGGCCGTCGACATCGCCACGGCGAGCGCACGGCGTGCGTTCGAGCTGTCGCTCGAGGCCGTCAACGGCGCGGCAACCCATCAGATCGCCGGTCCCCCCGGCGGCATCGACGAGCGGCTGTACGTCGGGCTGCGCACACGGCCGCGCGCTCCCGGGGAGCCGCTGCTGCGGTTCGCGCCCGTGGTCAGCGGGTATGCCACGGTCGGTGAGCGTGTGCTGCAGCTGATCGGCATCGACCCGCTGGCCAGCGCGGAGCTCGACGGTGCTGGTGCGACGGACGCGCCGGGCTTCGCGGTCCACGGCGTACGTGAGGCGCGTGCCTGGTTCACCGATCCGGGCACCGTGGTGATGAGCTCTGCGACGGCGCGTGAGCTCGGTATCGGTGCCGACGGTCGATTCGAGCTCGCGATCGGCGGCGTACACCATCCGGCCACGGTGATGGCGCGCAGCGACGATGCCGGCGCGGGGTTCGCCGGGCTCATCGTCACCGACATCGCCCAGGCGCAGGAGTGGCTCGGGGCGCGCGGGCGGCTGTCGCGCATCGACGTGCGCGTGCCGGACGGTACCCCGGGCGCAGCGCTACTCGCGCAGCTCGCCGCGCAGCTGCCGGCCGGCGTGACGCTGCAGGCGACGCGCGCCGCGGCACGCGAGACGTTCGCGATGACGGATGCCTTCACCACCAACCTCAGGGCGATGAGCCTGCTCGCACTGCTGGTCGGGACGCTGCTCATCTACGGCGCGATGAGCTTCGCCGTGCTGCAGCGGCGCACGATCATCGCAGTGCTGCGGGCGCTCGGCGCCACGCGGCGCGAGGTGCTGATGATGGTGCTCAGCGAGGCAGCCGTGCTCGGGGTCGCCGGCGCCGTCGGCGGAGCGCTGCTCGGGCTGCTGATCGGACGCGGACTGGTCGGGTTGGTCGCGCAGACGATCAACGACCTTTATTTCGTGGTGGCGGTGAGCGAGGTGAGTGTACCGCCAGGCATACTGGTGACGGCCGTGGCCGCGGGCCTCGGCACCGCGCTCGTCGCGGCGCTCCTGCCGGCGCTGGAAGTCGCCACCGGCGCCCCGCAGCTCGCCCTGGCGCGCTCGGTGCTCGAGCGGCGCGCGCTGCATGTGGCCGGTCGTCTCGCGCTCGCGAGTCTGTTGCTGGCGCTTGGCGCCGGGGCCGCCATCGCGGCCTCGAGCCGCAGCCTCCTGGCCGGCTTCGTGGCGCTGTTCCTGCTGCTGCTGAGCGTCGCGGCGGTGACGCCGGCGGCGCTGCGCGCGCTGGCACTGGCGGTCGCACGTCTCGGTGCGCGGGTGAGTCCGGTCGTGCGGCTGGCGTGTGTGGACATCGCCGCTTCGCTCAGCCGCACGGGGGTCGCCATCGCCGCTCTCGGCATGGCGCTCGCCGCCATGATCGGGGTGGCCATCATGGTGGAGAGCTTTCGCGAGTCGCTGCGCGAGTGGCTGATCCAGACCATGCGCGCCGACGTCTATGTCAGCGCTCCCGGAGTGTCCGACAGTCTCGAGCGGCGGCTCGACCCCGAGGTCGTACGCGCGCTGCTGGCCGTGCCGGGCATACGCGCCCACAGCGAGGGCCGGCGCGTCACGGTGAGCTCCTCCGGCGGACCGCTGGACCTGAACGCGGTGGGTCTCGCGCCCGCGAGCTACGCGGGCTTTCGCTTCACCCAGGGCGATCCGGCGCGTGCCTGGCCGCAGTTCGTGCGCGGCGACGTCCTGATCTCCGAGCCCCTGGCGTGGCGGCTGTCGCTCGCACCGTATGACCGGCTGACGCTGATCACCGACTCGGGCCCGAGGTCGTTCACCGTGGCCGGGGTATACCGCGAATACGGCAACGACCGCGGCGAGGTGCTCATGGACCTGGCGCAATACCGGCGCTGGTGGAGCGACGACGGCATTGCCGCTCTCGGGATCTACCTCGTCCCGACGGCGTCCGCGGCGCAGATGGTGAGCGCGCTGCGCGCGGCGACGCACGGCCGCCAGGCACTGCTCATCCGCTCCAACGCCGACCTGCGCGCCCTGTCGATGCGCATTTTCGAGCGGACCTTCGTGATCACCCGGGTGCTCTACTGGCTCGCCGCGGGGGTGGCGGCGGTGGGGCTGCTGAGCGCGCTGCTCGCCTGGGAGCTCGAGCGCACGCGCGAGCTGGCACTGTTGCGCACGCTGGGACTCACGCCTGCCGCGACCGCGCTGCTGGTCCTCGCGCAGACCACCTTCATGGGCCTCGCGGCGCTGCTCGCCGCCATCCCCGCGGGGCTCCTGACCTCGCTGGTGCTCACGGAGGTCATCAACCGGCGCGCGTTCGGCTGGCACATCGACCTGCATCTGCAGCCGGCGCAGTTCACCAATGCGTTGTGGCTCGCCCTCGCCGCGGCGCTCGCCGCCGGCCTCTACCCCGCCTGGCGCAGCGCCCGTCTGGCGCTCGCCGGCGGTCTGCGGGAGGAGTGAGTGATCGGCGCGCGCGCACTGCGGCGAGCGCTGGTGGCAATCAGCGCCGCGCTGCTGCCGGCCGGCGCGCCGGCGGCGCCACTGCCCGAGCGCTTTACCGGCGCGCCGCCGGCGGAGTTTGCCCAGGCGCTCGAGGTGCGGCCGTTCGTGTTCCCGCGCGACCACGGGCCACACCCCGAGTTCCGGCAGGAGTGGTGGTACGTCACCGGCAATCTCGATGCCACGAGCGGCGAGCGCTTCGGCTTCGAGCTGACGTTCTTCCGCTTTGCGCTCGCGCCGCCCCTCGCCGGCGATGCGCCGCCGGCCTCATCCGCCTGGCGCACGCGCACACTCTACATGGCGCACTTCGCGGTCACGGACGTCGCGCGCGGGCGATTTCGTTTCATGCAGAAGCTCAGCCGCGAAGCGCTCGGCCTCGCCGGTGCGCACAGCGCGCCGCTGCGGGTGTGGATCGATGACTGGTCGCTCGCACAGGCAGCGGTCGCCGCCGGTGCCGGCTGGACGCTGCAGGCGGCGCAGCCCGGCTACGAGATCGAGCTGACGCTCGAGCCGCGCGGCGCACCCGTGCTCAACGGCGAGGCCGGGCTGTCGCGCAAGTCGGACGAGCCGTCGGCCGCCAGCTACTACTACTCGATCCCGCGCCTCGATGTGCGCGGGCGGCTGCTGCGCGACGGCCGCCCGCTCGAGGTGCGCGGCGCTGCCTGGCTCGATCGCGAGTGGGGGAGCGGTGCGCTCGGCGCACGGCAGGCTGGCTGGGACTGGTTTGCCCTGCAGCTCGACGATGGCAGCGCACTGATGTTCTACGCGCTGCGCGATCGGGATGGCCGCCGCGATCCGCACAGCGCCGGCACCTGGACGCCGGCGCAGGCCGGCGCGGACGCGCACCCGCTCGCGAGCGCGGATGTCGCCATCGACGTGACCGGCGAATGGCGCAACGCCCGCGGCGAGCGCTACCCGGCGGGCTGGCGGTTGCAGGTGCCGCAGCTCGCGCTCGATGTGAGCGTGCGCCCGGTGCTGGCCGATCAGGAGCTCGCGACCACGCCGCGCTACTGGGAGGGCGCCGTCGACGTCGCGGGACAACGTGCCGGTCGCAGCGTCCGCGGGCGCGGCTACGTCGAGCTGGTCGGCTACGCGCAGGAACGGTGAGCACCCGCCGCTACTGGCGCAGCGCTGCCCGTTGTCCGATGATGGCGGCCCTCCAGGGGCCTGAAGACCTCAATCTCCCAAAGGGAGCCGAACATGCGACCTGCACTCGTGTCTGCGCTTGCCCTGCTGAGCTCGATTCCCGTCTACGCCGCTCTGCCCGATGGGGCCAAGGCGCCTGCCATCGACACCCAGGCGACGCTCGCCGGCAAGGAGTTCAAGTTCTCGCTCGCCGACGCGCTCAGGAAGGGGCCGGTGGTGTTGTATTTCTATCCGGCGGCCTTCACGCCGGGCTGCACGGTCGAGGCACACCTGTTCGCCGAGGCCACCGACGAGTTCCACAAGCTGGGCGCCACCGTCATCGGCGTCTCGCACGATCCGATCGACAAGCTCGACAAGTTCTCCGTCAGCGAGTGCCGCAACAAGTTCGCCGTGGCCTCCGATGCCGACGGCAGCATCATGAAGGCCTACGACAGCGTGCTGCCCACTCACCCCGAGTATGCGAACCGCACCTCCTACGTGATCGCCCCCAACGGCATGATCATCTACTCCTACACTGCCATGGCTCCCGACAAGCACGTCGAGAACACCATGGCCGCCGTGAAGAAGTGGCAGGAGGAGCACAAGAAGACCTGAGCCCGCTCAGGCAAGGTCGGCGAGCACCGCCGGCACCTGCCGCCGCAACAGCAGATTGCGCGCTTCCCATTGCTCCTGCGGCGGCATCTCGGCGAGGAAGGTCACTTCCCCGCCCGCGAGCAGCGCCACCGGCAGACCGTCGCGGTACAGCAGGCGATTGCCGCTGAGCGAAGGCAGCCGTGCGCCCGGAGTGAGGATCCCGACGAGGTTGAGCGGATCGGCGCCGGAGAGCGAGACGTAATGGCCGTCGGGTGCCCGGCGGCGCGCCTCGCGCAGCAGCGTTATGGCTTCGGGGAGCGCGTACTGCTCGCCGGTGAATCCGGCTACGAAGCGACCGCCGCGGATCTCGCCACGCGCCTCGAGCCGCCGGCAGCACATCAGCAGATCGCGCCACGGCGGCAGCCAGTCTGCCTCGCGCACCAGCAGTCGCCAGAACAGCACCCCCCAGCGGCGCAGCAGCGTGCGTACCACGTGCTCGATGGTCTCCTCGTCGCGCGCGCGCTCGGCCGCCGCCGCGCTCCCCGCTACCCGCCCGGGGGGCGCAGCATCGACCGCTGCGGGACGCGTGATTCTCGACCAGCGTCCCGCGGCATCCATGCCGAACAGCGCGAGGCGCCGGCGCCGGCGGCCTCCCATCGCGGGCCGGCGGCGATCAGAGGGCACCAGTAGTGCCCGCAGTCCGGCGAAGCTGTCGGAGTTGACCAGCCCGAGTGCGACGAGCTCCGCGAGCGCTTCTTCGGCCTGCGTGGGCAGCAGCCGGCTGCCGGCCGCGACCTCATCGAAGAACGACGCGCCGTGCGCGGTGAGAAGAGTCAGCACCCGCTGCGCGCGGTCCGAGAGGTGAGCCGGGTCCGGTGCATCAGAGAGCGTCGACCAGAGGGGCAGGTGCCGGCGCGCCAGCAGCACGATCGGGGTGGCCCGCACCGGTGAGGCGCCGCGCTCCGGGTCGCTGCGTCGCCGACTGAGCCGCGTCCACACGAAGCGCCCGGCGAGGCACTGCTCATCGAGCCACGCAGGCTCGTACTCGCTGATGCGGCTCGGGAGGAGCTCCGTTTCCCAGGCGCTCGCCGGTGCCTCGAAGCCCTCGAGCTGCGCGAGGATCGCACCGACCGCATCGGGCCCTTCCATGCGGCCCGCGGGCGTCACGCGCTGCCATTCGAGGAGGAAGCGCAGGAAGTCGCGCGCCTCGATCGGCTCGATTTCCGCACGCAGCCGCTTCACCGTGTAGCGGTGGATACGCGCGAGCAGGCGGCGCTCGCACCATTCGTTCGCGAGCACGCCCTGCGCGGTGAACGCGCCGCGCAGCGCAAAGCCCTCCGCCTGCAGCGCCGCGAGCGCCGTCTCGATGCGCGGCACCGGCAGGGCGAGCGATGCGGCGAGCGCCTGCGCGGTCGTGGGCCCGAGGCCCTCGAGGCGTCCGCGCACGATCTCGACCAGGGCCGTCTCCGCAGTGAACGCGCGCGGGTGGCCGGCGGGCGTCACCGGGAGAGGCTGGGAGCGCAGCCCCGGATAGAGCGCCTGGAACAGCGGCAGCCGCTCCGCCGTAACCCATAGCCGCGTGTCGCCGGTATCGAGCTGCGTGAGGCGCCGCTGTGCGGCGAGCTCGGCCAGCCACTGCGGCCAGGCCCGATCGCGGGCGGCTTCGGCGGACGTACAGAAGGTGAGCCACAGCAGCGCATCGTGCAGCTCATCGGCGTTGGCGGCGTCGGGCCACGCCTCGTCCCGCACCCGCTGGATTGCCTCGGCGTCGAGCTTGCCGATGTCGGCGGCGCTCTGCGGATCGAGCCAGCGGCGGCTCATCACCGCCTGCGTGCGGCGCTCCTCGAGCGGCGCGTCGTCGAGGAAGGCGTAGGGTCGCGCCGACAGCACCTCGAGTGCGAGCGGGGAGGGCTCGGTCAGGTCGCGCGCCAGCACCTCGATGGCGCCGGACTCGAGCGCCCGCAGCAGTCGCTCGAGTCCGGCGGCGTCCATGGCGTCCTCGAGGCAGTCGCGGATGGCCTGGCGCACCAGCGGATGATCGGGAATCTCGAGCTCCCCCGGCAGGTTCTCGGCGCACGCCACCTGGTCGGGAAACACCGCGGCGAGCAGGTCCTCCGCCGCCATGCGCGCGAGCGGCGCCGGGACTTTCTTGCCACCGCGGAAGCGCGGCAGGGCGAGTGCGATCGCCGCGCTCCAGCGCCAGCGCACCGGAAACATCGGCGCGGCGCACAGCGCCTGAGTGAGCAGCGGCCGCACCGTGTTGGAATGCAGGTAGCGCGCGACCTCGGCGAGCTCGAAGCTGTGCGCGGTGGTGAGCGACAGCACGATGCTGTCCTCGGTCGCGGCCGCCTGCAGCTCGAAGTTGAACGAGCGGCAGAAGCGCTTGCGCAACGCCAGCCCCCAGGCGCGGTTGATGCGGCTGCCGAAGGGCGAGTGGATGACGAGCTGCATGCCGCCGGCTTCGTCGAAGAAGCGCTCGAAGATGAGTGTCCGCTGGGTCGGGAGCGCGCCGAGGGCGGCGCGCGCCGCCGCCAGATAGCTGACCAGCTGCCCGGCGGCAGCAAGGCTGATCCCGACCGAGTCGACCAGCCACGCGCTCGCCGCCTCGATCCCCTCATCGAGCTGCGACGCCAGCTCGCTGCGCAGCCTCGAGACGCTGGCCGACAGCTCATCAGTCCGGCCTGGCGCCTCGCCGAGCCAGAACGGAATCGAGGGCGGCTCCCCGCGCGCATCCTCGACCCGGATGCGTCCCTGCTCGACGCGCAGGATGCGGTAGGAGACGTTGCCGAGCTGGAAGATGTCCCCCTGCAGGCTCTCGACGGCGAAGTCCTCGTTGACCGTGCCGACGAACTGCGCCTGCGGCTCGAGGATGACCTGGTAGTCGGCGCTATCGGGAATCGTGCCGCCGGAGGTGATGGCGGTGAGCCGCGCGCCGCGGCGCCCTTTCAGCCGGTGATTCACGCCATCGTGGTGGATGAGCGCGCCGTGGCGCCCGCGGCGCGTGCTGTAACCCTGCGCCAGCATGGCGACGATGTCGTCGAACTCCGCGCGCGTCAGCTCGCGGTACGGCCACGCGCCGCGCAGCAGCGCAAGCAAACCCTCCTCGTCCCACTCGCGCGCGGCCACCTCGGCGACGATCTGCTGCGCCAGCACATCGAGAGGCTTCGCCGGCAGGTGGAGGCGATCGAGCTCGCCGCGCCGCACCGCCGCGAGCAGCGCCGCGCACTCGACCAGGTCGTCGCGCGACAGCGGGAACAGCCGGCCCTTGGGCGTGCCGCCGATCGAATGCCCGGAGCGGCCGGTGCGCTGCAGGAAGGCCGCGATCGAGCGCGGCGAGGCGAGCTGGCAGACCAGATCCACTTCACCGATGTCGATCCCGAGCTCGAGAGAGGCCGTGGCGACCAGCGCGCGCAGCTCCCCGCGCTTGAGGCGCGCCTCCGCCTCGAGCCGCGACTCGCGCGCCATGCTGCCGTGATGCGCGGTGACGTGCTCGGCACTTAAGCGCTCGGAGAGGTGCCGCGCGAGACGCTCCGCCTGGCGGCGGGTGTTCACGAAGACCAGCGTGGTGCGGTGCTCGCCCACCAGCTCCGCCAGGCGGTCGTACACCTGCGTCCACACCTCCCCGGACATGACCGCCTCGAGCGGTGAAGCCGGTATTTCCAGCTGCAGGTCGCGCTCGCGCACATGGCCGGAATCGATGATGGTGCAGGCGGCGCTGCCGTCGGCACGAAGGTTGCGCGTGCCGACCAGAAAGCGCGCCACCTCCTCGATCGGTTTCTGTGTCGCCGACAGCCCGATGCGCGCGAGCTTGCGGCCGGCGAGCGCCTCGAGCCGCTCGAGCGTGAGCGCGAGGTGCACGCCGCGCTTAGCTCCAACCATGGCGTGGATCTCGTCGACGATCACGGTGTGCGTGCTCGCGAGCATCTGCCGGCCCGATTCCGAGCCCATGAGGATGTAGAGCGACTCCGGCGTGGTCACGACGACGTGCGGCGGGCGGCGGCGCATCGCGGCGCGCTCGCGCTGCGGCGTGTCGCCGGTGCGCACGAAGGTGCGGATGTCGAGCTCGGGCAGGCCGAGCGCCTTGAGCTCCGCGCGGATGCCGGCGAGCGGCGCCTCGAGGTTGCGATGGATGTCGTTCGAGAGCGCCTTGAGCGGCGAGACGTACACCACCCGGGTCTCGTCGGGAAGGCCGCCGGCGGCGACCCCGGCGCGCACCAGCTCGTCGATCACCGCGAGAAAGGCAGCCAGCGTCTTGCCCGAGCCGGTCGGGGCGGCAATGAGCACGTGCTCGCGCGCGGCAATCGCCGGCCACGCTGCGCGCTGCGCGTCCGTGGGCGCTGCGAAGGTGCGCTCGAACCAGTTGGTGACGGCTGGATGGAAGGCGGCTGGCATGGCGCGATTGAAGCACACGCGCGGGGTCGCGAGGAGTTGGCGGCGAGCGAATTCATACAACGTACAGTGGCGCCCGGGCGTTCGGGCTGTACCCCGTACGGGCAGCCCGGGCCAAAAGGGGAGTAGAGTTACTACTTTGCGGGGAACGTGCGGGGGGCCGGACGGATGTGGGAAGACCTGGAAGATCAGGCCAGGAACAAAACTGCCTGGCTGATTGGCATCGTCGTCGCTGCCGGCGTCCTCGCAGGCGGCTGGTACTGGTACCACACCCGGCAGGCGCCGGCCGCGCCGGCGGAGGTCGCGCGCACCATGGCGCCGCAGCCCGCCGCCCCGAGCGAGCCGCAGATCTCGAACCCGATCCGGGGTGAGGCGGCGGTCGCCCTGCCGGCGCTCAATGACAGCGACCAGGTCGTGCAGGACTCCCTCGTCGGAGTTCTCGGGCGCGCTTCCGTCACGCAGTTCCTGGTGCCGCAGAACGTCGTGCGGCACATCGTCGTGACGGTTGATAATTTGCCGCGCCGCAAGGTAGCCGTGGAGCTGCGGCCGGTGAAGCCGACTCCCGGGCAGGCCGCGACCTCGACTCAGGGCGAGCTGACGACGCTGAGCGCGGCCAACTTCGAGCGCTACGCGCCGCTCGTGCGCGTGGTGCAGGGCGCCGATGTCAAGGCGCTCGCGGTGGTGTACGAGCGGCTCTATCCGCTGTTCCAGCAGGCTTATGAGGATCTCGGCTACCCGGGCAAGTACTTCAACGACCGGCTGGTGGAGGTGATCGATCACCTGCTGGCAGCGCCCGAGGTGGCCGCGCCCATCCCGCTGGTGCAGCCCAAGGTAATGTTCGAGTACGCCGATGCGAACCTCGAGAGTCGCTCCGCGGGACAGAAGCTGCTGATCCGCATGGGTCCGGCGAACGCGCGCATCATCAAGGCGAAACTGCGCGAGTTTCGCGCCGAGGTCGCCAACAAGAAGTAGTGCAGGCGACGAGGGGGTCGGGCATGAGCAACGCAACGGCCGGTGACGAAGACGGCGTGGCCAAGCCGCTCGCGCAGCTGCGTTCGGTGCTGATCCCCGGCGAGAGCCTCGAGGCGTGGGCCATCCAGATGCGGCTGTTCGCGCTGCAGCACCGGCGGCTGCTGGTGGCCGCCACGAGCAGCCGGCTGATCGTGCTGACCCGCAGGCTCCTCGGCGGCTTCGACGTCGCCACCATCCGCTGGCAGGATCTGGAAGAGGTCACGCTGCGCGTCGGCATGCTGAGCGCGGATCTGGCGCTGCGCGCCGGCAAGGCGACCGACCTCGCCTCGCTCGCCACGCCGGGCTCGCAGCGCCTCGAGTTCCGCGGCCTGCGCAAGGAGCAAGGGCAGGCGGTTTACCGCATCTGCCAGAGTCAGGACCAGGCGTGGCGCGAGAAGCGCCGGGTGCGCGAGCTGGAGGAATTGCGCGCGCGCTCGGGCGGGATTCAGGTGACTTCGGCATCCGCCATGGGCGGCGCCGGCGAGAGTGATGCAGTGCGACGGCTGGAGGAAGCGCGCGAGCTGCTGGAAGCCAAGCTCATCACCGACGCGGAGTACGAGGCGATCAAGGCGAAGATCGTCTCCTCGTAGCTCACTTCACACGACCGGCGGTCGCAAGCCACCGGGTGTGAACCTCATATACACAAGTAATCCACAAGCAATTCACAGCCCAGGTGGGTTAGTCTTTTTGCATGGCTATCCGTTTTCGGCGGCGCCCCGAGTCGCAGAACGAAATCCTCGGGACCTACAGTTTTCCCAGCCGCACCGTGCAGGTGCTCAGGACCGAGGATGACCGCATCTTCTGGACCTGCGACTGTGACAAGTTTCTGCGCCAGGGCGGCCAGCGCGAGCCGCTGTGGTGCAAGCACATCGCCAAGGCCGCGGCGCGCCGCTCGCTCGAGCGCCTGACGCGGCGCGTCGCCGGCGCGCGCGCCCTGAGCACCGAGACCCCCGCCGCGGCAGCGCCGCTCCCGGCCGGCGCACACCTGCCAGCGCTGACCGAACGGCTGCATCGCTGACATAATCGAAGGCGGACTTTGCCTCGCCGGGCAGATCCGGTATCTTGCTGCGGCGAATCATGAAGGAGCGGCACCATGCGCTGGGAAGTACCACAGGCGATTGATTTCCGTTTCGGCATGGAAATCACGATGTACATCGCCCGACGCTGATCAGGAACCTGGGGCGGGGGGACCGCCTTAGTCCCCGACGCCTTGCGAGTCTCAAGGCGTCGTGAAAATCCGTGTGCTGGGTTCGGCCGCCGGTGGCGGCTTCCCCCAGTGGAACTGCAACTGTCGTAACTGCTCGGGCGTGCGCACCGGCAAGGTGCGGGCACTGGCCCGGACCCAATCCTCGATCGCCGTCTGCGGCCGCGAGCGCGGCACGTGGGCGCTCGTCAATGCCTCACCCGACATCCTCGCGCAGCTGCGCGCGAATCCCGAGCTGCAGCCGGCGCGCGCGCCACGCGACAGCGCCATCGCGGCCATCGTGCTGGTCGACGGGCAGG
Organism: Steroidobacteraceae bacterium; assembly: GCA_036008385.1. Lineage (GTDB taxonomy): Bacteria > Pseudomonadota > Gammaproteobacteria > Steroidobacterales > Steroidobacteraceae > 13-2-20CM-66-19. The sequence continues at coordinate 49,384 of DASYNX010000075.1, forward strand.
TCGATCACACCGCGGGCCTGCTCATGCTGCGCGAATCCGCCGCGCCGCTGCCGGTGTGGTGCACCGACAATGTCCACGCGGACCTGACGGGTGGACACCCGATCTTCGGGGTGCTGGGACACTACTGCGGAGTGGAGCGGCGCAGCATCACGCCCGACGGGTGTGAGTTCAGCGTCGACGGAGTCGCCGGCGTCAGCTGGCGCGCGCTCCCGGTACCCGGCAAGCCCGCCCCTTATTCGCCGCACCGCGAGGCGCCGGTGGCCGGCGACAATGTGGCGCTGGTGCTGCGCGATGCGACGACGCGGCGCGCGGCGGTCTATGCGCCGGGGCTCGGGGAGATGGAGCCTGCGCTGTGGCAGGCGCTCGAGCAGGCGGCCTGCGTGCTGATCGACGGCACGTTCTGGAGCGATGACGAAATGATCGCACTAGGGGTGTCGCGCAAGCGGGCGCGCGACATCGGCCATCTGCCCCAGAGCGGCCGCGGGGGTATGCTGGAGTGGCTCGGGCGGCTGCCCGCTGCCACGCGCCGGATCCTCATCCACGTGAACAACACCAATCCCATCCTCGACGAGGACTCGCCGCAGCGCGCCGAGCTCGCGCGCCGTGGCATCGAAGTTGCCTGGGACGGGCTGGAGATCGAGCTGTGACCGAGGCCGCGTGGACGCGCGCGGAGTTCGAGCTGCGGCTGCGCGAGCGCGGCCATGCCTATCACATCCATCATCCTTTCAACCTGATGCTCAACAGCGGGCGGGCGACGCCCGAGCAGATCCGCGGCTGGGTGGCCAACCGCTTCTACTACCAGATCAACATCCCGCTCAAGGATGCGGCCATCCTCGCCAACTGTGAGGAGCGCGCCGTACGCCGCAACTGGGTGCAGCGCATTCTCGATCACGATGGCTTCGGCGAGGATCCCGGCGGCATCGAGTCGTGGCTGCACCTCGCCGAGGCGGTGGGGCTCGAGCGCGCCGCGGTGGAGAGCCTCGCGCAGGTGCTGCCGGGCGTGCGCTTCGCCGTCGACGCCTACGTGAATTTCGCGCGCCGCGCGCCCTGGCCGGAGGCGGTGTGCGCCTCGCTCACCGAGCTGTTCGCCCCGGAGATCCACCAGCAGCGCCTCGCCTCCTGGCCACAGCACTACCCGTGGATCGATCGCGCGGGACTCAGCTACTTCCAGAGCCGCGTCAGCCGCGCGCGGCGCGACGTCGAGTTCGGACTGGCGCTGACGCTGGAGCGCTTCAGCACGCGCGCGGCGCAGGCGCGCGCGCTCGAGGTGCTGCAGTTCAAGCTGGACATCCTGTGGCAGATGAACGATGCCATGGCGCTCGCCTTCGGCGTGACGACATGAGCGACGTCGCCGATAGCTCGCGTCCCGCCGTGGCGCACGGCATGCGCCTGCAATGGGAGCCGGCCCAGGAGGCGCACGTGCTGCTCTATCCGGAAGGCATGGTGAAGCTCAACGGCAGCGCCGGCGCGATCATGAGCCGCTGTGACGGCGTGAGCACGGTGGCGCAGATCGTTGCCGATCTCGAGCGCGTCTTCGGCGTGACGGGACTGGCGGACGATGTGCGCGCCTTCGTGGCGCTGGCGCTGGAGAAGCGCTGGCTGGAGTTGCGCGAGTGAGCGCCGCCGGCGGCCCCGAGCCCGTGCTGTCGGCCCCGGGCGCGGCGCCGCCCGTGCGGGGGCTGCCGCTGAAGACCAGGCACGGCGTGGGGCCGCCGCTGTGGCTGCTCCTCGAGCTCACCTACCGCTGCCCGCTGCACTGCGTGTTCTGCTACAACCCGACGGAGTTCGCGCGCGTCGGGCCGGAGCTCGCGACCGAGGACTGGCTGCGGGTGCTGCGCGAGGCGCGCGCGCTCGGCGCGGTACAGCTGGGACTCTCGGGTGGGGAGCCGCTGGTGCGCGAGGACCTGGAAGAGATCGTGGCGGAGGCGCATGCGCTCGGGTACTACATCAACCTCATCACTTCCGGGGTCGGCCTGAGCGAGGCGCGCATCAGCGCGCTCAAGACCGCGGGCCTGGATCACATCCAGCTCTCCTTCCAGGACAGCACGCGCGAGATGAACGACTTCCTGAGCAGCACCCGCACCTTCGAGCTCAAGGCGAAGGTTGCCGCGCTCATCCGCCAGTACGACTACCCGATGGTGCTGAACGTGGTGCTGCACCGTCTCAACATCGATCACGTGGGCGAGATTCTCGCCATGGCGGAGGCGTTCGGGGCGCAGTACGTGGAGCTCGCCAACACCCAGTACTACGGCTGGGCGTGGCTCAACCGCGACCAGCTGCTGCCGAGCCGCGAGCAGCTCGAGCGCGCCGAGGGCGTGCTGCAGCGCTTCCGCGAGCGCGTGGGCGCTCGCATGCAGATCTACTTCGTGGTGCCGGATTATTTCGAGACGCGACCCAAGGCCTGCATGGGAGGCCTCGGCTCGGTGTTTCTCGCCATCGCGCCCGACGGCATCGCCATGCCCTGTCATGCGGCCCGGATGCTGCCGGGGCTGAGCCTCCCCGACGTACGCACCGCGGACATCGGCACGATCTGGTACGAATCGGCGGCCTTCAATCGCTTCCGCGGCGAGGCGTGGATGCAGGAGCCCTGCCGCAGCTGCCCGGAACGATCCAAGGACTTCGGCGGCTGCCGCTGCCAGGCGTATCTGCTCACCGGGGATGCGGCCAACGCCGATCCGGTATGCGACCTCTCGCCGCACCACCACCTGGTGACCGACGCCGTGGCGCGTGCGCAGCGCGCGCCGGCGCTGGTATTTCGCGATCACCGCGTGTCGATTCCGGTGGTGGTGGAGGCGGCGGCCCGCCGCCAGCCCGCGCAGTCCTGACCGATGGCCATCCGGCGCGTGCTGACGATGGGGGAACCGCTGCTGCGAGCGGTCGCGGCCCCGGTGACGCGCTTCGACACCGGGCTCGCTGAACTGATCACCGACATGGACGACACCATGCGCCACCTGAACGGCGCCGGCATCGCCGCTCCGCAGATCGGCGTGAGCGCCCGTGTGGTGATGTTCGAGCTCAAGGACAATCCGCGCTACCCGCACCTCACGCCGGTCCCCTATACGGTGCTCGTGAACCCGCTTGTCACCCCGCTCGGCGCCGAGCAGGATGAGGGCTGGGAGGGGTGCCTGTCGGTGCCGGGGATGCGCGGTCTCGTGCCGCGCTTTCGCCACCTGCGCTACCAGGGATTCGACCCACACGGCGCGCCGATCGACCGCACGGTGGAAGGCTTCCACGCCCGCGTGGTACAGCACGAGGTGGATCATCTGGACGGCATCCTGTTTCCGCAGCGCGTGCGCGACCTGCGCAACTTCGGCTTCGAGGATGCGCTCGCCGGACAGATGACGCCGATGCCGGACTGACACCGCATGAAGGAGACTCGCCCCATGAGCCAGCGCGCAGCCGGACCCTTCGATGTGAAGGTCACGCCGCAGAAGCACGATACCCAGATTGCGCGGGCAGCCAACCTCGGCCGACTGACCATCGACAAGCGCTATCACGGCGACCTCGAGGGCACTGGCAAGGGGGAGATGCTCGCGACCCAGACGGAAACGCCGGGATCGGCCGGCTACGTCGCCCTGGAGCGGGTGACGGGCAAGCTCCAGGGGCGTACCGGCGGCTTCGTCCTGCAGCACAGCGCCAGCATGGCGCGCGGCAAGCCGGTCTCATCGATCGCGGTCGTGCCGGATTCGGGCACGGGCGAGCTGCGCGGGATCAGCGGAACGATGACCATCACGGTCGCGAGCGACGGCGCGCACGCCTACCAGTTCGATTACCAGCTCGCGCCGTAACGGGCGGGCTCAGGGCATTTGCCGCTGAGTTCCCGGCGCGCCGGCACGGCTGGCGCGTACATCACGCACCATGCGGATCGCCGACTCCACGCCCTGGTAATAACCCGGGATGCGCACGAGCTCGTGGTAACCGAGCGCATGGTAGAAGGCGCGGGCAGCCTCATTGCCGGCGCGCAGCTCGAGCCCGACGACGAAGGTGCCGGCGGTGAGCGCGGTCTCCTCGAGCCAGAAAACCAGGCGCCGGGCGATGCCGCGGCGGCGGTGCGCGGGAGCGACGGCGAGCAGGTTGAGGTGCGCAGCGTCGTCCGCGTAGCGCATGATCGCAAACCCGGCCAGCGTGAGCCCGAGGCGCGCAGTCAGCACGACGCTGTCGGGGTCGCGCACGTGCCAGCCGATGCGGCCCGCGCCCCAGCTCGGCTTGAGCCCCGCTTCGATGAGCTCGTGCGACATCGCCGCGAGCAGCGCCATGTCGGTGATCCGGGCGGGCTCGATGCGGTACGGGTGCACGTTCGCGGCTCAGGCGAGGGTGTGGAAGACCTTCTGCACGTCGTCGTCCTGCTCGAGCCGGTCGATGACCGTGAGCACCTCGGTCGTCTGCTCCTCCGGCAGCTCGGTGGGCACGGTGCAGATGAACTCGTGCTCAGCCGACAGCGGCGTGATGCCGCGCGCCTCGAGCGCTTCCTGCAACCGGCCGAAGTCGCCGAACGCGCAGCGGATCACCAGTTGCGGCTCACCCTTGTCGCCGCTGCTTTCGCCCATCTCATCGAGGCCGTGATCGATGAGATACAGCTCGAGATCGTCCTGGTCGATGCCCGCGGGGTCGAGGCGGAATACCCCCATCTTGCGGAACAGGAAGCTGACGCTGCCGCTGGTGGCGAGATTGCCGCCGCCCTTGGTGATGATGTTGCGCACGGCCGCGACGGTGCGCGTCGGGTTGTCCGTGGCGGTCTCGACCAGCAACGCCACGCCGTGGGGCGCGTAGCCCTCGTAGAGCACCTGCTGGTAGTTGGCGGCATCGCGCCCGGCGGCGCGCCGGATGGCGGCCTCGATCTTTTCCTTCGGCATGTTGACGGCGCGCGCATTCTGGATGGTCCGCCGCAGCGTCGGATTGCTGCCCGGATCGGCGCCCCCGGACTTGACCGCCATGGTGATGTCCTTGGCGATGCGCGCGAACTGCTTCGCCATGCGGTTCCAGCGCGCGAACATGGTGTGCTTTCTGACTTCGAAGATGCGCCCCATGAGGTCCATGGTGCACGAACGGCACAGCACGTGCCAGGGTCGGGGCGGGTTAGAACGAGGTCGCTCGGTTGGCCTGCCGAAACGGCCGCAGGCCGTTTCGGCCAATCGACTAGGCGAGCTGGGCCTGCAGCACGCGCATGCGCCGCCGCTGCCGCGAGAGCTGCCGCTCGATGTCGCGCAGGGTGCGCTGCAGGTCGACCTGCTCCCACTGCTCGAGCATCGCGCGCTTCTTCTCGCCGAGCCATTGCTCCTTGACCCGCGCCCACTCGGTGAGCGCCGCCAGGAAGCTCTCGTATTCATGCGCGATGCGCGCCCGCAGCGGCTCGAGATGCGCGGCACGCGACAGCGGCAGGTGCGCCAGCCGTGCGTGCGCGCGCGTGAACTGCAGGGCGAGCAGCGCGCGCTGGATCTGGAACACCGGCGTGCGCTTGAGGCGCCGGGTGAGGCCGAACGCCTGCAGCGCGGCGATCAGCCACTTGGTCGGGTCCCACTGCCACCAGCGCACGCCGTTGCGGTAGTCGTGCGCGAACATGTGGTGGAAGTTGTGATAGCCCTCGCCGTAGGTGACGACCGCGAGCACGGGATTGTCGCGCGCCGAGTTGTCCTCGGTGTACGGCCGGCGGCCCCACATATGGGCGAACGAATTGATGAAGAAGGTGACGTGATGGCTCCACACCAGGCGCAGCACACCGGCAAGGATCAGCATCCCCCAGACGTCGTGGAAGATGAGCCCGGCGATCACCGGCAGCCCGAAGTTGGCGGCGAGCGCCAGTGGCACGTAGTAGCGGTGCTGGAACGCCAGCATCGGGTCCTTCTTCAGGTCGGGGATATTGCTGTAGTCGAACTTGCCGCTCGGGTACTCGCGCAGCATCCAGCCGATGTGCGAGAACCAGAAGCCGCGCCGTGCCGAATACGGGTCGAGGTCCTCGTCGTCGACGTGCAGGTGATGGGCGCGATGCCCGCTGCACCAGGCGAAGGCGCTGTTCTGCAGCGCCATCGTGCCGAACACCAGGTACAGCAGCCGCAGCGACCAGTGCGCCTCGTAGGTGCGGTGTGCCCACAGCCGATGGTAGCCGGCCGTGACCGCCATGCCGTTGGCGATGAGGAAGAAGGCAGCCACGCCGACGTCCGCTGCGGTGAAGCCGTGCGTCAGACCGTACCAGGGCACCAGGATCGCCGCCGCGACGAAGGTGCCCGCGAACATCAGCACGTTGCTCCACACCAGCGGAGCGCGCTCGCGACGGGGGCTTTGGGACATGTGCGCTGGCAGGCTCTCTGTGAAGCGGGCAACGTAACTTATCACGCCTGCGGGGGCGCGGTGGGACTTGTGTCGTCTTTGAGGCGCGGCGTCATCCGCCGAGCGCCCGCGGCGCACACCGGCCTGCAGCGGCCGCCCTTTTTGTGACGCGCAGCCGCCGCGCCGCCGCTCAAACTGGCCGGCCGAGCTTGACCTTTACTTGACCTTTAGAACTTGACCAGGATCCCGGCGCCCCAGACGACCTCGCGGGTGCGCAGATCCGGGAACCACACACCGCCCGCGCCGGCGCAACCGTCCGCGCCGATCACCGAGCCGTTATTGCACACGAAGCTCGAAGGCGAGCCGGTGTTGCCGGTGGGCGGAGTCACGCCACCGGGACCTGACCAGTAGGGAACGTCGGAATGGCGGAACGTGACTTCGGTCCACCAGGTGATCCAGTCCTTCGGCATGTACTGGAAGTTGAGCTGCGAGTCCCACTGGTACAGCCTCTGTCCGGGATTCGTCGTGAAGTACGGCGTCCCTGACACGGCGGTTGCGCCATTGATCGGTGGAATGAGCGCGAGGTAGCGGCCGGGGTTGTTCATGAAGCCACCGCCGAGCGTCACCGCGTAGATATTGTGGTCGAACCAGGTGCGGTCGTAGAGCATCAGGCCGAAGAAGTTGGCCTTGTTGGGCCCGTGCGAGCAGTGCACGCCCCCGCCGTACTCGCACCCCAGGTCCGCGGTGAAGGACATGGCCATCCGCGAGATGCCCGCACCGCCGCCGCCGCTGTTGGCCGCGTCGTAGTACTTCCACACGACGCTGTCGTCCTCGTGCACGCGCGTCACGTTGGCATAGTTGACGTAGGTGCCGCCCGGGTTGGGCAGGCCGATCGCCGCGTTGGGGTTGCCGCCGTTGGCGGGATAGCCGCTGCCGCTCGCCAGGTTGTCCTGTCCGATGCCGTAGCTGTTGAAGACCAGCTTGAGCGTGTCGTTCGGGATCCACAGGATCTGTCCGCCGAAACCCGGATGACTGTTGAACTTGGCGTAAGACTGCCAGCCGTTGATGAGCCAGGGCTCGATCTTCAGGGTCTGCGTCGGGAACCACTGCACGCGCAGGCCGTTGAAGAACCACGGCGTGTTGGAGGACACGAACGAGGGCTGATAGACCCAGTTATCGTAGTTGTAGTAGCTGAACAGCCCGATGTACGAGAGGAAGATGCCGGCATCGACGTTGAGCCCGTGATTCACGTCCCAGTGATAGCCGGCATTCGCCTCGGAAAGGTACTTGTAGGCGCCCTGCAGGTCCCACTGGCCGACGCCGAGGCTGGCGTCGTTGCGCGGAGTGGTTACCGCATACATTCCGAACATCGACAGGAAGCGGGCGCGCACGTTCTCCCAGTGGAAGTCACCGCCGAAGCTCACCTGCTCGAGCTGAAACTCGCCCGAGCGGAATTCCTCGGTGGAGCCGACGATGGTGTGGTCCACCGGGTGGTTGAAGTCCTGCAGGTAGTTCACGTCTAAGCGGATGTCCGGCGTGAAGAACTTGGTGTCGAAGATGGGCGAGTTCTCGCGTGGAGTGCCGTTCATCCAGCCGAGATAGCCGACGGCGAAGGGCGTCTGCGTGTCGTTCGCGGGGGCAGGCGGGGGCGCCTGCAGCGCTTCGGGCACGAGCTTGGCGACTTCCTGCGCGACCGTCTGCGCAAGCGTCGGCGGCGCGGCAGCAGCCGCAGGCGCTGCGGCAGGAGCGGTGGCGGCGGCCACCGCCGGGCCTGCCGGAGCGGCAACATTCAACACCACGTCATAACGCGTGGCCTTGCCCGCCACGACGCTGACTGAGGGCGCCGTCACGCTGGTACCTCCCGCTTCCGAGGTGACCGCCCAGACGCCCGGAGGCACATCGGCGAAGGAGTACACGCCGTCGCTGCCTGAGATCGCCGCGCGCGTGCCGCTGCCGTCGACCCGCACGGCGGTCACGGTTGCCTGCGCCACCGGTCCTCCGGCAGCGTTCCTCACCACGCCCACGATTGCCCCGAACTCCGCCGCCCGGGCCGCGGGCAGTAACAGCACGGCGGCGACCAGGGACAGGAGCGTGCGCGTCAGGGGTTTCGACCTTCTCATCGTCGTGCTCCTCATGCGGCAGCGAGCAAATGACCGTCCATCATAAGGAAGCGTGCCATGGCGGCCAGACCAATCGGTGTTAAGAAAAACGGCCCGGCGGGCAGCCGCCGCGCCGCGCCGCGCTGCGGTGCGGTGCGGGGTGCAGGCGCACGGTGATATCTTGGCTGCCGGCCGTGAGGCGATGCGGAACTCTTCCATCATGAGCAGACTCCTGGCGCGCGGCCGCTGGCCGCTATCAGGCGCAGCGGGCGTAGTGGCGATGTTGTTTCTCAGCGCGCCGGGCGCACCCGCCGCCGATGCGCCGTCGTTCGCGGAAAACCTGTACGTCTCCGATGAGACCGGCGGGAACGTGCTGGTGGTCGATCCGCTGCACGCCGCCGTCGTGACCCGCATCGCCGTCGGCAAGCGCCCGCGCGGCATCCAGGTATCGCCGGACCACAAGCGTCTCTACGTGGCGCTGTCGGGCTCGGTCATCGCCGGTCCCAACGTGGATGAGCGGCAACTCCCGCCGCCCGACCGGCGCTACGACGGCATCGGCGTCGTCGACCTGGCGTCGCAGAAACTGATCAGTACTTATCCGAGCGGTGCGGATCCGGAAGCGTTCGCGCTGTCGCACGACGGCAAGCTGCTGTACGTGTCCAACGAGGACACGGGCATGATGTCGGTCATCGATCTCATGCGGGGGACGCTGCGAGCGGCGGTGGCGGTCGGTGCAGAGCCCGAGGGCGTGGCGGTCAGCCGCGACGACCGCATCGTGTACGTCGCCTGCGAGAGCGCCAACAGCGTCTACGTGGTCGAGGCGCGCAGCATGAAGGTCATCGCACAGATCCCGACCGGGAAGCGCCCGCGCGCCATCCTGCTCACGGAGCGCACCCACCGCGGCTACGCGACCGACGAGTCTTCTGCGGCGCTCACGGTCTTCAGCACCGACGACTACCGGGTCGTGCAGACCATCTCCCTCGGCGATCCCGGGGTGGTGCGTCCCATGGGCATGGCGAGCGACGGCCGGCGGCTCTACGTCACCACCGGCCGCTTCGGCGCGCTGCTCGAGGTCGATCCGCAGAGCGGCCGGACGTTGCGCACGTTCGACAAGGTCGGACAGCGTCCCTGGGGCGTGGTACTGAGCCACGACGCCCGCAAGGCCTACACCGCCAATGGTTCCTCGGGCGATATTTCCGTCATCGACCTGACTTCGGGCCACATCGACGCGCGTATCCCCGTCGGCGGCAGCCCCTGGGGGGTCGTGTCGGCGGGCCACCAGAAATAGACGTGCAGTCCGCCGCACCGACGGCAGGTGATCTACAATTGCACCCCCGCGCGCCGCAGGGCTGATTCGCGGCAGCGCGCAAGCGGGCACTCGCCGCGCTGGACGTCACAAGCTCAAACGGAGTCAGCGCATGTTCGAGCGTCTCGAGCCCGTCGTTGCCGATCCGATTCTCCGCCTGATGGCGGCCTTTCGTGCCGACCCCGACCCGCGCAAGGTGGATCTGGGCATCGGCGTCTATCGCGATGAGCGCGGCGACACGCCGGTGCTCGCCACCGTCAAGCAGGCCGAAGGCGAGCTGCTGGCGCGGCAGACCAGCAAGAGCTACGTAGGGTCGGCCGGCAGCGCGGAGTTCAACCGCGCGCTGGAGCAGCTGGTGCTCGGAGCGGCGCATCCGGCACTCACCGCCGGACGGGTGCGCAGCATGCAGACGCCGGGGGGCTGCGGAGCGCTGCGTCTCGGGGCAGAGCTGATCCGCGCGGCCTCCCCGGATTCCGTGGTGCACGTGAGCACGCCCACCTGGGCGAACCACGGTCCGCTGCTCACCGGCAGCGGGCTGAAGCTCGAGCCCTACCCGTACTTCGATCCCGCCAGCGGCGGGGTGCAGTTCGCGGCCATGATGGCCGCGCTCGAGCGGCTGCCGGCACGGGCAGTGGTGCTGCTGCATGCCTCTTGTCACAACCCGACCGGGGCCGATCTGTCGCAGGCGCAGTGGCGCGAGGTGCTCGCACTCGTGAAGCGCCGCCAGCTGCTGCCCTTCATCGACATGGCCTACCAGGGACTCGGCGAGGGCCTCGACGCGGACGCGTTCGCGTTGCGGCTGTTCTGCGCCGAGCTTCCCGAGGTGGTGTGCGCGGTCTCGTGCTCGAAGAACTTCGGCCTGTACCGCGAGCGCACCGGCGCGCTGCACCTGGTGAGCGAATCGCCCACGGCGGCGGACGCGGCGCTCAGCCAGCTGGTGCGCCTCGCACGCGGCATCTGGTCGATGCCGCCGGATCACGGCGCCGCCATCGTGCACGCAATCCTTACCGAGGAGAACCTGCGCCGGCAGTGGCTGGAGGAGGTGGAGGGCATGCGCCGCCGCATCCAGGGCCTGCGGCACGCGGTCGTCGAGCAGCTGCGCGAGCATTGCCCACGGCGCGATTTCGCTTTCATCGCCACACAGCGCGGCATGTTCTCCTTCTTCGGCATCGACACCGGGCAGGTACGTGCGCTGCGCGAGCGCCATCACGTGTACATGACCGACGACAGCCGCATGAACATTGCCGGCCTGCGGCGCGAGAACCTCCAGTACTTCGCGCGCGCGGTCGCGCAGGTGCTGGCCGGCTAGAGGGACCGATGCGGACCGAACCAATGACGGGGGCGGCCGGGAAGGCGAGTGGCGCGCAGGTGCTCGCGGCGCTGCGGGAGCGGCTGCGGGCCGCGACGCTGCGCTCCGAGGCGGATGCCTCCGGCGAGGCCCTCGGCGACCTCACCCGGGTGCACGACGCGCTCGAGTCCGCGAGCGTGCGCGCCGCCCGCTGGGTGGAGGTGGCACGCGCGGACAAGCGCTCGCGTCCGCTGGTCGACCGGATGCTCGAGCAGTTCCCGCTCGACAGCGTGCAGGGCAAGGCGCTGATGAGCCTGGCGGAGGCGTTGCTGCGCACGCCCGACCCGAGGCGCGCCGATCAGCTGATCGCCGAGCGCCTCGCCACCGTGCGTGACGCCGGCGTGCCGGGCGATACCGATTTTTTGCTGCGCACCGGCTTCACGCTGCTCGGCGCCGCCGGCCGGCTGCTGCCTGACGTGCTGGGGGAGCTCTCGGGGGGCTTCTCGGCAGCGCAGATCGCCAAGCCGCTGGTCGCGCCGGTGGTGCGCGCGGCGCTGCGCCAGTCGATGCAGCTGCTCGCCGACGCGTTCATCGTCGGCGAGACCATCGACGCGGCGCTGGCGCGCGGTCGCAGCGATCCGGAGCTCGCCCTGTGCTCCTTCGACGTGCTCGGCGAGGGCGCGCGCACCGAGGCGGACGCGCAGCGCTACTTCGAGGCCTACGCGCACGCGATCGACGCGCTCAAGCCGCGGGCCGGCGGCAGCACGCACCAGCGCTCCGGCATCTCGGTGAAGCTCTCGGCGCTCGAGCCGCGCTACAGTCAGCTGCAGATCGAACGGGTGCACGAGGAGCTCGCGCCGCGCATGGTGGAGCTGGCGCGCAGCGCGGCGCTCGCCGGCATCGGCTTCACCATCGACGCCGAGGAGGCGGACCGGCTGGATCTGTCGCTCGACATCGTGGAGACGCTGGCCCGCGATGTGCTGACGCGCAGCTGGGACGGGCTGGGGCTGGCGGTGCAGGCCTATGGCCGCCGCGCCCCGCTGGTACTCGAGTGGGTGGCGCAGCTCGCGCGTGCCAGCGGCCGGCGCATGACGGTGCGCCTGGTCAAGGGCGCCTACTGGGACAGTGAGATCAAGCGCGCGCAGGAGCGCGGGCTCGCCAGCTTTCCGGTCTACACCTCCAAGGCGGCGACGGATGCGAGCTACCTCGAGTGTGCCCAGCACCTGTTCGCCACGCGTGAGGTGATCTATCCGCAGTTCGCCACTCACAACGCCTACACGGTGGCCGCGGTGCTCGAGCTTGCCCCACCGGGCGCGGTGTACGAGTTCCAGCGTCTGCACGGCATGGGCGAGGCGCTGTACGATGCCGCGCGCGCGGAAGTTCCCGACCTGCCGCCGGTGCGCGTATACGCGCCGGTGGGCACGCACGAGGAGCTGCTGCCGTATCTCGTGCGGCGGCTGCTGGAGAACGGCGCCAACAGCTCGTTCGTGCATCAGTTCATGAATCCACAGATTCCGGTGGAGCAGGTGGTGCGCGATCCGATCTCCTCCCTCACGGCGCCGGATCCGCAGGCAGCGCGGGTGCGTGAGCCGCTCGCGCTGTTCGGCGCCGAGCGCGCCAACTCCGAGGGCGAGGACTTCGGGGATCCGGCGGCGCTCGCGGCGCTCGCCGCGGAAGTGAATGCGCACGCGCACCAGAGCCATGTCGGCGGCCCGATCCTGAGCGGCCGCAGCGCGCGCGACCTGAGCGTCCCGGTGACCTCACCGGCCGACACGAGCGTCACCGTCGGCCTGACCCGCGATGCCACGGCGGATGAGATCCGCGACGCGATGGCAGCGGCCGCCGCCGCGCAGTTCGCCTGGAATGCCACGCCGGCGGCGCAGCGCGCCGCCTGCCTGGACCGGGCCGCGGAGCTGCTGCAGCAACGGCGCGGACTGTTCCTGAGCCTGCTGGTGCGCGAGGCCGGCAAGACGCTCCCCGATGCGCTGGCGGAGCTGCGGGAAGCGGTGGATTTCTGCCGCTATTACGCCGCGCGCGGGCGTGAGCTGTTCGGCGCCCCGCTGCAGCTGCCCGGGCCGACCGGCGAGCGCAACACGCTCTCGTTGCACGGCCGCGGCGTGTTCGTGTGCATCAGCCCCTGGAATTTCCCACTGGCCATCTTCACCGGCCAGATCACCGCGGCACTGGTCGCGGGCAACAGCGTAGTGGCCAAGCCCGCGCCCGCCACACCGCTCGTGGCGCACGCGATGACGCGGCTGCTGCACGAGGCGGGTGTGCCGGCGGACGTGCTGCAGCTCACCCCCGCCGACGGGCCGCCGTTCGGTGAGGTGGCACTCGTACACCCGGCACTCGCGGGCGTCGCCTTCACCGGCTCCACCGCCACCGCCGCCACCATCAACCGCGCGCTCGCCAACCGCGCGGGCGCGATCGTGCCGCTCATTGCCGAGACCGGCGGTGTGAACGCCATGGTGGTCGATGCGACCGCGCTCCCCGAGCAGGTGGTGGACGACGTCGTCACCTCGGCGTTCACCAGCGCCGGCCAGCGCTGCTCGGCGCTGCGTGTGTTGTACCTGCAGGAAGAGATCGCCGAGCGCGTCATCCACATGCTGATCGGGGCCATGCAGGTGCTGAAGATCGGCCCGCCGGGCGAGCTGGCGACGGACGTCGGGCCGGTGATCAGCGAAGCAGCCCGGGCGCGGCTCGCGAAGCACGCCGAGCGCATGCGCCGGGAAGCGCGGCTGCTGTACGCCTGCGAGCTCGATGCGCGCCTCGCGGCGGCGGGGCATTTCTTCCCGCCGCAGCTGTTCGAGCTGCGGAGCCTCGATCAGCTGAAGACCGAGGAGTTCGGCCCCGTCCTGCACGTCGCGCGCTATCGCAGCGGCGAGCTGCCGCAGGTGCTGGAGGCGATCCGTGCGACCGGCTACGGGCTCACGCTCGGGGTGCACAGCCGCCTCGACAGCATCGCGCAGCACGTGTTCCGCTCGCTGTCGGTCGGCAACACCTACGTCAATCGCAACATGATCGGCGCAGTGGTCGGCGTGCAGCCCTTCGGCGGCCAGGGCCTGTCGGGTACCGGCCCGAAGGCCGGCGGTCCGCACTATCTGCTGCGCTTTGCCAACGAGCGCACGCTCACCGTCAACACCGCCGCCATCGGCGGGAACATCGAGCTGCTGTCCTAGGGGTCTCTGCATGGATCGGCGTACATTCCTTGGAACCGTCGGCGCGCTGACCCTTGCTGCCGGCGGTGCGGCAACCGCGACGCGCGCGAGCGCAGACGAGAAGAGCGCTCCACAGAGCGCCAGCGGCTTCGACCCGCGCGAACAGTCGATCGCGCAGCTCAGCCGTGCTCAGGCCGAGGGACGCGTGAGCGCGGAGAGCCTGACCCGCAGCTACCTGGAACGCATCGAGCGCTACGATCGACAGGGACCGAAGCTGTGCGCGGTGCTGGCACTCAATCCGGATGCGCTCGCCGCCGCCGGTTCGCTGGACGCCGCGCGCCGCGCCGGCAAGCTCATGGGGCCGCTGCACGGCATTCCGCTGCTGCTCAAGGACAACATCGAGACGCTTGATCCGCTGCCCACCACCGCCGGCTCGCTGGCGCTGGCGGGCGCGCGGCACTCGGCGGATGCGCCGGTCGCCGCACGGCTGCGGGCGGCCGGCGCGATCGTGCTCGGCAAGGCCAACCTGAGCGAATGGGCTAACTTCCGCTCGAGCCGCTCGGTCAGCGGCTGGAGCGGGGTCGGCGGACAGACCCGTTGTCCATACGATCCGACCCGCAACCCCTCCGGCTCGAGCGCGGGACCTGCGGCCGCGACCACTGCCAACCTCTGCGCAGCATCGCTCGGCTCCGAGACCGACGGCTCCATCCTCGCGCCGGCCTCGATCAACGGCCTCGTCGGTCACAAGCCGACGGTCGGTCTGGTGAGCGGCGTGGGCGTGGTACCGATCACGACGCGCCAGGACACGACCGGACCCATGACGCGCTCAGTCGCAGACGCGGCGCTGCTGCTCGCGGTGATGGCAGAGCCCGCGGTGCAGTGGGACGGCGTCGCAGCGCTCGAGTCGCTGCCGAAGGGGCTGCGCCTCGGGGTCCTGCCGCCGCCGGCCTCGACGCACCCCGAAGTGCTGCCCCAGCTCGCGGAGTGGCTGAAGCTCCTCGAGCGCGAGGGCCTGGTGCTCGTCGATGTACCGTCCCCTCCCGCCTGGGACCGGTTGCTCGACGACGAGTTCGAGGTGCTGCTGTACGACTTCAAGGCCGACATCAATGCGTACCTGGCCCGCTTCAATGGGAGTCTGCCGGTGCGCACGCTTGCGGACCTGATCGAATTCAACAACCAGCACGCTGCCGCGGAGATGCCGTTCTTCGGTCAGGAGTTGTTCATCCAGTCCGAGAAGCGCGGTCCGCGCACCAGCCCGGCCTACCTCAAGGCGCTGCGCCACATCACGGATGTCGCCGATACCGACGGGCTCGCCGCCATTTTCGCCAGGTACCGCGTGGATGCGCTGGTCGCCTCCGGCAACGGCCCGGCGGAGCTGATCGACCACGTCTGGGGTGATCGCGAGGAGAACAGCGGCGGCTGGCCGCCGATGTGCTCGGCTGCCGCGGTGGCCGGCTATCCGAGCCTCACCGTGCCGGCGGGGTTCGTGGCAGGCCTCCCGGTCGGCATACATTTCGTCGCGCCGCGCTTTCGCGACGGCCGGCTGCTGCAGATCGGGCGCGCGTTCGAGCGCGCCCGCAGCGCCCGTCAGCCGCCGCAACTCGCGCAGACGTGAGTCGATCCGCGCGGGCGCCCGAGCAGCGCACGCAGGTCAATGCTGCGACGCCGGTGCCAGGCCCAGGGCGCGCTGTTCGGTCTCGGCCGCGCGGCCCGCATCGCCGTTGTGAGCATAAGCCTGGGCCAGGATGTGAAGACTCATCGGGTCGCGTCCGGCGGACCGCTGCACCGCCCGCTCGGCCGTCCTGAGCGCGGCGGCAGCGTCGCGCAGATCCGGTGGCTGGCAGGTGAGCAGGATGAGCGCGTACCGATTCAGATCGTCCGGTGTCGCAGCGGCCCCGTCGGCCAGGTCGTGCGCGAGCACCACACCGCGTGCCGTCTGCGTTCTCGCCTCGGCCGCTCGGCCCTGGTGAGCGAGCACCGCACCCGTCGCGACCAGCGTCTCTGCCAGCTGACCGCGCATGAAGAGATTGGTCGGCGCGGCAGCCGACTGCTTCTCGAGGATGGCGATCGCCTGCCGGTACTCCTCGACCGCACCACCCGTGTCGCCGCTCTTGCTCAGCAGGTCAGCCACCGTCGTGAGCGACAGCGCAAAATTCGAGCTCGCCTGGGCATTGTCGGGGTCTGCGGCGGCGAGGGCCCGATTGATCTCGGCGGCACGACGCGCGTTCTCGAGGGCTTGCCCGAGCTCGCCTCTCTGGCTCTCCAGATCCGCGAGCTTTCGGTAGCTGAGGGCGAGCATGCGGCGGAACCGGTCGTTGCCGGGATCCTCGCTGACCAGCGGCTGCGCCAGCTCGCTGGCACCGCGATAGTTTTCCAGCGCTGCAGCGAAGTCGCCCAGCGCCTGCTGCATATCGCCGATGCGGATCCGCATGACCACTTCTCCCCCGCGCGCCTTTTGATCGCCGGGGTTCTCGGCCCGCATGGCGTCGAACACCGCCAGGGCCTTGCGGTAACTATCCAGCGCTCCGGCGCGATCGCCAAGGTTCTGTAGTCCGCTATGGCCCTGCAGATCGCCGAGCGACTGATAACAGTCCGCCAGCTGCACCCGCAGGTCGCGGTCGTGAGGGGTCCTGCGGACCAGCGTAGCGAAGATCTCCGCCGCCTTGCGCAGGTCTGACACCGCCTGGGTGGTCTGGCCCAGTTGCGCCAGGACCTCGCCGAGTGACTGATAGCTGCGGGCCAGGTATCTCTGCGCCGGCGCGTCCCTGCTGTCCGCGGAGCTCAGCGCCGCGCTGATCGCCAACGCCTTGCGGTAACTGTCCGCTGCGCCCTGCGCGTCGCCGAGGTTAGGCTCGTACGGATTTCCCTGCAGATCACCCACCTTCAGGTACGCCTCGGCCAGTTCGCGCTGCAGGTCCCGGTTTCCCTGCGACTGCTGCGCCAGCTTGCTCAGATACTCGAGCGCGCGCTGCACCAGGAGCTTGCGCGCCGGCGTCGCTCCCGGAAGATTCTGGATGGAGCTGTTGAATTCGAACAGAAACGAAGTGGCGAGCTGGCGCACATCGTTGAACTGCTGCTGTGCCCTGGCGCGCTCCACGCGCGCCACGCGCGCCTGCCAGAGCGTGCCGACGACCCCCGCGCCGAGCAGCATGACGATCGCGGCGGTCGCGGCCACACCGGTGCGGTGGCGGCGCATGAACTTGCTGGTGCGATAAGCGGCGGTGTCCGGGCGCGCTATTACCGGCACGTTGGCCAGATGTCGGCCGATGTCCTCCGACAGCTGCTCGACGGAGGCGTAACGCCGCTGCGGCTCCTTGCGCAGCGCCATCAGCACGACGTTGTCGAGATCGCCCGCGAGCCGCCGTCGGAGCCTCTCCGGCGTACCCGCGCCGGGCGGCGAGCGCTGCGCGCGCGCCACC
Source organism: Steroidobacteraceae bacterium (assembly GCA_036008385.1). GTDB lineage: Bacteria > Pseudomonadota > Gammaproteobacteria > Steroidobacterales > Steroidobacteraceae > 13-2-20CM-66-19. The sequence continues at coordinate 66,918 of DASYNX010000075.1, forward strand.
GCGATACTCGGCCGTTCAGGCTGATCCTCGCAGATCATCTGTTCCAGCGCGGTTGCGGAGGGAGCGTGCGCCCGATAAGGAGACTGGCCGCTCAGCAGCCGGTAGAGCAGCACACCGAGGGAATAAACGTCGCTAGCCGTGGTCAGCGCCTCTCCGCGCACCTGCTCGGGGCTCGCGTACTCGGGCGTGAGCCTTCTCAGGACGGTGCGTGTCGCTTCGTGTGCCTGCGCTTCGGACCCCACCAGCTTGGCGATGCCGAAGTCGAGCAGCCGGGGCACGCCAGCGCGGGTGACCAGCACGTTCGCCGGCTTGATGTCGCGGTGGATGATGAGGTTCTGATGGGCGTAGTGGACCGCGGCACACACACCCTGGAACAGCCTGAGCCGCCCGGTGACGTCGAGTGCGCGCGCATCGCAATACTGGTCGACCGGGTCCCCTTCGACGTACTCCATGACCAGAAACGGCAGACCGTCCTCGGTCGTGCCGCCATCGAGGATCCGCGTGATATTGGGATGATCGAGCCTTGCCAGAATCTCACGCTCGCTCTGGAAGCGCCGGGTCATCTCCTCGGTATCGAGCCCACGCTCGACGACTTTGATGGCCACCTGCTTTTCGAACGCCTGGTCGGCGCGTGCCGCCAGATAAACCCTGCCCATGCCGCCGCGACCGAGCTCGTGCAGCACCCGATAGGGGCCGATGCGCCGCCCTTCATGCAAGCGTGCACTGCGCTGCTCGAGTACCTTGAGCGCCTCCTCGAACGCGGCGGAGTCCGCAGACTCCCCATCCCCCTGCTCGTGTGCCGCCAGCAGCGAATCGACCTCGGCACGCAGTTCGGCATCGCCGCCACAGGCCGAATCGATGAAGGCAGCGCGGCTCTCCGGCGCGCAGTCGAGCGCGGACTGAAAGATTTCCTCGAGCCGCCGCCAGCGATCAGCTTGCACGGTGAGACCCGGAGGCGATGGCGCGGCGCAGCCAGGCCTTCGCCATTCTCCAGTCGCGCGCGACCGTGGCTGAGGAGACGTTCAGCACCTGCGCCGCCTCCTCCACCGAGAGACCGGCGAAGTGCCGCAACTCGAAGATCCTGCCCTTGCGCTGGTCGAAGGCCATCAGGCTCTCGAGTGCCGAGTCGACTGCAACCAGCTCTTCGGCCCGATCAGGGGATATGACCGCGACATCCTCCAGCGGCAGTGGCGGCAGGCCGCCGCCGCGCTTCGCGCGCAAGCGCGCGCGCGCATAGTCCACGAGCACATGGCGCATCACCTGAGCCGCGGCTGCGAAGAAGTGACTGCGGGTCTCGTAGTTGAGGTCCGGGTGATCGACGAGACGCAGATACGCCTCGTGAACCAGTGCGGTGGTCTGCAACAGGTGATCGCGTCGCTCCGCCCGCATGTAGCTCGATGCGAGTTGCCGCAGCTCCTCGTAGACGATCGGCAGCAGCCGGTCGAAGGCCGTCTGGTCCCCGGCGCGCCACTGCGATAGCAGGCGCGTTGTTTCCCCCGGGGATAACCCCTTGAAGCGCTTTGACTTATCCATTCAGTGACTTTTTCAGCGCTGGTCACCACCGATTCTAATCGGTGACAGGTTTCGCATCGAAATGTCGCTTGAGCTAATGGGCACCCTATCCGGAGCGGGTACCTACCTGCCGGAGAGGGCGGAGCGTTCACGAGGGAGGGTTGGGGAAAACCATGAAAAGCGGGCACTTGGTACTGGCCGGAGTTTCGATCACCGCGCTGCTTGCGGCCTGCGGCGGAGGCGGGGGCGGCGGTGGTCACGGAGGAGGAGGCGGCGGTGGTGGCGGCGCGGGTACGACACCCGCCACGATCACCTCCCTGTCGCCCACAACCGTGACGGCCGGCGGGCCGACGTTCACGCTGACCATCAATGGGTCGAATTTCGCCCCCGGCGGTACGGTCAACCTGAACGGCGGAAGCATCGGGACTTACCACTACCTTTCGGCGTCGCAGGTCACGATCCTCGTCCCCTTCATGCAGATCCCGGGACCCAGTGCCGCGACGGTCGACGTGCAGATTCCGAACGCCAAGAAGTCGAACTCACTCACTCTGTCGGTCAACTCGTTCAACACGTCGGCGTGCGTGTTGTTCGGTCCGTACGACTTTTTCTTCACCGGCTTCGACGCCAACGGCCCGGTGACCATCGCCGGATCCTTCGGTGTCGACGTAAACGGCAACGTTACGGGAGAGCAGGACCTGAAGACCAGCAGCACGACCAGTGTCGCCGAGCCCATCACCGACGGAACCTGCGTCAACAGCGCGATTGCCAACGAAGGCACGCTCACGCTGACGACGGCCGACGAGACCACGACCTACACGTTTGTGACACAAACCCACCCCGCCCCGGGGGTCAAGGGTCGGGTGGCAACATCGGGCGGGGGCTTCTCGGGATCCGGACGCTTCGCGCTCGCAGGCGGCGGGTTCTTCAGCGGAGACTACGTGCTCGGCCTGGTCGGTAATAACTCGAGCGGCGGGCGCATGAGTGTGCTCGGCCGGTTCACTGATACCTCACCGGGCCTCAACGCCAGCGGCACCGTGAGCGCCGGCATGGGCGACATCAACGACGACGGCACGGTCTCGAGTCAGGTCACGATCAGCGGTACGATCGGCGCTCCGGATGCCTACTCCCGCTCGGCAGCGACGCTCACCGTCGGTGCGGAGACGCTGCGGCTGGCCATCTACCTAACCGGCGCGGCCGCCGGATTCGTCGCCAACGCAGACCCGAGCGCGTCCGCCCCACGGCTCGCCGGCGTTGTCAACGGCCAGGCGGGTGCGGGCCTCTTCAACAACGGCAATCTCGACGCTCCGGTGGTGCTCAGCATCTGGGGCGCGAGCTCCGGCGTATCCCCCGCCTCCGATACCTCGGTCGGTATCGCCTCCGGCTTCAACGCCCAGTCCGGGACGTTCAATCTGCTGCTCGACCAGGTTGCAGGTGGCGTGGCCTCTCTCGACCAGACCATCACGGGCGCCACTTACAGCATTGCGGCGAACGGTCGTGCGGTCGCGTCGTATACCAGCGGTGGCAAGGCTCACAGCGTCATCCTTTACCTCGACGACTTCAACGACGGCTACATCCTCGACACCGGTCCCACCGTGGGCTACGGCTTCTTCGAGGCGCAGGCGGCCGGACCGTTCAGCATCACTTCGATGCAGGGTGGTGCGTTTCACGCCGGCACCTGGTTCTCACCCGTCGCGGCGGCGCCCAACACGGTCGGTCAGCTCAGTTTCAACGGCGACCTCAGCGTGTCCGGGGCCACTACCGGGACGTACGCGGTCGACCCCGCAGGAACCGGCCGCGGCACGGCCCAGCTCACTGCACCGCTGTTCGGTGGCAGCAATGTGGTGTTCTACATCGGCTCGGGGAGCTTCGTGGTGATGATGGGCAGCGATGCGGTCACGACCGATGCGATCTCGTTCCTGAATCTGTAACCGATCATGAGGAGGCCTCCCGTGAAAACTCGAAGCGTCGTTCTCCCGGCATTTTGTGCGCTCGCCGCGGGGCTCGCCTTGCCCGCTGCCGCCGCAGCCCCGACCACCGGCAAGTTCGTGTTCACTTTCACGGTGAGCATCAGTTCAACGCTGCCGAAGAACGGTGCGGTGGTGTGCACTGCCTATGCCAGTGTCTCCGAATCGGGCGGCCAGAGCATCACGCAGGCGGCAACTGGAATTGCTACTCCGAGCGGCGGCAAGGCCACCTGCACTGCCATCATGCCGTACTACTGGGAGCTCGCTACTCCGAGCGCGGACAAGATACTCCTCAGCTACCACGTCGAGGTGGACTACGGCGTCGAAATCACGGCGGCCAACGGGACGGGGACGCTGGTGCAACTCGCCTCCAGTGATAAGGTCACCGAGAACCTCGGATCGAGATCGGTTCCTGCGGATGGCACCACCACGGACGAAGCCGTGAGCGCGACCCTCTAGGTCGGCGCGACACAGTCGGCGGGCGCTGGCGACACTCCCGGTGCCGGCGTCGGTCAGCCGCCCGCACCGAGTTGCTCGGTGAGCGCTGCGAGCGAGTCGATGGGTGCTGAGCAGGTGCTGCCGCGGCAGACGTAGCCGACCGGTCCCGCACGCGGCGTCCGGTCCGCGAGCGCCTGCGGCAGATCCGGCGCGTCCCCGGGGATCGCGAGCACCAGGCGGTGCGGAGCGTAGAGTCGCACCAGCTCGCTGCGCCAGTCCTCGATGGTGCGGGACTCACCGCGCAGCACGACGATCTCGGGCGGATCGAGCAGCTCCTCGAGCGCGAGCAGCAGGCTCACGTGCGTCTGCGGGTATTTCTCGAGCGCCGGCCACGCCGCGCGCAGCGTGCGCTCGGCGGCGCTCAGGTAGCGCGGCTCACCGAGCAGATGCCCGAGGCGCAGCAGCACGCGGGCGGCGACGCCGTTGCCGGCGGGCGTCGCATCGTCGCCGAAAGTTTTGCTGCGGTAGATGAGGGTCTCGTGATCGTCGGAGGTGAAGTAGAAGCCGCCCGCCGCTTCGTCGGCGAAGTGCTGCAGCATCACTTCGATGAGCTGCTGCGCGAAGGCAAGCTCGTCGGCGCGGAAGCGCACCTGCTGCAGCTCGAGGATTGCATCGGCGAGATAGGCGTAATCGTCCAGGTAGGCATTGAGATGCGCGTGGCCATCCATGTAGGTCGCGAGCAGCCTGCCGTCGCGCCACAGCGTCCGGCGGATGAACTCCAGCGCACGCGTGGCGGAGGCCGCGAGATCAGCGCGCACCAGGGTGCGCGCAGCGATCGCCATGCCGCGGATCATCAGCGCATTCCACGAAGCCAGCACCTTGTCATCGCGCGCCGGGCGAACCCGCTGCGCCCTGACGCCGAGCAGCCGGACACTCGCCGCGGCGATGAGCGTCTCGATCTCAGCGGGCGCGCGGCCTGTTTGCCGGGCGACCTCCTCGATGGAGGCCGCGACGCGCAGGTGCCAGTGGCCCTCGAAATTCGCTTCCCTGTCCAGGCCGAAGCGCGGCGCGAACACCGCGAACTCCTGCGCGCTGAGTGCGGCGCGCACCTCCTCGCGATCCCAGACATAGAACTTTCCCTCGTGCCCTTCCGAGTCGGCGTCGAGGCTCGAGTAGTAGCCGCCCTCGGGCGCCTGCATCTCGCGCAGCACCCAGGCGGCCGTATCCGTCGCCACGTGCGCGAACAACGGGTCGGCGCGGGCGAGCGCCGCCTCCGCGTAGGCAGCGAGCAGCGCCCCGTTGTCATACAGCATCTTCTCGAAGTGCGGGATCATCCAGTACTCATCGACCGAGTAGCGGCAGAAGCCGCCGCCCAGCTGGTCGTTGATCCCGCCCTCGGCCATGCGGCGCAGCGTCAGCGTCGCCATATGCAGCACTTCGAGGTCCGGTTCCGGCGCCCGGACACTGGCGTGCCAATACTGCAGCAGCCACGCGATCGTCTGCGGGTGCGGAAATTTCGGCGCGCCGCCGAAGCCGCCGTTGTGCCGGTCGAAGCTGCGCGCGAGCTGCGCGCGGCAGGTCCCGCGCGGAGCGCCGGTGAGCTCGATGTCGGCGCCGGCCGGCGGCGGGTTGAGCTCGGCGAACGCCGCCATCAGGGCATCGTTCTGCTTGCCCAACTCCGCGGCATGCTGGCGGTAATACTCGGCAACGCGCAGCAGCACGTCCTTGAAGGCCGGCAGGCCGTAGCGGGCTTCCTTTGGAAAGTAGGTGCCGCCGAAGAACGGCCGCTGATCGTCAGGCGTCAGGAACATGGTGAGCGGCCAGCCGCCGCCGCGCTGCGTGAGCAGCTGCTGCGCGATCTGGTAGATGCGATCGATGTCGGGACGCTCCTCGCGATCGACCTTGATGTTGACGAAGTTGTCGTTGAGGAGGCGGGCGGTGGCTTCGTCTTCGAAGCTCTCTTTCTCGAGGACTCCACACCAGTGGCAGGAAGCGTAGCCGACACTCAAATGAATCGGTTTGTGTTCGAAGCGCGCTCGTTCCAGCGCTTCGCGCCCCCACGGGTACCAATCGACCGGGTTGTGTGCATGCTTCTTGAGGTACGGACTCGTCTCCGTGGCGAGATGGTTCGTGTACTTCGGCGTGCCGTCGGCGTTGCGATGGCCGGTTTGCATCCTTGATCTCCTGCGGCGATTGTATACTGCGCCTCCCGCATTCTCCGCCCGACTCCATGCCGCATCCCAGCGCCCAAGAGGCCGACTCCGCTCAATCTGCTGCGCGCGTGCTGCGCCTCAAGCGCGGCGAGGAACGGCGGCTCGCGGCCGGCCACCTGTGGGTGTTCAGCAACGAAGTCGACGCCGCGAGCACTCCGTTGAGTGCCTTCGCACCCGGAGCGGTGGCGGAGCTGCGCTCGCACCGCGACGCCTTCCTCGGCTACGTGTACGTCAACCCGCGCGCGCTCATCTGCGCGCGCATCCTGTCGCGCGACGCGGCGCAGCCGGTGGGCCGTGAGCTCATCGAGCGCCGCCTCGCGCTCGCGCTGGCGCTGCGTGAGCGGCTGGGGGATGCGCGTTATTGCCGCTGGGTGTTCGGCGAATCGGACCTGTCGCCCGGGCTGGTGCTCGATCGCTACGGCGAGCTCGTCGTCGGGCAGATCGCCACTGCCGGCATGGAAGCGCTCAAACACGATGTCGCGGCCGCGGTGCGCAGGGTGGCGAACCCTGCCGGCCTCTTCTGGAAGAACGATTCCGCCGCGCGTGATCTCGAGCAGCTGCCGCGCTGCGCCGAGGTCGCCTTCGGAGAAGTGCCCGCCGAGGTCGAGGTGGTGGAGTCAGGACTTTCCTTTGCGGCGCCGCTCGCCGACGGCCAGAAGACCGGCTGGTTCTACGATCAGAGCGCCAACCGCGCGCGTTTCAGACGCTATGTTGCCCGGGGCGCGCGCGTGCTCGATGTGTGCTGCTACGCGGGGGCGTGGGCCGTGACGGCGCTCCATCAGGGCGCCGCGCGGGCGCTGTGCGTCGATTCCTCGCCGCTCGCGCTCGAGTTCGCCGCGCGCAACGCGCGGCGCAACACCCGCGGCAACGGCGGCACGCTCGAAGTACTGCACGCCGATGCCTTCGATGCCCTGAAGACCCTCGGCGCGCAGGGTGCGCAGTTCGACGTGGTGGTGCTCGACCCGCCGGCGTTCATCAAGCGCAAGAAGGACATCGGGCCGGGCCAGGCGGCCTATCGCAAGCTCAATCAGCTCGCCCTGGCGCTGCTCGCAGACGAGGGGCTGCTGGTGTCCTGTTCCTGCTCCTATCACCTGGCCGCCGATGAGCTGCTCGATGCGATCCAGAGCGCCGCGCGCCACGGCGGGCGTTTCATTCAGGTGCTCGAGGCGGGCGGCCAGTCTCCCGACCACCCGGTGCATCCGGCCATCCCGGAGACCCGCTATCTCAAGGCGTTCTTCTGCCGCGTCACGCGCGCGGTCGGCTAAACTTCGCCCTTCATGCTCGTCTTTCCCGGTTTCAACAAGGTCGCCTTCCAGATCGGCCCGCTCAAGGTGCACTGGTACGGCATCATGTACCTGCTGGGCTTCGCCGGCGCCTGGTGGCTGGCACGGCGGCGCGCCGCGAAGCCGGGCTCCACCTGGAAGAAGGCCGACGTCGACGATCTGATCTTCTTTGCCATGCTCGGAGTGATCTTCGGCGGTCGCATCGGCTACATCCTTTTCTACGGGCTGACGTTCTGGGCCAGCGACCCCTGGTATCCGCTCAAACTCTGGGAAGGCGGCATGTCCTTTCACGGCGGCCTGCTCGGCGTGATGGCCGCGCTGACGCTGTTTGCCTCGCGCCGCGGACGCAACGTCGCGGACGTCTTCGATTTCACCGCGCCACTGCCGGCCCTCGGCCTGTTCTTCGGCCGCATCGGCAACTTCATCAACAGCGAGCTGTGGGGCAAGGTCACGACCGTGCCGTGGGGATTCCGCGTCGACGGAGAGGTGCGCCACCCTTCGCAGCTGTACGAGGCGGCTCTCGAGGGCCTGCTGCTGTTTGCCCTGGTGTGGTGGTTCACCTCGCGGCCGCGGCCACGGCTCGCACCCTCGGGGTTGTTCCTGGCTTTCTACGGCGTCGCGCGCTTCGCCGTGGAGTTCGTGCGCGTACCGGACGAGCACATCGGCTACCTCGCCGGCGGCTGGCTCACCGAGGGGCAGGTGCTGTCGATTCCGATGATCATCGTCGGGGTTGCGGCGTTCGCCTGGGCGTACCGCGTGCGCCAGCCTTCCGGCAACTTCGCCGCCGCCGCGGCCGCCGCGCAATGAAGCAGTATCTGGAGTTGCTGCGCCGCGTGCGCACCGAGGGAGTGCGCAAGAACGACCGCACCGGCACCGGGACGCTGTCGCTGTTCGCGCAGCAGATGCGCTTCGACCTCGCGGCGGGCTTTCCGCTGGTGACCACCAAGAAGATCCACCTGCCGTCGGTGATCTACGAGCTGCTGTGGTTCCTGCGCGGCGACACCAACGTCGCCTGGCTGCGCGAGCACGGCGTCAGCATCTGGGACGAGTGGGCGGACGAGCGCGGCGAGCTCGGGCCGGTTTACGGCCGGCAGTGGCGCGCCTGGGCCACCGCCGACGGCCGCAGCATCGATCAGATCGCCCAGGCGGTCGAGCGCCTGCGACGCAATCCGGACTCGCGCCGCATCCTGGTGAGCGCCTGGAACGTCGGCGAGCTCGAGCACATGCGACTCATGCCCTGCCACGCACTGTTCCAGTTTCACGTGGCCGCCGGGCGGCTGTCCTGCCAGCTGTATCAGCGCAGCGCCGACCTGTTTCTCGGCGTACCGTTCAACATCGCCAGCTACGCGCTGCTCACGCACCTGTTCGCGCAGCAGTGTGATCTCACCCCGGGTGAGTTCGTCTGGACCGGCGGCGACTGTCACCTGTACCTCAATCACTTCGAGCAGGCCGACCTGCAGCTGTCGCGCACGCCGCTGCCGCTGCCGCAACTCGCGATCCACCGCCGGCCGGAGAGCATCTTCGACTACCGTTACGAGGACTTCGAGTTCAGGGCCTACCAGCATCATGCAGCGATCCGTGCGCCGGTGGCGGTATGAGCGTGGTGCGGCGGGACTGGCACGCTCCGCAGATCGAAGTGCGCGAGTCGCCGCTGCACGGCCTCGGGGTGTTCGCGGCGCGCCGCATCAGCCGAGGCACGCGCATCCTCGAGTACCTCGGCGAGCGGATATCGCACGGCGAAGCGGACCGGCGCTATCAACACAAGGACGCGGCCGACAACCACACGTTCCTGTTCATCGTGGATACGCGCATCGTGATCGATGCCGGCGTCGACGGCAACGAGGCGCGCTTCATCAATCACGCCTGCGTGCCCAACTGCGAGTCGGTGATCGAGAACCACCGGGTGTTCATCGACGCGCTGCGCACCATCGAGCCGGGCGAGGAACTCACCTACGACTACCAGATCCAGCGCGAGGCGCAGGACCCGCCGGACATCGATGCGATCTTCGCCTGCCGCTGCGGCTCCGACGGCTGCCGCGGCACGATGCTGTGGCCGCCGCTCACCCGCGGTCGTGAGCGGCGCAGGCGCCGCTGAGGCACCAGCTGGGGCACCGGCTGCTTCCCGACCATGAACCACAACGCGCGACGCTGGAATCTGACCTCAGTAGTGGGTGCGGTCGGCATCGTGTATGGCGATATCGGCACGAGCCCGCTCTATACGATGCAGGAAGCGGTGAATGCCGCCGGCGCCTTCAGTGCTGCGGTGGTGCTGGGCGTGCTGTCGCTCATCTTCTGGAGTCTCGTCATCTCGGTCACGCTGAAGTACCTGACCGTCATCATGCGCGCCGACAACGAAGGCGAAGGGGGGATCCTGGCGCTGTTCGCCCTGGCGCAGCGCCGGCTGATCACCGGCAGCACCTGGGCGAAGGTGGCGGTCGGCCTGGCGCTTGCGGGCACGGCGTTCTTCTTCTGCGATGCGCTCATCACGCCGGCCATCTCGGTCCTGAGCGCGGTGGAGGGGATGGAGCTGCTGAGCCCCAACTTCAAGAAATCGGTGGTGCCGATCACTCTGGTGGTGATCGCCGTGCTGTTCGCCCAGCAGCGCCACGGCACGGCGCGGGTCGGGAGCCTGTTCGGGCCGATCATGGTGGTCTGGTTCGTCGTGATCGCCGTCCTTGGGGCGATTCCCATCGCGCGCCACCCGCAGGTACTGGCGGCGCTCAACCCGCTCGCCGGCATCGAGCTGCTGCTGGCGCGCCCGCATGTGGCGCTCGCGATCATCGGATCGGTGTTTCTCGCGCTCACCGGGGCGGAAGCGCTGTATGCGGACATGGGACACTTCGGGCGCGAGCCGGTGCGCGTCTCCTGGTACATGCTGGTCGGGCCGGCGCTGGTGCTCAGCTATCTCGGCCAGGGCGCGCTGCTGCTCGAGCTCGGCAAGCCGGTCGAGCATCCGCTCTATCACCTGGTACCGCCGGCGCTGCTGCCCTGGCTGGTGATACTGGCGACGGCTGCCACCGTCATCGCCTCGCAGGCGACCATCTCCGGGGCGTTCTCGATGGCCCGCCAGGCCGTGCATCTGGATCTTCTGCCGCGCCTGCGCGTGCTGCAGACCTCCGCTCTCGAGCAGGGGCAGATCTACGTCCCGGTGGTGAACTGGCTGGTGTTCGTCGCAGTGTGCGCCTTCGTCGTGGGCTTCGGCTCCTCGGACGCTCTGGCCGGTGCCTACGGGGCGGCAGTGGTCGGCACCATGGTCGTGACCACGATCCTGGGCGCGTTCGTCGCGGCCACGCAGTGGAACTGGCCGAAGTGGCAGGTGGCGGCACTGTTCGCGCTGTTTCTGGTGACGGACGGCGCCTTTGTCGCCGGCAACATGACCAAGGTCCCGGCCGGCGGCTGGATCCCGCTCACCCTCGGGGCGATCCTCTGCCTCATCTTCATGACCTGGCGCACCGGGCGGCTCGAGCTGCGCGCGGCGCTCGCGAAGCTCGCGGTCCCGCGCAGCGAGCTGCCGAAGCTGGTCGCCGGCGTGCACCGCGTGCCGGGGACCGGGGTGTTCCTGGCCAGCGACGCGCGCCTGGTGCCGTCCGCGCTGATCCGCAACATCGAGCACAACGGCGTCGTTCACCAGCGCGTCATCATCCTCAACGTCGAGATCGTCGATACGCCGCGTCAGGACCCGGTGCGGCGCCTGCAGATCGAGGAGACGTCGCCTGGGGTATTTTTCATCACGGCGCGCTTCGGTTTCATGGAGACGCCCGACGTGGCCGAGGCGCTCAAGGCGTGTCGCGCCCGAGGGCTGCGGGTGTTCACCGAGGACAGCTCCTTCTTCGTCGGCCGCCACGTGGTGCGCGCGCGCCCGCTGCCGGGCCTGCGCGGGCTGCAGCGCCGGCTGTTCGCGCGCATGCAGCGCTACAGCACGCAGGCCGCGGAATTCTTTCGCATGCCATTCCGCGACGTGGTGATTCTCAACACCGCGGTCGAGATCTGACCGGCGTCGCCACGCGCCGACGGATGGCGCAGCGGCCCCAACACTTGCCATAATGCGCGCCCATGAGCGCCGCCCGGCCGTTGGTCTCCCTCATCGTCGCCATGGCGCAGAACGGGGTCATCGGGCATGCCAACACCTTGCCCTGGCGGCTGCCGGAGGATCTGAAGCGCTTCCGCGCCTTCACGTTCGGCAAGCCCATTCTGATGGGCCGCAAAACCTTCGAGTCGCTCGGACGCCCGTTGCCTGGACGCGCCAATCTGGTGCTGACTCGGGATCGGGCCTGGTTCTCGCACGGGGTGATCGCGGTGCACTCGGTGGAGGAGGCGCTGGTGCAGGCGACCTCGAGCGATGAGCTGGTGGCGATCGGCGGCGCGGAGATCTACCGCCTGGTGCTGCCTTTTGCGCGCCGCATCTATCTGACCCACGTGCACGCCGACGTGCCGGGCGACACCTACTTTCCGGACTTCGATGCCACGCAATGGGCCGACGTCGAGTGCAGCACGCACCCGGCCGACGACGAACATGCCTATCCGGTCACCTTCGTCACCCTGGAGAGGCGCAACGCGCCCGAGGTACCGCGGCACCACTGAGCGCCGCGGTAGCCCGGCTGACCGCCGCCGCCAGAGTGTCTTGCCTTCAGCGCAGTGGCGCGAGACGCTCGGTCACGAGGCGCTCGGCGAGCACAGGATCGGGCTCGGCGTGTTCGCCCGCATCGAGCTCACGCAGTAGCTCCTCCTGCACGGCGCCGCGACGCAGAGCTTCCGCGTAAGGAATCTCCGGGTGGAACATGACCATGGCGTAGCGCGGAATGAAGCGGTCGGGAAAGCGGCGCTCGAGCGCCATGGCGATCGCCTTGCGGCGCAGGAAGCCGGCATCGAGCACCGTGGCACGCATCTCGGTGTAGTTCTCCAGCGCCATCTGGGCGATGGCCGCGGTGTCGGCGCGCCGCACCCGCTCGAACTCGCTGAACCGCGACGGCCAGTCGGCGTGCTCGCCGAGCAGCTGCTCGAGCACCGTGCAATCCTCGAACGCCGCGTTCATGCCCTGTCCGTGAAAGGGCACGATCGCGTGGGCGGCATCACCGAGCAGCAGCACCTCGCCGCCGACCTGCCAGGGCGCGGTGTACACCGTGCCGAGCTGGCCCTGGGGGTGGGCGGCAAACTGCGCGGGCAGCTCCGGCAGCAGCGGCAGCGCATCGGCAAACTCACGCTCGAACAACGCGGTGACCGCCCCGGGCGTGGCGAGCGCGGCGAAGCTCTGCGGGCCGCTGCGTGCCAGGAACAGCGTGGCGGTGAAACTGCCGTCGGTATTCGGCAGAGCGATCAGCATGAAGCCACCCCGCGGCCAGATGTGCAGCGCGTGGCGCTCGAGCGCGCCGGCGCTTCCCGCCGGTATGGTCAGCTCCTTGTAGTCGTGGTCGAGCCAGTCCTCACGCACCTCGAGCAGTCGCGCGGCTGCCAGGCTGCCGCGCACCGCTGAACCCGCGCCGTCGGTGGCGATGGTGGGCGCGAGCGCGACGTCGTACTCGGTACCGTCCGACAGGTCCCGAAATCGCAACCGTCCGGCGTGCGGCTGCGCGCCGAGGCACTGTTGACTGAAGCGCACGCGCACCCCTTCGTGGCGTGCCGCCTCCTCGATCAGCACACGATTCAGATCCGCGCGCCCGACCGACCAGATGACCTCGTGCTCGCGCTGACCGTAAGGCTGCAGCGCGGCGTGGCCGGAGAGCTCATGCACCATGCGCCCGCGCATCGGGATCAGCAGCGGCTGCACACGCTCCATCACCCCGGCGCGTTCCAGCGCCCGCAGGCCGCGCGCGGCGAGCGCCAGATTGATGGAGCGGCCGCGCTCGGGCCGCGCCTGGCGCGGATCCGCGCGGCGCTCGTACAGGGTGACGGCGAGCCCGCGTCGCGCCGCCAGCAGCGCCAGCAGCGCCCCGGCGAGCCCGGCGCCGACGATGCTGACGGCGCGCCCGGCGCGCGCGCTCACGGGTTCTCCCGCAGCGACTCTGCGAGCGCGTGGGCGAAGCGCCGGGCATCCTCGAAGCGGTTGTACAACGGCACGGGTGCCACGCGGATGATGTCCGGCGAGCGCCAGTCGCACACCACGCCGCGGGCACTCAGCGCATCGAACACGCGCTTGCCGCGCGCCGCGCCGGCGGCGATGCGGATGGAGAGCTGACAGCCGCGCCGCTCGCTTTCGGTCGGCGTGAGGATGTGCACCGCCGGCGCCAGCGGGCGGATGAGACTGTCGAGAAAGTCGGTCAGCGCCACCGACTTCGCGCGCAGCCGCTCCATGCCGGCGGCCGTGAACAGCGCAAGCGAGGCGATGAGCGGCGCGGCCGCGAGAATCGGGGGATTACTGATCTGCCAGGCGGCGACGCCGCGGGCGGCCTGAAACGCCGGCTGCATCGCAAAGCGCGTCGATTCCTCGTGACCCCACCAGCCCGCCAGGCGTGCACCCGGGAGCGAGCCGCCGTGGCGCGCGCGCGGCTGCGCCTCGATGTGGCGCTGGTGCACGAAGCAGCCGCCGATCGCACCGGGCCCGCCGTTCAGGTACTTGTAACTGCACCACACCGCGAAGTCCGCCTCCGCGGCGTGCAGTGCGAGCGGCACGTTGCCGATCGAGTGCGCCAGGTCGAATCCCGCGATGCACCCCTGCGCGTGCGCGGCCCGGACAATGCGCGCCAGGTCGAAAGCCTGGCCGGTACGAAACTGCACGCCCGGCCACAGCACCAGCGCGATCTCGCCGCCGTGCTCGGCGAGGCACGCCTCGATCGCCTCCTCCGAGACGGTGTCCTCGCCGGCGCGCGGCGCGAGCTCGATGAGCGCGCTCCCGGGGTCGAGCCCGTGCCAGACGATCTGGGAGGCGACCGCATGGCGGTCGGAGGAGAACGCACCCGCCTCGATCAGGATGCGGCTGCGCCGGGCGGAGGGCCGGTAGAAGCTCGCCAGCATGAGGTGCAGGTTGACGGTGAGCGAATTCATGGCGACGACTTCGCCGGTTTCGGCGCCGGTGAGCGCCGCGAGTCCTGCGGTCAGGTTCTCGTGGTACGGCACCCACGGGCGCCGCGCCTGCTCGTGCCCGAGCACGCCGAGCCGCGCCCAATCGTCGAGCTCCGCGTTGACGATCTCGCGCGCACCGAGCGGCAGGAGGCCCAGCGAGTGGCCGCACAAATACACGAGCGGCTCGCCGCGCTCATCGCGCGGCAGCGCGAACTGTCCCCGGTAGTCGCGCAGCGCATCGGCAGCGTCGCGCGCCTGCGCGGCGGCGAGCGCAGCTTCGGTGCTCACGCAGCCGGCCCCGTCAGGGCGTACAGCAGCGGTCGGCACGGCACCGCATCCCCGCTCAATGCCGGTACCCGCAGCTCCAGCAGGTAGATCCCGTCGGGGACGCTGTCGGGCACGAACGCGAGCTCGGTGATGGTGGCCGTGGCGCGCACCGCGGCGGCGAGCTGCACGGCCCCGCGCGGCAGGCCAAAAAAAATACGGTGTGCCGTGAGCCGTCCCTCATCGTGCGCACGATCGATTGAGGGCAGGTCGATCACGAGATGCAGGATGCCGTGGCTCACCAGCAGCTCGGCCGCCTGCTGCGACAGGTACGCCGGGGTCTGCCCGGTGTAATCGCGCGCGCGCTTGTCGGGGGTGTTGGGGAGCGTGCGGATGATGAGCGCCTGCGGCGCCATTGCCGGGTGCGCGGGCCAGCTGCGCTCGAGCGCACGCCGGGTGATGAGCCGGTCCCCGCTCTGCGGTACGGGCTCGGAGCTCTCGTCGCCGGCCTCTGCGGGCGTGACCGACACGAGCAGCGCCGGCAGCGGGCCGGCCGGCGTCACCCGCCAGGCATCGAGCCGCTCGCGCGTCAGGTGTCCGACGCACTCGGTATGCGTGCCGTTGCAGTGCGGGATGAGCGTGATCACCTCGCAGTTGCAACTCGAGCCGCGCTCGACTGAGCCCTTGAAGCCGAATCCCGGCGTCTCGAACGGCCGCGAGCTCGCCCGCGGTGCGCCGAAGTAGCGCGGCTGCGGGCCGTCGAAATCCAGCGCCACGGCCAGATCGATCGGCTGTGCCAGGTCGACGTCGTAGTCGCGGCCGGCGATGCTGACGCGCGCCTGCACCCTAAGAGCGCTCCATCACCGCCCCGCAGCGCGTGCAGGTGCGCTTGTCGGGACTGGCAAAGAACCGCTCGAACACCGGCGGAAACTGCTTCTCGATGTCGGTGAGCTCGAAGTACTCCTCGTACAGGAGCTGCCCGCAGCGCTCGCAGTACCACTGGAAGCCGTCGAGCTCCCCCGGGCGGCGGGCGCGCTCGATCACCAGACCAACGGTGTTGGCCGGGCGTTGCGGCGAGTGCGGCAGCAGCGGCGGCAGCAGCAGCACCTCACCGGCGCGGATCGGCAGGTCGACGACACGGCCGTCCTGCACGGTCCTGAGCACCATGTCGCCCTCGAGCTGGTAGAAGAATTCCTGACCGGGGTCGACGTGGAAGTCCTTGCGCGCGTTGGGGCCACCCACGACCATGATGATGAAGTCGCCGTCGCGAAACACGCGCTTGTTGCCGACCGGCGGCCGCAGCTGCGCGCGGTTCGCGTCGATCCACTGCCGGAAATTGAACGCCTGCGGGGATTGCATGTGCCCTCCGTGCCTGTATGTTACGCGCTGCGACGCTGGAACGAGGAGTGGGCGATGCTGCCGAGGTGGGGACGGAACGCCACGCTGCGCGCGGTGGTGTGCGCACTGGCGTTGGCCGCCGCGGGCTGCAGCCACCTGCACTGGCCCTGGCACCACCCGCCGCCGCCGCCGCCCACGCCGGTGCACGAGCTCGACATCAGCAGTGCCGGCGCCACCGCCACTTACCCGCAGTACTGGAAGCGCAACACGCTGGTGGTGGATCTGTCGGCCGCCGGGGGCTCGGGCAGCATCACGCTGAGGCCTGCGCAGGGTACGGTCTGGCCGGTACGGCTCGCCGTGCGGGTGACGCCCGGCGCGATCGGGGTGCTCGAGGTGCGCGCCGCGCAGCGCACACGTCTGCCGATCACGCCCGGGGGCGGCAAGCCCGTTGATCTGGAACTCGCGCCGGGTGTCTATACGCCGACCACGCCGGAGATGACGATGAGCTGGGAGCCGCTTCAGTCGGTGGCGCCGTAGGGCGCATCAGGCAGGTCCGGGGCGCCTCGCGGGAGCGCCTGGCTCGATCAGTATCTCGGCCCGGCGCGCTGACGACGGCTACCACACGCGGCAGGGGTTTTTCTTCACCAGAGCCGCGGTCGTCGGGCACGCGAACGCCTGGGCGAATTCCGGCATGTTGGTCACCAGGCCGTTGACGCGGTAGCGGCCGGGCGAGTGGGGGTCGGTCTTGGCGGCCAGCCGCTCGTTCTGCGGGCGGTCGTTCTCGCAGGCCCATTGGGCATAGCCGACGAAGAAGCGCTGCTCGGGCGTCAGGCCGTCGCGATCGGCCGGCGTCGTCCCGGCCGTCTGCGCCCGCCAGGCCATGTGCGCCAGGATCAGACCGCCGAGGTCCGCCACGTCCTCGCCGAGCGTCAGGCGGCTGTTGATGTGAATGTCGTCCACCACGACGTACTTCGCGTACTGATCGACGATGCATTGCGTGCGCTCGTCGAACTGCCTGGCATCGGCTTCGGTCCACCAGTCCTTGAGGTTGCCGGCGGCGTCGAACTTCCGCCCCTCGTCGTCAAAGCCGTGGGTGAGCTCGTGGCCGATGGTCCCTCCGGTGTCGCCGTAGTTGGGGGCGTCGTCGAGCCGCGGATCGTACAGCGGCGGTTGCAGCACACCGGCGGGAAAATTGATGTCGTTCATCTGGGAATCGAAATAAGCGTTCACCGTCTGCGGCGTCATGAGCCATTCGCTGCGGTCGAGCGGCTTGCCGATCTTGGCGACCTGCCGGCGTGATTCGAACTCGGTCGCAGCACGTACGTTGCCGAAGTAATCGCTGCCGTCGATGACGACGGCGCTGTAGTCGCGCCAGTGGTCCGGATAGCCGATCTTGTTGACTATGACGTCGAGCTTGGCGAGCGCCTGACGCCGGGTCGGCTCGCTCATCCACGCGAGCCCTTCGATGTCCTGCCGCATGGCCTGCTCGATCTGGCGCGTCATGGTAAGCGTCGCCTCCTTGAGCGGCGGGCCGAAGGCGCGCGCCACGAATTCCTTGCCGAGCGCCTCGCCGAGCAGCGCGTCGACCTGTCCCACACAGCGCTTCCAGCGAGGTTTCTGCGCCGGCACGCCGCGCAACGTGTGATCGAAGAACGCAAAGCGCTCATCCTCGAACGCGCTCGCGAGATAGGGAGCAGCCGCGTGTGCGGCGTGCCACCTGAGGTAGGTTCGCAGTTCGGCGAGCGGGGTCGTGGCGAGCAGTTCGTCCAACGCCCGGTAGAAGCGCGGCTCGGTCACGTTGAAGGTGTCGGTGCCTGCAAGATCGAGCCCCTGCAGATACGCGTTCCAGTCGAAATGCGGTGTCAGCCGCTCGAGCGCCGCCCGATCCATCTTGTGGAACAGGTTGTAGGGATCGCGCCGCTCTACCCGGGTGAGAGAGGCGCGCGCCAGGCGCGTCTCCAGGCGCAGGACCGTCGCGGCGTGCTGCCGGGCGGCGGCCGGGGTGTCTCCCAGCTGTACGAAGGTGCGCGCCAGGTGCTCGCGGTACTGACGACGCAGCATGACCGCGCGCTGGTCACGATCGGTGTAGTAGTCGCGGTCCGGCATGCCGAGGCCGCCGGCGAACGCGAACGCGATGACCTGGCCTGAGTCGGCGAAATCCTGGTTGGAGCCGAACCCGAACAGAAACTCACCGCTGCCGGTTTCGAGATGCAGCCGGGCGAGGAGGTCGGGCAGTTCCGCGGCGCTGTGCAGCTGCGCGATGCGCGCGAGCGCCGGGGCAAGCGGCGTCGCGCCGCGACGCTCGATGGTGGCGATGTCCATGCAGGAGGCAAAGTAATCCCCGATCTTCTGCTCATCGGCGGAGCGGCCGCTGCCGGCGTGGGCGAGACCGTCGAGGATGCCCCACAGGAACTGCTGGTTGTCCTGGTACAGCTTGCCGTAAACGCTCCACCGCGCCTGATCCGCCGGGATCGGGTTGTGCGTCATCCAGCCCCCGCACGCGTATTGGTAGAAGTCAGTACAGGCATCGGCCGACCGGTCCATCGAGGCGACATCGAGGCTCGGTATATAGGGCAGCTGCTGCAGCGGCTGCGCGGCGGGGACGGCGGGGACGCCCGAGCCCTCCCCATATGCGACAGCGCAACACAGGCTCGCCAGACACAATGCGGTGACGGTGTTGAAGTGCATGCGCATGGGCTCTCCAGGCCACGGGGTTGTCAGGATACATCCGGCCCGAGCAGGCGGGCCATGCGACCGGCGGCGCAGGGAACGCTGACCGGCGGATGATCCGCGGCGCGCGGATCGCCGCGGCTCAGTCCGTGGCGATCTCCTGATAAGCGGAGCAGGGGACACTGAGCGGCGGCCGCTGCGCATCGAGGTCGAGCGCCGTGAGCGCGCCGCCCCACACGCAGCCGGTGTCGAGGCCGACGACACCGGCGCGCTGCACGAGTCCCAGCGCGGACCAGTGGCCGAAGATCACCCGCACGTCGCGCGTGGCGCGGTGCGCGTGCTCGAACCAGGGACGGAGCGGGGAGGACGAGGGCGGTGGCCGGCCCTTCTGGCTGGTGTCGATGCGCCCGTCGGCGGTGCACAGGCGCAGCCGCGTCAGCACGTTGATGACGAAGCGCAGCCGGTCGATGCCGGCGAGCCGCTCGTCCCAGCGGTCGGGCTGGTTGCCGTACATGTGCGCAAACAGTCCGCGCGGATCGCGGCGCAGCGTCTCTCCGACCTCCGCCGCGAGACTGAGGGTGAGCGCCACCGTCCATTGCGGCACCAGTCCCGCGTGCACCAGCAGGTCGCCGTCTGCGGCGTGCGCCAGCGGCCGCGTGATGAGCCACTCGAGCAGCGGCTCGCGGTCGCGCGCCGCGAGTACCTCATCGAGCGTGTCGGAGCTGCGCGGGCGGCGGGCGCCATGCGCCAGCGCGAGCAGGTGCAGATCGTGGTTACCCAACACCACGATCGCGTTGTCGGCGAGTGAGCGCACCAGGCGCAGCGTCGCGAGCGAGCCCGGCCCACGGTTGACGAGATCGCCGACGAACCACAGCCGGTCGCGATCGGCGGAAAACTTCAGGCGCCCGAGGAGGGTGCGCAGCTCCCGGTCACAGCCTTGCACGTCACCGATCGCATACCGCGTCACTGCAGGATGCCGGGCATGGCCAGCCGGAACGGCTCGATGGCGGCATCGAACTGCGCGCCATCGTCGGCCAGCATCTGGTAGCTGCCCTGCATGGAACCGACCGGCGTCTCGATCACCGCGCCGCTCGAGTAACGGAACCCCTGTCCCGGCTTCAGGTAGGGCTGCTCGCCGACGACGCCGTCGCCGCGCACTTCCTCGACCTTGCCGTTCGCGTCGGTGATCACCCAGTGACGCGTCAGCAGCCGTGCCGGCACCTGGCCCTCGTTGCGTATGGTGATGGTGTAGGAGAAGACGTAGCGCTTCTCGCGCGGATCGGACTGCTCGTCGAGATAGCTGGTCTCGACGTCGACGCGGATCCGGTGCTCGGGGGAACTCATGCGCCTGTTCTCCTTGAAGAGTGCGCTTCAGCCCCGGCCGGCGCGCATCGCCAGCACGTCGCAGGGCGCGGCATGCAGCACCGTATCCTCGGTGAGGTTGACCAGTATCGACAGGCCGTGACGCTCGCGGCTGCCGAGCACGATCAGGTCCGCCTGCCGCTCGCGCGCCACGCGTACGATCTCGGCTTTGACATTGCCGCTTTCCACCCGGCAGGGTGCCCCGGTAAGGCCCAGCTCCGCCGCCAGCGCCGTCAGTCGCCGGCGTCCGCTCTCGAGCAGTTCCTCCTCGATCTGCACCGAGGGCATCAGCGTTTCCCCCATGGGCTCGACCGGCACGAACTCCACCACGTGCAGCAACTCGACCTCCGCGCCGAGCGCCGCGGCCAGCGCCTGCGTCTTGCGCCCGATCGCCGTGCTGTCGTCCGTCAGGTCGACGACCAGCAGGACACGACGGTAAACCCCCATGGCGAGTCTCCCAGGCGCTACGCCGTTACCGACAGACTAACGGTCGGCACGGCTTCGGTCGAGAGCCTGCGCCAGGGTGTTGAAGGCCTGCGCGGACAGCGTCCCGGGCCGGGCGGCAGGATCGATGCCGCAGGCGCTGATCTGCTCGCGGCTGAGCAGCTGACTTAATGCATTGCGCAGTGTCTTGCGGCGCTGCGCAAAGGCGGCCGCCACCACGGCGGGGAAATGCGGGCTCACGGCAAACAGGGGAGCCGTGCGCACGGTGAGCCGCACCACCGCGGACCACACCCTTGGGGGTGGCTGGAAGGCACCCGGCCCGACGTCGAACAGCCACTGGATCTGAGCCTGCGGCACGAGCATGACAGTGAGGCGGCCATAATCGGCTTCGCCCGGAGAGGCGGTGAGGCGCGCCACCACCTCCCGCTGCAGCATGACGGTGACGTCGACGATCGCGGATGCGTGCGCCAGCAACCGAAAGAGCAGCGGCGTCGAGATGTTGTAAGGCAGGTTGCCGATGATGCGCAGCCGTCCGCCGCGCTCGCGCGCCAGCGTGCTGTAATCGAACTCCAGCGCATCGCCCTGGTGCAGCACCCAGTGCGGCGCGGGCGGGAAGCGGGCACGCAACCGCGCCGCAAGATCACGATCGATCTCGATGGCATCGAGCGTGCAGCCGCTGCAGCCGAGCAGCTCACTGGTGAGCGCGCCGCGCCCGGGCCCGATCTCGACCAGATGCTCGCCGGCGCACGGTGCGAGCGCGCCCACGATGCGCGCGATGACCGCCGGATCGTGCAGGAAATGCTGGCCGAAGCGCCGGCGGCGCGGCGGATGAGGCGCACCGGCCGCGGCGGGCATCAGCGCCGCTGCGTGGCGAGGAAGCTCGCGAGCTGCACCGCGGCGACGAGGCTGCGGGTGTCCGCCCGTCCCGTGCCCGCCAGGTCGAAGGCCGTGCCATGGTCGGGCGAGGTGCGCACCAGCGGCAGACCGAGCGTCACGTTGACGGCGCGCTCGAAGCCGGCGTGCTTGACGACCGGCAGGCCCTGATCGTGATACATGGCGAGCACCGCGTCGAAGCGCGCGAGCGCCTGCGGCACGAACACCGTGTCGGCCGGCAGCGGGCCGCTGACGCGGATTCCGGCGGCGCGCAGCCGCGCCACCGCCGGCGCAATGATCCGCACCTCCTCGTCGCCGAGGTAGCCGTCTTCGCCCGCGTGCGGGTTCAATCCGCACACCGCAATGCGCGGAGCGCCGACACCGAAGCGGTCGGCGAGCTCGCGGGCGAGGATCGTGCCCACCTCGCACAGCGTCTCGATCGTGAGCGCAGCGCTCACCGCCTTGAGCGGCAGGTGAGTCGTCGCGAGCGCCACGCGCAGCTGCCCGGTCGTCAGCATCATCACGGCGCGCGGGCTGTGGGTGCGCTCCGCCAGGTATTCGGTGTGGCCGGTGAAGGCGACGCCGGCGTCGTTGATGACACCCTTGTGGACCGGCGCGGTGACGATCGCATCGAACTCGCCGGCGAGTGCACCGTCGATGGCGCGATCGAGCAGGGTGAGCACGTAACGGGCGTTGGCCGGATCGGGTCGTCCCGCCACGCTCGGCGCGGCGAGCGGCACATGCGCCACGCGCAGCGTGCCGGGCCTGTGGCGGGCCGCGGCGGCGGCGCCTGGACCCGGATAGTCGCCGAGCGCGACCGCAAGTCCGATCTGCCGCGCCCGCTCGGCGAGCAACGCCCGGTCGCCGAGGCACACGAGCTCGCACGGCAGCTCGCCGCCCGCCAGGGCGAGACACAGCTCCGGCCCGATGCCGGCCGGCTCGCCACTCGTCAACGCAATACGTGGAATTGAGGAAGCGCCCATATTGCGCTCCCGTGCGCCGTTACGACTTGTATTCGACGTAGGCCTCGTCCCTCATGCGGCGCAGCCACAATTCGGTTTCTTCGTCGGCCTTGCTGGCGCGGATCGCCTCCATGGCCTGGCGGCGCTTGAGCTCGTCGCTGTTGTCGTAGCGGCGGTGCCCCAGCATCTTCACGATGTGCCACCCGAACTGCGTCTTGAAGGGCTCGCTGATATCGTTGTCCTGCAGGTTGGCGATCACCGCCTCGAAGTCGGGCGCGAAACTCCCCGGGCCCGACCAGCCGAGATCGCCGCCGTCGTTCGCGGAGCCGGGGTCCTGGGAGACCGTCTGGGCGATGAGGGCGAAGTCCTCGCCCTTCAGGATCCGCTCGCGCAAGACCATGAGCTTGCCGCGCACCGTCGCATCGTCCTCCAGCTCGTTGGTCTTCATCAGGATGTGGCGCACGTGCACCTGGTTCTCCACCGCATTGGCGCTGCCCCCGCGCACTTCATTCAGCCTGATGATGTGGAAGCCGGTCGGCGTACGCAGCGGCTCGCTCACCTGCCCCGGCTTGAGTTTGGCGATGAGGTCGGCCAGGAACGTCGGCAGCTCGTTGCCCTTGCGCCAGCCGAGTGCACCGCCGTCGAGTGCCGTCTGGCTGTTCGAGTAGGCGACCGCCAGCTCGGCGAAGTCCTCGCCTGCCTTGGCCCGCTCGTAGACGTCCTGGGCGCGCTTGGCCGCCGCATCGATCTGCAGCGGGCTCGCCTCCTGCCCGACGGCGATCAGGATGTGGGAGACGTTGTACTCGTTGTTCTCGGCGGGCGCCTTGGCCTGCCTCTCGAGGAACTGGTCGATCTCGCGCGGCGTGACGCTGATGTGCTGCAGCACGTCGCGCTGCCGCAGCAGCTGCAGCGTGATGTCCTTGCGGATGTCGTCGCGGTAGGCCGGGTAGTCGATCCCCTCGCGCGACAGGGCCTGGGGCAGCTGCGACAGCGAGAGGTTGTTGCGCTTGGCGATGTCCTGCAGGGCGTTGTTCACCATTTCATCGGTGACCTTCACGCCGGCGCGGCTCGCATGCTGCAGCTGTATCTCCTGCAGCACCAGCCGCTCGAGCACCTGTTGTCGCAGCACGTTCTGCGGCGGCAGCTCGAGCTTCTGCTCCCGCAGCCGCTGGCTGACGGCCTCGATCTGCACTTCGAGGTCGCTGTCGAGCACCACGCCGTCGTTGACGATCGCCACCACGCGGTCGAGCAGCGCGCCGCGGGTGGCGAGCTCGCGGGTCTGTGCCCACGCGCTCCCCTGGACGGCAAGTGCTGCCAGGCCCACGGCAAGCCAGCTTGGGGTCGAAGTCACCATGCGCCGCATTGTTTCCTGTCCCTTTACCAGATGCTCCGCAGCGGGCCCTGGGTCTTGATTGTGGTGGTCTGCGGAGGCGTGTACCCGCGGATTTCCTCGGTGAGCGAGGTGTCCGACGCCGATCCGACACTGGCCAGCCCCGCGAGTTCCAGCGACAGCCAGATTCCGGTGTTCTGGCTGCCGTCATGGTTGGTCACATACCGCCGGACGCCGAGACGCAGCCGCCAGCAGCACGCACGGTACTCGAAGCCGACGAAACGCTCCAGTTCCGTGGATTCGGCCACCGGGGTGGACGGCGGCGGCGGCTGCTGGTTGCGCAGCGAATAGACGTCCTTGAGGAATATGCTCCAGTTGCGCTTGATGGGCCAGGCGCTGGAGAGCTCGAGCTGGTCGAACCCCTGCTGCACGACCTGCGGGTAGCCCTCGATGACTTCCAGGGAGTTGACGAAGCGCTCGTAGCGGTAGGCGAAGTTCACCACGGTGTTGACGGCGGGCTTGTACTGCAGGTTCACCGTCGTGCGCTCGCTGCGCTCGTTCTCCGGATCCCATTGCACGTTGACATCAGCGCCCCAGTTCTGGAACGCCGTGAGAGCGATCTGGGTCACGAAGTCCGAGCGCTTGCCGGTGACCGGCGGCTCACCAGGCAGCGTCACGCGCGGAGTCTCGAAGTAATAGGTCTGGCCGAAGGTGCCGGAGATGAACTGGCGACCGTCGCGCGCATCGAGCAGGCGGCTGGTGACCCCGAAGCTCACCTGGTTGGCGTCGCTCACCCGGTCGGCGCCGACGTAGCGGTTGTCGCGGAACACCATGATGGGAGCCAGGTCCGGGAGCGCGGTGTCGAACACCGGCAGGTCGTTCTGGTTGCGGTAAGGCACGTCGAGATACTTGATGCGCGGCTCGAAGGTGAGCTTGCGTTGATCGTGCGAGCCGCTGAAGCGCTCGAACTGCAGCCCGGTATCGAAGCTCAGGATCGAGAGCGTACGCGACGGCGAGCGCACCACCTGGCCGGGCCCAAGCGTGTCGAGCTCGTACTGCGTCGCGCGCCAGGCCACCGCCGGCCGCACGAAGTACCCCGGGCCGGTCAGATCCAGCCATACCTGTGGCGTCACATCGGCGCGCCAGCCGGTGGTCACGGTGTCGGGTTGCTGCGAGTGCTGAAAGTCGACGACCTCGGAGTCGAAGCCGTAGTGCAGCACCCCCGGCGCTCCCAGCGTGTAGTCCGCAGCCGCTGCGATGCGCGGCACGCGCGCGTACGGCCGGTCGGCCTGCAGCAGTGTGTAGTCGATGGTCTGGTACTCCTGCGCCTGGCCGTCGACGATCCAGTTCTCGCTGCGATACGAGAAGGTGGCGCTGCGATCGAGGAAGGCAGTGCTCGCGCCCTCGGGGCCGTTGGAGAAGTCCTCGAAGTAGAACGGGTCGCTCACGTTCTCGGCGTTGACCTTCAGGCGCCAGTCATCGGACAGCTCGGCGACGTCACGGATGCGCACGCGGCTGCGGCTGCCGCCATATTGCGAGTCGTCGGGCAGATAGTTCCAGTCGAGCTCGCCGGACTGGTTCTCCGTGAGCTCGCGAAAATCTCCCCCGAGGTCGGCGCCGGCCTTGCTGTAGAAGATCGGCTGGAAGGTGAAGTCGGCCTGCGGTGCGATGTTCCAGTAGTAGGGCACCGACAGCTGCACACCGTTGGTCGAGGTGTTGCCGATGCCGGGGAACAGGAAGCCGCTCTTGCGCTCCGACGACAGCGGAAACGACACCCACGGCAGGTACATCAGCGGCACGCCCATGAAGTCGACCTGCGCGCTGTGACCGGTGCCGATCTGATCACGCGTGTCGAGCACGATGCTGCCGGCCTTCAACTGCCATGACTTGTCGTGCAGCGGGCAGGTGGTGAAGGTCACGCCCTTCAGGCGCATCACTCCGTCGGGCGTGAGTGACATCTCCTGTGCCGCGCCGCGCGCCGCGCCCCCGCGCAGACTGAACTCGGCTGCCTTGAAGTCCGCTCCGGTCGCTGCCGAGTAGCTGCCGCCGGTGCCGGTGACGTGCACCAGCGGATCCAGATAGTCAATGTGACCGTCGGTGCGCAGCGAGGCGTTGGCCGAGTTGTACTCCACCTCGTTGGCGTGGATCTGCCGATCGCCCTGGCGCGCCTGGACGTTGCCCTTGAGTATCGCGTTACCGTTGACGACATCGAACGTACCCTCGTCGCTGGTGAGATCGATGTTGCCCTTGCCGGCGGCGGCCGGCCCTGCGGCGCTCGCAGCCGCCTGGCCCGACACTGTCGGAGCCGGTATCGCCGCTGCGAGGGAGCGTGCGATCTGTGACGGACAGGGCGGATCTGCGGCCCGCGCGTCAGGCATGATGCTGCCGAGGACGACGATCCCGGACCAGAATGGGCTCGAACGCATCATGAAGGCCGGCATTATAATGGCGCGCCGCAGCCC
Organism: Steroidobacteraceae bacterium; assembly: GCA_036008385.1. Lineage (GTDB taxonomy): Bacteria > Pseudomonadota > Gammaproteobacteria > Steroidobacterales > Steroidobacteraceae > 13-2-20CM-66-19. Next base: position 93,029 of record DASYNX010000075.1, read on the forward strand.
GGCGGGCCGAAAGACCCCGACGCGTCAACATGCCTGAGACCGATGCGCGCCTTGCGCTGATTCACGATTGGCTGTCGCGCGAGCTGCACCTGCCGGTGGCGCGCATCGAGCCGGCATCGAGCGATGCCAGCTTCCGCCGTTACTTCCGCGTCTTCAGCGACGCGCACACCTACGTCGTGATGGATGCCCCGCCCGACAAGGAGGATGTGCGGCGCTACCTGCAGGTGGCGGCGCTGCTGGAAGCGCTCGGCGTGCACGTGCCGCACGTGCACGAGGCCGACGGCACGCGCGGGCTGCTGTTGCTGGAGGACCTGGGCACGACCCTGTACCTCGAGCGGCTCACGGCCGGCGACGACGGCGAGCGGCTGTACCGGGATGCGCTCGATGCGCTCGCCGCCATCCAGCTGCGCGGCAGCGCCGCCTGCGCCCAGCTCGCGCCCTACGATCGTGCCGAGCTGGCACGCGAGATGGCGCTCATGCCCGAGTGGTTCCTCACGCGGCACCTGGGGCTGGCGCTGTCGGCTGCCGAGCAGGAGCTGATCGCGCAGGCCTGCGAGTTTCTGATCCGCGAGGCGCTCGCGCAGCCGGTGGTGTTCGTGCACCGTGACTATCATTCACGCAACCTGCTGGTGCTCCCCGCGCGCAACCCCGGCATCGTCGATTTCCAGGATGCGCTGCGCGGACCGGTGGGCTACGACCTGGTGTCGCTGCTGAAGGATTGCTACATCGCCTGGCCGCGCGAGCGTGTCGTCGGCTGGGTAGGTGCCTTTCGCGCGCGGCTGCGCGCGCAGGGCGGCGAGTCCGGCGCCAGCGAGCGCGAGTTCCTGCGCTGGTTCGATCTCGTCGGCGTGCAGCGACACATCAAGGTGCTCGGGATCTTCTGCCGGCTGTGGTATCGCGACGGCAAGCGCGGTTACCTGGCGGACCTGCCGCGCACGCTCGATTACGTGCGCGACGTCTGTGCGCACTACGCCGAGCTCGCAGCGCTGGGGCGCTTCATCGAAGAGCGCGTGGTGGCACAGCTGCCGCGTGCCAACGCGCGCAGCGCCGCCGACGGCGCGCGTGCCGCCGCGGTGCGCGCATGAAGGCCATGCTGCTTGCGGCCGGCCGCGGCGAGCGCATGCGGCCGATCACCGACTCGCTGCCCAAGCCCCTGGTGCCGGTGCGCGGGCGGCCGCTCATCGCCTGGAATCTGGCGGCGCTGGCGCGCTCAGGGATTCGTGACGTGGTCATCAATACCTCCTGGCTCGGCGGGCAGCTGCGGGCTGCACTCGGTGACGGGCGCGACTTCGGGGTGCGGATCACCTGGAGCGACGAGGGACCGGTGCCGCTCGAGACCGGCGGGGGCATCTTCCACGCCCTGCCGGCGCTCGGCCCCGCGCCGTTCCTGGTGGCGAGCTCCGACATCTGGACCGACATCGATTTCGCGCGCCTGCGGCTCGAGCCCGAGGCGCACGCGCACCTGGTGCTCATCCCCAATCCGCCGCACCACCCGCGCGGCGATTTCGGCCTGGACGGCGATCTGGTCGTCAACCGTGACACCGACCGCTTCACCTACGCGAACGTCGGCCTCTACCGCCCCGAGTTCTTCGCAGGCTGCGCGGCGGGCCGCTTCCCGCTGCTTGCGGTGCTGAACCGCGCGATCGCCGCGCGGCGGGTGCGCGGCGAGGTGCATCGCGGCGAGTGGTGCGACGTGGGCACGCCCGAGCGCCTCGCGAGCCTGGAAGCGCGGCTGGCTGCGTTACAATGAGCCGATGGCGCAGCTTCAGGACATCCCGGTCGTGCGCGAGGCCGCGCAGGCACGCAGCGGCGAAAAATACCTTACGCCTCAAGGCTTTACTGCAGTACGCGACGGCATCAAGGCGCGTGGGGCGGCCGCTGCGCCCGCCACGCGCAAGCCGCCCTGGCTGAAGGCCCGGGCACCGAGCGGCGCCGGATACCAGGCGGTGCGCGCCCTGGTGAGGGAGCATCGCCTCGCCACGGTCTGCGAAGAGGCCAAGTGCCCCAACATCGGCGAGTGTTGGAATGCCGGCACGGCCACCATCATGCTGATGGGCGCGGTGTGCACGCGCGCCTGCCGGTTCTGCTCCGTCGACACGGGCAATCCGCACGGCTGGCTCGATGCGCACGAGCCGGAGAACGCCGCGCGCACCGTCGAGCTCATGAAGCTCACCTACGTGGTGCTCACCTCGGTCGATCGCGACGACCTGCCGGATGGCGGGGCCGCGCACTACGCCGCCTGCGTGCGTGCCATCAAGCACCGCAATCCCGACACGGCCGTCGAGGCGCTGACCCCGGACTTCCAGGGAAACCTGCCCGACGTCGCGACGGTGGTGGACTCCGGCATCGAGGTGTTCGCGCAGAACATCGAGACGGTGCGCCGCCTGACCCATCCGGTGCGCGATCCACGCGCCGGCTACGATCAGACGCTCCAGGTGCTCGCCTACGCCAAGGCGCATCGGCCGACGGTCCTCACCAAGAGCAGCCTCATGCTCGGCCTCGGCGAGAGCGACGCCGAGATCGATGAGACGCTCGCCGACCTGCGCGCGGCCGCTGTGGATATCGTGACGCTCGGGCAATACCTGCGCCCGACGCTCAATCATCTGCCCGTCGAGCGCTTCGTGGCGCCCGAGGAATTCGATCGCTACCGCGCGCAGGCGCTGGCGCGCGGTTTCCTCGAGTGCGTCGCCGGGCCGCTGGTGCGCTCCAGCTACCGTGCCGAGCAGGCGCTCAACCGCAACAACGCGGGGCTGGACAATCGGGCGCTGCCGCGATGAACCCGCCCCTCATGGCGCTCGCGCCGCAGCCGACCGCAGCATGCCCGGTCGCGGCTGTGGTCCCGCGCGCGCTGATCCGCCGCCTTGGGCTGGTCGAGTACGAGCCCACCTGGCGTGCCATGCAGCGTTTCACGGCCGAGCGCGACGCGGCGACGCGGGATGAGATCTGGTTCCTCGAGCACCGGCCGGTGTTCACGCTCGGGGTGAGCGCCAACCGCCGGCATCTGCTCGCGCCTGGTGACATCCCGGTGGTGCAGATCGATCGCGGCGGGCAGGTGACCTATCACGGTCCCGGTCAGCTGGTGGTGTATCCGCTGCTCGACCTGAAAAGATTGCGGCTCGGCATCCGTGAGTTCGTCGAGGCGCTCGAGCGCGCCGTCATCGATCTCGCCGCCGGGTCGGGCATCGAGGCTGAGCGCCGCCGCGGGGCCCCCGGGGTTTACGTCGCCGGCCGCAAGCTCGCCAGCGTCGGCGTGCGCGTGTCCCGCGGCGCCAGCTATCACGGCCTGGCGCTGAACGTCGCGCTGGATCTGGCGCCGTTCGGCCGCATCAATCCCTGCGGCTACGAAGGGCTCGAGATGACGCAGCTGTCCGAGCTCGGCGGACCTGACAGCGTGGCGGCCTGTGCCGATGCGCTCGAGCCGCACCTGCGGCGCGCGCTGCGGCTCAACGCCTGACCGCAACATAACCGCCTTGTGACTGACACAGGCAGCGCACGCGGCTAGCATGCGCTGATGCAACCGTCTCACCGAGCGCGCCGCGCGGCCGCGGCCGTCGCGCTGTGCGCAGTCGCGCTGTGCACAGTCGCGCTCGCCGCGCTGACCTCCTGCGGCGGCCAGGACAGCGCGCCCGGCGCCAGCGTCAGGCTGCGCAATGTCTCCTACGATCCTACGCGCGAGCTGTACGTCGATTTCAACGCGGCGTTCGCGCGCGACTGGAAAGCCAGGACCGGGCAGGACGTGCGCGTCGACCAGTCGCACGGTGGCTCGGGTACCCAGGCGCGCTCGGTGATCGAGGGCCTCGCCGCGGATGTCGTCACGCTCGCCCTGGCAGCCGACATCGATGCCATCGCCAGCCAGGGGAAGCTCCTGCCGCTCAACTGGCAGAGCCTGCTGCCCGACAACAGCTCGCCGTACACCTCGACCATCGTATTCCTGGTACGCCAGGGCAACCCCAGGGCGATCCGCGACTGGGGCGATCTGGTGAAACCCGGGGTCGCGGTGATCACGCCCAATCCCAAGACCTCGGGCGGAGCGCGCTGGAACTATCTGGCCGCGTGGGCGTGGGCGCGGGCGCAGCCGGGCGGGAGCGACGAGGGCGCGCGCGATTTTCTGCGCCGCCTGTACCGCAACGTGCCGGTACTCGATGCCGGCGCGCGCGGAGCCGCCACCACTTTCGTGCACAACGGCCTCGGCGATGTACTGGTCGCCTGGGAGAACGAGGCGCTGCTCGCGGTGCGCGAGCTCGGCGCCGACAAACTCGAGATCGTCGTACCGTCGGTGAGCATCCTCGCCGAGCCGCCGGTGGCGGTGGTGGACAGCGTGGCGCTGCGCCACGGCACGCGCGAAGTGGCGCGGGCTTATCTCGGGTATCTCTATAGCAAGGAAGGTCAGGAGATCATCGCGCAGCACTTCTACCGGCCGCGTGATCCGGAGGTCGCGGCGCGCTACAGCGGGCGCTTCCCGGCGCTCAAGCTCGTGACCATCGCGGACTTCGGCGGCTGGACGGCGGCGCAGCGCACGCACTTCAGCGACGGCGGTGTGTTCGATCAGATTGCAGCGCGCTAGCGGAGGCTGCGGTCAGCTGAACCGGGCGGCTAGTTCCACGCCCGACTGAACAACTCGTCGAGCGCAGCAACGATCTGCTGACCTGAACCGGCCAGTGACCCGACTTTGGCGCCAAGCTGCTCGAGCGGCACAGACACGATCTCGAGGGGGTGCAGCACCACTTTGACGCCGCGGACAGTGAAGCGCGGATTGAAAGCAGCAAATGGCACTGCGCCGACAGCGCTGGCGCGAACCAACGGAACCACGACGCGACGCTGATAGCTGGCGAATTGCGACGATTGAACGACGACGACGAATGGGATGCTCGCCTTGTGCCGGCCGGTGTTGCGGTGAACATCGAATTGAGCCATCAGAGAGTTGAGTACTCGTCCGCTATGGAGCCAGTACTTGCGTTGAACTTGTTCCAGAGTGCGACGGTCTTTTCTGCAGCCGCGGACTGCGCCAACTTTTCGCGCTGTATGCGGGCAATGTACTCAGCCAGCAACAGCTCGACGACGCCGGACAGGTTGTCGGTAATGCCCCTGGCCTGGTCTACCAGGTCTTCGCTGAGAGTCAGATTCACAGGTCGCTTGCGCATGCGGCGTCAGAGGGACCCATCACTACATGCCCATGCGCATGGTATGCGCATGGTATGCGCATGGTATGCGCGTGTGGTCCCGTTGGGCAAGCCGGAAAACCTAGACACGTCGGGCGTTCAGGGTTGAACGGAACGAGCGGTGCAACGCGCACTGGCGCATCCCGCTCGAGTGGCCGCAGGGGGTGAGCAGGCCCTTTAGCGATACTTCGCCAGTCGTCCAACTATTCTGGCAAGAGAGCAATGCAAGCGCATGTGGCTGAGTTGCCAACGTTTTTTTACGCGTTTTTCAGGCCATACGATAGTTCGGCGAATGGCGAACTATTGCCCAAAGGACCCTCGCACCTCTCCGCCTGGACATCATGGCCCGCCGCGAAGAGGCGGTGCCGTGGGTTGCGCAATCTCGTGTGCCGAGCCCATTCAGTGCGACTTCTTTCAACCAGGCGCGCACGATCGCGAGAGATACGCCTGCATCGCTTGCCTCCCGCCGGCCATTTCCGCCGCTGTCGAGCCGCCGCTGCGGCGCGAGCCACGAGCCGCGAGCCGCGAGCCGCGAGCCGCGAGCCGCGCTTGCGCTGAAGTTTCCACATTGACAGGCCTGATTGACACGACGCGAGCGCAGGGGTAGTAGACGTCGACCAAGAACATCAATAGAGATTGGTGATTCCGAGCAAAAGATAAAATTTCCGGCGCGCTCCGGAAGGAGTCTCCCATGCGAGCTATCAAGGATCTCTGCGCTGCCGCGGCACTTGCTCTGGCGATCGGGCTGCCGACGATGACGGGCAGCACGGGTTATGTGAAATCGGTCGTGTCGCCGGCCTCTATGCGTGGGCCACTGGCAATTCCGGCCGCGACCGCCGGTCAGAGCTACGGCCTGTTCAGGTGCCAGGTCGGACTTACCCCTGGCGAGGTCTGTTACGACCCGTACCAGATACGGACAGCCTACAACATCCAGTCTCTGATCAACGCCGGCTTCGACGGTTACGGAAAGACGATCGTCATCATTGATGCATTCCAGTCGCCGAACATCGTCAGCCAGCTGAATACTTACATTGGTTTCTACGGGTTGCCCGGCATGAATGGGCTGGGTGCCCCGAACGATCCGAGCCTCGGGACCTTCACTCAGATCGCACCCTTCGGCCTGACGAAGTTCGACCCGACCAATCTCGACATGATCGGCTGGGCGGAGGAGATTTCACTGGATGTCCTGTGGGCTCACGCAATCGCTCCACGCGCCAACATCACGCTGGTCTTGTCGGCGTCGGACCAGGATGCCGACATCGAGAATGCGCGCGCCTACGTGGTGAACAATCAGCTCGGCGACGTCATCTCTCAAAGCTTCGGTGAGAATGAAAGTTGCGAGGATCCGAATCTGGTCGCGGCACAACATCAGGACTTTGCGAACGCCACGAGGAATAACGTGACCGTGTTCGCCTCCACAGGCGATTCCGGGGCGGGGCAACTGACCTGCGATGGCTCCGCTCTCGTCCTGGCCGCTTCCACGCCCGCCACTGACCCGCTCGTCACCGCCGTAGGCGCGACCCAGCTGGAGGCGGCGGGTTACTGCCTGACGGTGCTGGGTTGCAATCCGGCCGACAACCCGCCGGCCGGAACCTACGAGGGCGAGGTCGTCTGGAACGAGTCCGCGACCGGATTCGGCGCCAGTGGCGGCGGGTTCAGCGTGCTCTACGGCGGACCCTCCTATCAGCAAGGCACCTTACACGGCGGTAAGCAGCGCGGAGTGCCTGATGTCTCGTACACCGGCGCCGTGCTGCACGGTGTGTTGACGTACCTGGATATCCCGGGGATACCCGCTGGCTTCTATCTCTTCGGTGGCACCAGTGTGGGATCACCGCAGTGGTCGGCCATTCTCGCGATTGCCGACGAGAAAGCCGGGCGTGACCTCGGCTTCATCAATAAGGCGCTGTACCACATTGGCCAGGCGCCGCCGCACTACGCAGCGTCCTTCTTCGACGTGACGAGCGGCAACAACTCCTTCGGAGGGGTGAGTGGCTACAGTGCCGGACCCGGGTGGGATCCGGCAACGGGTCTGGGTTCGCCCGACGTCCCGGGACTGATCAGCTACTTGATCCAGTTCGTTTCGCCTGGCGATGGCACATCCGCGATTGCCCAGTCGGTGAACACCAAGGGCAATTCGTCAGCCCCTGGACGCCAGAAGCCGCATTAGAGCTGACAGAAGGATCGGTTGGGGGAAGGGGACCACCTTGCGTCCTCTTCCCCCGATCGTGGGCGGGGATCACTCCACCACCAGCTTGTAGCCCGCCGCCGCCGTGCGCAGCAGCGCCGGCGCTGCCGGGTCGGGCTCGATTTTCTGGCGCAGGCGGTGCACCAGCTGCTTGAGCAGCTGGCGGTCGCCGCCGCTGCGATGCCCCCACACCTGCACCAGCAGCCGATCGGAGCCGACGGTGCGGCCGGCGTTGGCGAGCAGCATCTGCAGCAGACGCAGCTCGAGCTTGGTGAGATGCACCGCTGCGCCTTTGCCGATGCGCACGGTGTGCTCGTCGGGATCGAGCGTGACGCGCCCGGCGGCGAGCGGCGCGCTGCTCTCCATGCCGGCGCGCCGCAGCAGCGCCTTGATGCGCGCCAGCAGGGTGCGCGGGCTGAAGGGCTTGGTGAGATAGTCGTCGGCGCCGAGGCCGAGTGCGCGCACCAGGTCCTCCTCCTCGCCGCGCACCGTGAGCATCATGACCGGTACGCGTGAGCGGGCGCGGATCGCCTCGCACACCTGAAAGCCCGAGAGCCCCGGCATGTTGACGTCGAGCACTACGAGATCGGCGGACTCCTCGGCGAAGCGCCGCACAGCGCCCGGACCGTCGGCGGCACGGATCACCAGATAGCCGGCCTGGGTGAGCGTGAAGGCGATGAGCTCCAGCAGGTCGGCGTCGTCATCGGCCACCAGCACCTTCACGCGCTGCCCTCCGCCGGCCCGCGCGCTTCCACCGGCAGGGTGAGCGTAAAGCGGGTGCGGCCGGCCGCGGTGCGCTCGAAGGCGACACTGCCGCCGTGGCGCTCGATGATCGACTTCACCAGCCACAGGCCGAGTCCGAGGCCGGCGGGCTCCGGTTCACCACCGCGACGGAAGCGTGCGAACAGCTCCTCGCTCGCCGCAAGGGGACCGGGGCCCTCGTCCTCCACCCAGGCGCGCACCACGCCGGGGCTGGCTTCGGCGCCGACCCATATCACGCTGTCTTCGGGGGCGAACTTGTTGGCGTTGGCGAGCAGATTGACGAACACCTGCGTGAGGCGCGTCTTGTCGCCGTTCACCGGCGGCAGCTCCTCAGGCAGGCTGACAGTGAGGCGCTGGCGCCGCTGCGCGAGCAGGGAGCCGACGAGGGCCTGAGCATCCTCGATCACTTCGGCTAGTGCGACACTCTGCTGGCGGATGGCGAGCTGACCGGATTCGATGCGCACGCTCTCGAGCAGGTTGTCGATCAGCTGCGTGAGGCGCAGCGTACCGCGCTCCAGCGAGCTGACGAGCTCGCGCTGCTGTGGCCGCGGCATGTGGTCGAGGCCGTCGAGCAGCAGCTCGATGGAAGCGAGCTGCGCCGCCAGCGGGGTGCGGAACTCGTGTGAGATGTTGGCCAGCACCGAGTCGCGCGCCCGGCGCACGGCCTCGAGCTCGGTCTCGTCCCGGATCACCTGCACCTGCAGGCCCTCGACCGGCGCGGCGCTGGTGATCACCGTGGTGCGCAGATCGCCGCCGCCCGCGGCGAGCTGCTCGACGGCCTTGGCGGTGCCGTCGCTGCGCGCCTGCAGGATCGGGCAGTGGACATCGCACAGCCGCCGGCCGTCCTGATCGCGCGGCTTGAGCACGTCGCCGCAGAAGCGGCCCACCGCCTGCTCGGGAGTGACGCCGAGCAGGCGCGCGGCCTGGGCGTTGAGGTAGCGGATCTCGCGGTTCTTGTCGACCGCGTACACGCCCTCGACGATGCCGCCGAGCAGTGCCTGCGCCTCGGCCTCGCGGCGGCGCAGCGTGCTCGTGAGCTCGATGAGGTTGCGCCGCATGTCCTCCATGGTGTGTGCCAGTGCGCCGACCTCCGCGGCGCCACCGGGCGGGATCGAGACGGAGAAATCGCCGGCGCCGATGCGCGTGGCCGCGGCGGTGAGCGCGCGCACCGGACCGGCCACGCGCTCACCCAACAGCACTCCAGCGAACACGGCGATCCCGGCGAGGATCAGCGCCGTTACCAGCAGCCGGCGCCGCAGCCGGCCGAGCGAGCTGTCGGCCACGCTGACTGGCAGCAGCGCCTCGATGAGCGCGATCGCCTCGCCGCTCGAGGCGAACACCGGCACCGCCGCCGCGTAGACCTCCTGCCCCTCGATGCGCTGCACTGCCGAGTGGCCGTCGGCGAGGGCGGCCGAGTAGAGCGGCGTGAAGGCACTCACCGGACCGTTGGTGTAGGTACGGTAGTCGATCAGACGCACCTCCGCGCCGACCTGGACGCTGAGGCTCTTTGCGAGTCGCTCATCGAGGCGCCGCACCGCATACACGGTGAGTCCCTGGTCGCCGAATGCCGTGCGCGCCCCGAGCAGCGGCACGCGCCCGGTCGCAGGCAGCGCCAGGAAGGTCGCGCCCTGCTCGGCGGCGGCGGTGACGACCTGCTGCCAGTCGAGGGCGGGGCCGGAGACTGCGATGACGGTCTTGCCGTTGAGCACCGCGCAGGCGTCGAAGCCGCTCGCCTCGCAGGTGCGGCGCAGCAGCGGCGGCAGGGCCTCGCTCTGACCTTCCGCCAGCAGGCGCTGCAGCGTCGGGCGCTCGGCGAGCGCCTGTGCCGCGGCATGCGCATCCTCGCTGAGGCGGCGCAGGTCCTCGCGCGCCGTGGTGGCGGCGAGCTGCGCGCGCGCCTTGCCCTGCTCATCGGCCAGGGCGTGCAGCATGCGGCTCGCGGTCCAGGTGATGCCGCCGGCGACCAGCAGCACCAGGCACATATGGATCGCCACCAGCCACCAGGTGAGGCTGGTGCGGGCCGGATCCGGCCACAACGAGTGCCACAGGAGCCTGAGACGCTCGAGCATCGCGGTCAGCGCCGGCGGTAGCCGGTGCGCTCGACCAGCGTCTTGACCACCAGCGTCAGGGCGGCGAGCAGGGTGAGGAGTGAGGCCACGGCAAACGCACCGACGAAGTTGTATTCGTTGTAGAGGATCTCGATGTGCAACGGCATGGTGTTGGTGAGCCCGCGGATGTGTCCGGACACCACTGATACCGCACCGAACTCTCCCATGGCGCGCGCGTTGCAGAGCACCATGCCGTACACCAGCCCCCAGCGCACCTTCGGCAGCGTAACCCGGAAGAAGGTCATCCAGCCGCCGGCACCCAGCGTGATCGCCGCCTCCTCCTCGTCGTTGCCGAGCTGCTCCATGAGCGGGATCAGCTCGCGTGCCACGTACGGGAAGGTCACGAACATGGTCGCCAGGATGATGCCCGGCAGCGCGAAGACGATGGAGATGTCGTGCTCCTGCAGCCACACGCCGAACCAACCGTGCAGCCCGAACAGCAGCACGAAGATCATACCGGAGATCACCGGCGAGATCGCCAGCGGCAGATCGATGAGCGTGATGAGGATGCTCTTGCCGCGAAACTCGAACTTGGCGATCGCCCAGGCGGCCGCCAGCCCGAACAGCGTGTTGGCCGGCACGACGACCAGCGCCGTGATCAGCGTCAGGCGGATCGCAGCCGCCGTGTCCGGGTTGGTGAAACTGCGCAGGTACGCCGGCAGCCCCTTGGCGAGCGCCATGACGAACACCGTCGCGAGCGGCGCGAGCAGCACGGCGGCGAGGAAGGCGAGTGACACGGTGATGAACAGCCAGCGCACGATGCTGTGCATCCAGGTGTGCTGTCCGGGCCGCGTCGCATCGCCGCCGAGCGCGTCGTGCGGCACAGACGCGGCCATCAGCTCTCCGCCCTGACGTAGCGCCGCCGGCCCCAGGCCTGCAGCAGGTTGATGGTGAGCAGCACGATGAACGAGATCGACAGCATCACCACCCCGAGCGCAGCGGCGCCCTGATAATCGAACTCCTCGAGGTGGATGACGATGAGCAGCGGGGTGATCTCAGTCTTCATCGGCAGGTTGCCGGCGATGAAGATCACCGAGCCATACTCGCCCACCGCGCGCGCGAAGGACAGCGTGAAGCCGGTGAGCAGCGCCGGCAGCACCGTCGGCAGAATGATGCGGCGGAACACGTAGAAGCGGCGCGCGCCGAGGGTCTCCGCCGCCTCCTCCAGGTCGCGCTGCACCTCGAGGAGCGCCGGCTGCACGGCGCGCACCGTGAAGGGCATGCTGATCAGGGTCAGGGCGAGGGTGACGCCGACCCAGGTGTAGGCGACTTTCACGCCGAGCGGCTCGAGGTAGCGGCCGATCCAGCCGTTCTGGGCAAACACGGTGGTGAGCGCGATGCCGGAGACGGCCGTCGGCAGCGCGAACGGCATGTCGATGAGTGCGTCGATGATCTTCCTGCCCGGGAACTCGTAGCGCGTGAGCGTCCAGGCGATGATGAAGCCGAACACCAGATTGATCGAGGCCGCGAGCAGCGATGCGCCGAAGGAGAGGCGATAGGAGCCGAGCGCCCGCGGGCTCGACACCACGCGCACGAAGTCGCCCCAGTGCATGGAAGCCGCCGCCAGCACCAGCGCGGCGAGCGGCAGCAGCACCAGGGCGCTGAGGAAGAACGTCGTGAAGCCGAGGGTCAGCCCGAAGCCGGGCAGGACGCTGGGCTTGCGGAAGCTCATGGCGCGCCGCGCTGCACGATCAGCACCGGCCACTGGCCGCCTTCCAGCAGCGCGCGGAACTGCGCGGCGAAGTTGCCGAGCTCCGTGACGCCGATGATCAGCATCTGTCCCGGCGCCTCGGCCAGGCGGCGCGCCAGCTCCTGCGTCACATCGCCGTAGCGCAGCTCGGTGCGCATCTCGAGACCGTGTGCGGCCTGAGCTTCCGAGCGTGCATCGAGCAGCTCGCGCATGCCGTGCGGATGCTGGGCGTCGTCGTCGCTGTCGCTGACGATGCCGACGTACACGGCCTCCGCCGGGACGTGCCGCAGGACGCTCGCCGACATGCCGAGCGTTGCGCTGCGGGCGGCTTCGCCCAGCCAGTGAATCAGCACGCGCTGCGGCGGCGCCGCGTGCGCCGGCAGCACCAGCAGATCCTGCGCGCCCCGTCGCAGCAGCCACTCGGCGCGCGCGGTGCAGTCGGACTGGGCTGCGATGACCGTGGTGCCGACGAAGTCGCCCACCGCCTCGCACCGTGCCCCCGCCACACCGAGCTGCGGCTCGACGCGCAGCGCAATGCGGGTCTTCATGCGTGCGGCGAGCTCGGCGAGCAGCGGCTGGTGGCTGAGACTCTCGGCGACCGCCGCCGTCGTGCCGCAGGCGGTGAAGCTCGACAGTGGCGTCGGCAGCACGTGCAGGCGGCGCACGCCGATGGCGACGCTCTGACCGGCCTGCACGTCGAGGTCGCGCTGCGCGTTGCGCGTGCGCGTGACCTGCAGCGCCGTGCTGGCATCGCCGTCGGCGGAGGCGAGCAGTGAGGCGCTCGCCCCGTCGGCGAGACGAACCCGCAGCCGCTCGAGCGCCCCGGTAAAGACCACCTCGTCGATGATCCCGTGCGCCAGGTAACGCGTGCCGAGCGCCTCGCGCGCGCGCGCAACCTCCACTTCCTCGGGACGCACCACCACGACCACCTCGTGCTCGGGTGCTCCGGGGGCGCGCTCGGCGGCCGCCATGATGGCCGAGCCCAGCTGGATGCCGTCGGCCGTGCGTCGCGCCAGGAACAGGTTGGCGGCTCCGAGGAACGTCGCCACGAAGCGCGTGGCGGGCCGCGAATACAGGTCGTGCGGCGCGCCCACCTCGAGCAGCCGGCCGAGATTCATGATGCCGATGCGGTCGGCCATGGCGAACGCTTCTTCCTGATCGTGGGTCACCAGCACGGTGGTGATGCCGAGCTCGCGCTGCACCTGGCGGATCGTGCGGCGCAGCTCCTCGCGGATCTTGGCATCGAGCGCCCCGAAGGGCTCATCGAGCAGCAGCACCTCGGGCTTGTGCGCGAGGGCGCGCGCCACCGCAACGCGCTGCTGCTGGCCGCCGGAGAGCTGCGCCGGCAGGCGGTGGTCCATACCCTCGAGCGACACCAGCCGCAACAGCTCCTTGCGGCGGTGGCGGCGCTTACGCGCGCGCATGTGGCGCACGCGCAGCGCGAATTCGATGTTGTCCGCCACCGTCATGTGGCGGAACAGCGCGTAGTTCTGGAACACCAGGCCCACGCCGCGCTTGCGCGCGGCCACGTGTGTGACGTCGCGGCCGTGCAGCGCGATGCGGCCGTGGTCGACCGCAAGAAGCCCCGCCACGGCGCGCAGCAGCGTGCTCTTGCCGCTGCCGCTCGGGCCGAGCAGCACGAAGAACTCCCCGTCGCCGATGTCGAGGGAGACGTCGTTGACCACCGGAGCGCCGGCGTAGTACTTGGTGACCTGATCCAGGGTGATCGACATGCCGACGATGCTACCGGGGCCGCCGACGGAGCGTCAGTTTCCCCCCAGTCACCGGGCGGTGACAAACGGGTTATAAAGGTGACTTCCGGCGGCCGCGTCACAGCGGCCGGGGCCGCGCCGGCGTCTCACCACGGCGTCCCGGCGAGCTCCTGCTTGTAGCGCTGCAGCTCCTCGTACACGCGCCGCCACAGGGGACCGGGCTTGCCGGTGCCTACGGCACGGCCGTCGATCGAGGTCACCGGCTGCACCTCGCGCGTGGCGGCCGAGATCCACACCTCATCGGCGCTGCGCAACTGCGCCTCGGTGATCGGCAGCACGCGGCAATGGATGGCGGCGCGGGCTGCCATCTCCTCCACGGCGCCGCGCGTAGTCCCCGGCAGAATGCGGCGCGAATTCGGCGGCATCAGCACCTCGCCGCCGAGCACCACGTGCACCGCCGACGCGGACGCCTCGGTGAGCTCCCCGTCACGCAGCAGAATGGTCTCGGCCGCGGTCGCATCCACCGACAGCTGCCGCAACAGCACGTTGGCGAGCAGTGCCGTGGACTTTATGTCACAGCGTGCCCAGCGCGTGTCGGCGGCGGTCACGCAGCTGATGCCGCGCTCGAAGGTGCCGGCACTCGCGGCAGGGAACGGGGCGCAGAACCCGAACACCGTGCGCGGGATGTGCGGCAGCGGTGCGTGGGTGCGGCCGAGCTGGGCACCGCGCGTCACCTGCCAGTAGACGTATTGATCGCCGCCGCCGTTGCGCTCGATGAGGGAGGCGAGGATCGTGCGCCACTGGTCGCGGCTGTGCGGGTCCTCCATGCTGATGGCGGCGAGACTGCGGGCTAGCCGCTCGGTGTGTGCGGCGAAGCGGAACGGGCGTCCGCCGTAGACCGGCATCACTTCGTACACCCCGTCGGCAAAGAGAAAGCCGCGGTCGAGCGGCGAGATGCGCGCTTCGGCGAGCGGCAGGTAGGCGCCGTTCAGGTAGCACACGGGCAGGGGCTCGGCCATGCGGCGCCTCCTTTAATGAAACAGCAGCGCGACGCTGTCGACGGCGCGCGTCCACAGGCTTCCCTGCGGGACTGCGGTGAGCGGGATGAGGGGCACGCGCTCGATGACCGCGCCGCTGGCGTCGGCCACGGTGTACTCCCCCACCGCCGCTCCGGCGGCAAGCGGCGCGATCAGCGGCTCATGACTCAAAAGCGCGCGGGTCGTGAGCGATGCCGCCTGGCCACGGGCGACGGTCGCGTACACGTCCTGCGCCACGCCGAGGGAGGCGAATTCGCCGGCGGATTTGTACACGCGCGGCTTTAGCACCGTCTCGTGCGCCGCCTTGATGCGAATGGTCTCGAAGAAGGTGTAGCCGTAGGCGAGCAACGCCGTGCTCGCCTCCTCGCGCGCCTTCTCGCTCGGAGCGTCCATCACCACCGACACCAGGCGCATGCCGTCGCGGTTGGCGGAGGCCGCGAGGCAGAAGCCGGCGCTGTCGGTGTGTCCGGTCTTCAGGCCGTCCACTGACGGGTCCTTGTAGAGCAGCGTGTTGCGATTGCCCTGGCGGATGTTGTTCCACTTGAACTCGCGCAGGCTGAACAGCGGGTAGTACTGCGGGAAATCGCGGATCAGCGCGCTGGCGAGCGTCGCCATGTCGCGCGCACTGGTGTAGTGATTGGCGGAGGGGAGGCCGGCGCTGTTCTCGAAGTTGCTCGACTTCATGCCGAGCCGCCGGGCGGACTCGTTCATCAGCTGTGCGAACGCCGCCTCCGTGCCGCCGATGCGCTCGGCGAGCGCCACCGTGGCATCGTTGCCCGACTGCACGATCATCCCCTTGATGAGCGTATCGGCCGGCACCTGCGTGCCGACCTGCACGAAGGTGCGCGAGCCCTGTTCCCGCCAGGCGTGCGCGCTGATGGTGACCATGTCGGTGAGCTTGAGACGCCCGTCGGTGAGCGCCGCGAACACTACGTAGGCGGTCATGAGCTTGGTGAGGCTCGCGGGCTCGGCGCGCTCGTCGGCGTGATCCTGCGCCAGCACCCGGCCGCTGAAGTGATCCATGAGGATGTAGGCGCGCGCGTTAACGGCGGGCGGGTTGGGGATCGGGGCGGCGGCGTGCAGCGGGGCGCTCACGGCGCAGATGCACACCAAAGCGGCGAGCAGCGGGCGGATCACGGTGCTTCCTCCTTGTGACGCGTGTCAGTCGATCGCCAGCCGCGCCTCGGTGATGCCGAGTGCCGCGAGCCGGGCAAACAGCTGATCATATTCCGCGACGCTGGCGACCGGTCCGAGACGCACACGGTACAGCTGCGGCTCGCCGGCGGGCGGCGCGGCGACGAACGCGACCGCGAACCCCGCCACCTGCAGCCGGGTGAGCAGTCGCTGCGCATTGTTCGGGTCGGCGAAGGCGCCCACTTGCATGTAGAGTGCCGGCGGCGGCGCGGCGGCGCTGCGCGTGAGATTGTCGGGCACGCCGGGTGTCAGCGCCCGTACCTCTACCAGCGTCGTGCCCTGGCGGAGCATGTCGAGTTTCGCGGCCGCCGTGTAGGACAGGTCGATGAGGCGATTGGCGGCGAAGGGACCACGGTCGTTGATGCGCACCACCACGCTCCTGCCGTTGCTCAGGTTGGTGACGCGCGCATAGGTCGGCAGCGGCAGCGTCTTGTGGGCAGCGGTCATGCCGTACATGTCGTAGGGCTCGCCGCTCGAGGTGTGGCCACCGTGGAACGTCGGACCGTACCAGGAGGCGACACCGCGCTCGACGTAGCCGTCGGCGACCGCGAGCACGTAATAGCGCCGGCCGAGAGTGTCGTAGAAGGCGGGATTGCCGTGAGCGCTGCGCGGCTCCGGGTGCGGCACGGCGTCGGGAATGGCTTCGATGTTGGCCGGGGGCGGTGGCACGGCGGGTGCTGGTGCCGGGGGCGGCGGCGCAGGGAGCGGTGCGGCGGGCCGCGGCCGGTACGGCGGCCCGATACAGCCGGCGAGCGCGAGGGTGCACAGCGCGAGCACGGCGACACGCACGCGCGAGCCGTACCCGGGCGGGGCGTGCCTCATGGCGGCGCTTGCGGCCCGGCCGCCGGCACGCGCTGCCGGATGGCCTGCGCGAGGTCGTGCACCGCCATCGCATAGCGCGGGCTCGCGTTGTAGCGCGTGATCACGTAGAAGTTATGAAAGCCGACACGGTAGGCCGGGCCGTCGCGCTGCTCGGCGGAGATCAGCAGCGCCGGCGTGTCCGCCGGCACGTCGAGATCGACCTTGACCCCGTGTGCGCCGAGGGACTCGACCGTCGCGTTGAGCTCGAGATTGTGCGGCTCGATCTGGAAGGTCGGGTCGGGATCGAGCTGGGTCTCGGCGAGTACCGGAGCACCGGGGGTCCAGCCGTGCTCGTGCAGATAGTTCGCCACGCTCGCCAGAATGTCATCCCAGCTGTTCCACAGGTCGCGCCGCTGGTCGGTGTCGGCATCGACCGCGTAGCGCCGGTACTGCGACGGCATGAACTGCGGCACGCCGAGCGCGCCCGCGTAGGAACCCTTCACCGTGCGCGGGTCGAGCTGATTCTCCTTGGCAAGAACCAGGAACTCCTCGAGCTCGCCGCGAAAGAATTTCTCCCGCGGTGGGTAATCGAAGGCGAGGGTAGCGAGCGCATCGAGTGCGCGGTAGCCGCCGGTGTTGCGCCCGTAATGCGTCTCGATACCGAGAATCGCCACGATATATTCGGGCGGCACCTGGTACCTGGCTGACATCTGCTCGAGCGTCAGGCGGTGATCGGCCCAGAACTGCACGCCGTCGCTGATGCGCTCGGGCGTCAGGAAGCGCTCGCGGTACTGCCACCACGGCACGGTCTTCTCGATCGGCCGGTTCATGATCTCGATGATGTGCGGCTGCGGCTGCGCCTCCCCGAGGAGCCGGCGCACTTCGGCGCTCTTCAGGCCGTCGTGCCCGGACACCTCGCTGACGAAGGCGACGATCTCCGGGCGGCGCAGGTCGAAGCCCGTGGGCGGCGGCTGGTCCACGGGCTGCGCGCCCACCGGCGCGCACAGCAGGCCGGCGAGCAGTAACAAACGGCAGGTGTTCAAGATCCGATGAGTTTACGCCGCGAATACAGCGCCATCAGAATACCGAAGCCGGCGAGGAGCGTCACGACCGAGCTGCCGCCGTAGCTCACCAGCGGCAGCGGCACGCCGACCACCGGCAGGAGGCCCGTGACCATGCCGGCGTTGATGAACACGTACACGAAGAAAGTGAGCGCGAGACTTCCGGCCAGCAGCCGCGCGTAGGTGTCCTGGGTCTGGGTGGCGAGGTAGATCGCGCGTCCGGCAACGAACACGTACAGCAGCAGCAGCAGCAGCAGTCCGAGGAGCCCGAACTCCTCGCCGACCACCGCGAAGATGAAATCGGTGGAGCGCTCGGGAAGAAATTCGAGCTGCGCCTGGCTGCCGTTCATCCAGCCCTTGCCGAAGACGCCGCCCGAACCGATCGCGATCTGCGACTGGATGATGTGATAACCCGCGCCGAGCGGATCGGTCTGCGGATTGAGGAAGGTGAGCACGCGCCGGCGCTGGTAATCGTGCATGAAGCTCCAGCCGAACCAGGCCGCCACGGCGGCGAGCGCGAACAGGCCCACCATGACGCGCACCCGCAGTCCCGCGAGCACGATCACCAGCGCTCCCGCGACCGCGATCAGTGCCGCGGTGCCGAGATCGGGCTCGATGGCCACGAGACCGACGGGCATCAGGATCAGCGCGCCCGTGATGGCGAGCGACAGCCAGCCCGGCGGCAGCGGCCGCTCGTGCAGGTACCAGGCGCACATCATCGGCACCGCGAGTTTCATGACCTCGGAGGGCTGGAAACGGAACAGCCCGAGATTGAGCCAGCGCTGCGCCCCCAGGCCGCTGTGACCGACCGCCGCGACGATCAGCAGCAGCAGGCACCCGACGGCATACAGCCAGGGACTGGTACGGCGCAGGAAGTTGGGATTGACGCGCGCCAGCAGCAGCATGGCGATGGCGCCGAGCAGCAGCCGCCCGAGCGTGCGCAGCAGCGTCGGCATACTCTGACCCGAGGCGCTGTACAGCACCACCAGACCGTAGCCGGCGATCAGTGCCAGCCCGACCGTGAGCGGGCCGTCGATGCGTAGCTCGAGCAGCACGCGCGCGGCGCCGGTGAGCGTGCGGCGCGTGCGCGAAGTCGAGGCGATCTCCTCGTGGATCATGTGGCGGACTTGAGCTTGCCGTCGGGACCGAGCAGATAAGCGTCCAGCACCTTGCGCGCAATCGGCGCGGCGGCGTTGGCGCCGAAGCCGCCGTTCTCCACCAGTACCGCGACCGCGATGCGCGGGGCTACGGCCGGCGCGAACGCGATGAACCAGGAATGATCGCGCAGCCGCTCGGGCACGGTCTTCTCGTTGTACTTCTCATTCTGAGCGACGCTGAACACCTGGGCCGTGCCGGTCTTGCCGGCGGCCTCATAGAGCGATCCATTGAACGCCGCGTGCGCCGTGCCGCAGTAGGCCTTGCACTGCGTCGCGCCGATCATGCCGTTCACGACCAGCTTCCAGGCATCCTCGCTCACACCGGTGATGGGCTTGCCCTCGATCGGGTCAAGACGCTGCATGCGCCCGCTGGCATCGCGCATGGCGGTGACCAGGCGCGGCCGGAAATTGCGCCCGCGCTCGCCGAGGAGCGCGGCGACGTGCGCGAGCTGAATCGGCGTAACGAGCAGATAGCCCTGGCCGATGCCGAAGTTGACGGTCTCTCCGGGGTACCACACCTGGTCTTCGGGCCGCTTGAACGTTTTATGCTTCCACTCCGGCGAGGGCAGGATCCCCGGCTTCTCGCCGCCGATGTCGATGCCGGTCACTTCGCCGTAGCCGAAGGGGGCGAGGAAGGCGGCGATGCGGTCGACGCCGAGCGTGGAGGCGAGCCCGAAGAAGTACACGTCGCAGGAGCGCGCGATCGCCTCCTGCAGCGCAACGTGACCGTGCTTGCCGCCCTTGCCCTCGCGGAACTGGCGGCTGCTGCCCGGCAGCTGATAGACGCCGGCGCAGAAGATCTGCCGCTGCGAATCGACCGCGTGGTCGGTGAGCGCGCCGAGCGCAATGGCCGGCTTGATGGTCGAGCCGGAGGGATAGGTGCCGCGCAGCGCCCGGTTGAACAGCGGGCGGTCGATGTCATTATTCAGCACGCCGTATTCGCTGGCGGTGATGCCGCGGGCGAACAGCGTCGGATCGAACCCCGGCAGGCTCACCAGCGCGAGCACGTCGCCGGTGCCGGGGTCGAGCGCCACCACCGCGCCGCGATGGCCGGCGAGCGCATCTTCGGCCACGCGTTGCACCTTCAGATCGATCGACAGCATCAGGTCCTCGCCCGGGGTCGGTGCCCTGGTGCGCAGGCTCTGCACGAACGGCCCCTGGCGCTCGACCGAGCGCCCCTGCGCATTCACCAGCACCTCGCGAAAGCCGTTGGTACCGTGCAGGTCGTGCTCGAAGGTGCCTTCCACGCCGAGCTTGCCCATGAGCGAGGTGCCGGCGTAGGCGGCGCGATCGATGTGTTTGAGATCCTGCTCGCTGATGGCGCCCACGTAGCCGAGCGCATGCACGGCGAGCTCGCCGTTCGGGTACCAGCGTGTCTGGCGGGTCTTGATGTCGAGACCCGGAAACTCGAAGCGCCGCACCGCGAAGCGCGCGACGTCCTCGTCCGACATGTGCAGCCGGATCGGCACGCTGTCGAAAGTACGGCTCGAGGCGATGGTGCGCCGGATCTCGGCGACGTCCTCGGCGCGGATGAGGTCGACCTGCACCAGGCTGGCGAGCGTCTGGCTCAGATTCGGCACTTCTTCGGGCACCAGCTCGAGCTGGTAGGCCGGCTGGCTGCCGGCGATCAGCTCGCCGTTGCGATCCAGGATCAGCCCGCGGGCCGCCGGCAGCGGCTCGGTGCGCACGCGGTTGCCCTGGGACTGCTCGAGGTAGTAGTCGTGACGCGTCACCTGCAGCACGAACAGCCGCACGATCAGGCCGACGGTGGCGACGGCCATGATCGCCGCGCATACGACAGCGCGCTGGTCGAACAGACGCTGCTCGCGCCAGTGATCCTTGATGCGCACGGCCGGCACGTCAGTACCTCGTCAGCCCGGCCCGCCCCGCGACCGCGCCGCTCATGCGAGCCTTCCGGCGCTGTAGGCGAGAATGGCGGCGGCGGGCGGCCAGATGAGCGCACCGGTGAGCGCGTGCACCCAGCGCAGCGGGCTCGTCACCGGGTGTCCGGTCCAGCCGTCGATCATGAACAGCACCACCTCGTAGATCATGAGTGCTGCGAACACAATCAGCGCCTGCTGGATGGCGGGCTTGGAGCGGATCCGCTGGTGCTCGCGCACCGCGATGTAGGTGACCAGCACCAACGCCAGGGCGTGCTCGCCCAGCACCGGTCCCTGGAACACATCGAGCATGAGGCCTGCAAAAAAACCGAGTGCGATGCCGCCGGTGCGCGGGGCGTTCACCGACCAGTAGAGCACGGTGAGCACCAGGAACGCCGGACGCACGATGTCGAGCCAGTGCGGCAGCGGCAGCACCGTGAGGATCAGCGCGACCAGCACGGTGAAGAACAGCCGCCCGCGTGAGTCGGCGCTCACGGCTGTCCCCGGTCGGGCGGCGTCTGCGGCGGCGAAGTCTGCGGCGGCGAAGTTGGCGGCGGCGAAGTCGGCGGCGGCGAAGTCGGCGGCGGCGCCGACTGCTCGGGCGCGACCGGCGTCGCCGGCGGGCTTTCGGCGGGCGGCGCCGTCGTGCTTTCCGGCGCCGTCGCGGGCGCCTCCGGCGGCGGCTTGCTCTGGGGTGCGGTGGCCGCGGGTGCGCGCGCCGGGGGAGCGGATGCCGCCGCCGGCGCCGGCGCAGCGTGCGCCGCCGCCGGCTGAGCCGGGGGCGCTGGCGCGGCGCGCGGTTTCGGCGGCGCGGGTTGCGGCTGCAGGGCGGCGTTGCCGACCTTGAGGTCACGGGCCGCCGCACTGGTCTGCGGGGCGGGTGCCGCCGGGTGATCGGCGCGGAACCACACCAGCATCACCTCGCTATCGGTATCGAGATGGGCCAGTGGCGCCGCGCGCACCTGGGCGAGCGGCTGCACCGCGTCGCGGTGCACTTCGGTGACGCGCGCCACCGGGTAGCCTTCCGGAAACACTCCGCCGAGACCCGAGGTCACGAGCAGATCACCGCTCTTGATGTCGGCGTTGGCCGGCAGGTACGGCAGCGCGAGCGAGGTGGTGTCGGCGGCACCGACCGCGATGGTGCGCAGGCCGGTGCGCTCGATGAGCACCGGCACGGCATGCTCCGGGTCGGTGATGAGGATCACTTCCGCGCTCCAGGGCCCGACGTGGATGGTCTGGCCGATGAGCCCCTTGTCATCGAGCACCGCCTGACCCTTGAACACCCCGTTGGCGGCTCCGCGGTTGAGGAGCAGCCGCTGGCGCAGGCTGCTCAGCTGGATGCTGACGACCTCCGCCGCGAGCCAGCGGTCGGCGACCGGCGGCAGCGCTTCGCGCAGCCCGCGCAGCTCGCCGTTCTCGCGGGCGAGGGCCTCGTAGCGCATGGCGCGCAACTCGAGGTCGCGCTGCGCGCTGCGCAGGCGGGCATTCTCGACTCGCAGCGCATCGCGCGTCTGCAGGCTTTCGCTGATCCAGCGCCAGGCCGCGGGCGGGGAGTTCACCGCCAGCTGCAGCGGGTAGGCTGCGGCCTGCAGCATGTAGCGCACCGGCTCGAGGTAGTGCTGGCGCTGGTCGAGGTACATGGCGATCACCGACAGCAGCGCGTACAGCGTGAAGCGAAAGCCCGGCGAGCCTCGTCCCGCCCCTCTGCCGCCGACTGTCCCGAAAGCGGCCACTTAAAGAACCCGCGCGCTCCTTGGGCGTTACTCGAGGCCGAAGTGTCCCGGGCCCAGCTCGTCCATCAGCTCGAGAATGCGACCGCCGCCACGTGCGACGCAGGTGAGAGGATCATCCGCCACGACCACCGGGAGCCCCGTCTCCTCGGTCAGCAGCTTATCGATGTCACGCAGCAGTGCACCGCCGCCGGTCAGCACGATGCCGCGCTCGGCGACATCCGCGCCCAGTTCCGGCGGAGTCTGCTCGAGTGCCTGTTTGACGGCGCTGACGATGGCTTGCAGCGGCTCCTGCAGCGCCTCGAGGATCTCGTTGCTGTTGAGCGTGAAGCTGCGCGGTACGCCCTCGGAGAGGTTGCGGCCCTTGACCGAGAGCTCGCGCACCTGCTGTCCGGGGTAAGCTGAGCCGATCTCGATCTTGATGCGCTCGGAGGTCGCCTCGCCGATCAGGATGCCGTAGTTGCGCCGCACGTAGTTCATGATCGCCTCATCGAAGCGATCGCCGCCGATGCGCGCGGAGTTGGCGTACACCACACCGTTGAGCGACAGCACCGCGACCTCGGAGGTGCCGCCGCCGACGTCGAGCACCATGGAGCCGCGCGCCTCGTGCACCGGCAAGCCCGCGCCCACCGCCGCGGCCATCGGCTCGCTCACGATGGCGACGTTTCGCGCGCCGGCGCCTTCGGCCGACTCGCGGATGGCACGGCGCTCGACCTGCGTCGAGCCGAACGGCACGCACACCAGCACGCGCGGCGAGGGCTTGAAGGTGCGGTTGCCGTGCACCTTGTTGATGAAGAACTGCAGCATCTTCTCGGTGTAGGTGAAGTCGGCGATGACGCCGTCCTTCATCGGACGCACGGCGGTGATGTGACCGGGCGTGCGCCCCAGCATGCTCTTGGCCTCGGTGCCGACCGCGACGATCACCTTGCCGGCCCGGCCGGGCTCGTCCTGCACCGCGACCACCGAAGGCTCGTTCAGGACGATGCCCTTGTCGCGCACATAAATAAGTGTGTTCGCCGTTCCAAGGTCGATCGACAGATCGCTGGAGAAATAACCGCGCAGGCGTTTGAGCATGAAGCGACCGGAAACGAGCTTCGGGTGACCCCGAAAGTGGCGCGTAATCTAGCAACCGACAGGACATTCCACAAGGCAACAGGTATCATTTTCAGCGGGTTTTCTCAGTCCGCGACGCACTTCCCATGGCCCTCACACGCGAGCAAATCGCAAGCATCGCCGCCCTGGCGCGCCTCGAACTCACCGCCGACGAGTTTTCCGTCTACCAGGAGAGCCTGTCGCGGATCATCGACTTCGTCGGCGCCCTGGATGCGTGCGAAACGGCCAACGTCACGCCGATGGCGCACCCGCTGCCGGGCCTGTCGCAGCGGCTGCGCCCGGACGTGGTGACCGAGGAGGACCACCGCGAGCAGTACCAGTCGAACGCGCCGCTCACCGCGGCGGGGCTGTACCTCGTGCCCAAAGTGATCGAGTGAGCGCCGCCGTGAGCGATCTGCACCGCCGTACACTCACCGAGCTCGTCAGCGGGCTGCGCCGGCGCGAGTTCTCGAGCGTCGAGCTCACCGAGGAGTTCCTGACACGCATCGAGCACAGCCAGGCCGCGCTCAACGCGTTCATTTCCGTGACCCGCGCGGAGGCGCTCGCGGCGGCGCGCGCCGCCGACCGCACGCTCGCCGGCGGTGACGGCGGGGCGCTCACCGGCGTGCCGATCGCGCACAAGGACATCTTCTGCACCCGCGGCGTGCGCACCACCTGTGGCTCGCGCATGCTCGACGGCTTCGTCTCGCCCTACGATGCCACCGTGGTCGCGAAGCTGCGCAGCGCCGGTGCCGTGATGCTCGGCAAGACCAACATGGACGAGTTTGCGATGGGCTCCTCCAACGAGACCAGCTACTACGGACCGGTGCGCAATCCCTGGAATCCGCACCTGGTGCCCGGGGGCTCCTCGGGCGGCTCGGCGGCGGCGGTGGCCGCGCGGCTCGTTCCGGGCGCCACGGCGACCGATACCGGTGGCTCGATCCGCCAGCCCGCGGCTCTGTGCGGCATCACCGGCATGAAGCCCACCTACGGCCGCGTGTCGCGCTATGGCATGGTGGCCTTCGCCTCGAGCCTCTATCAGGGCGGCGTGCTCACGGCGGGCGCCGCGGATGCGGCGCTGCTGCTGCGCGAGATGGCCGGCTTCGATAGCAACGACTCCACCAGCGTCGACACACCGGTGCCCGATTACGTCGCGGCGCTCGCGCAACCGCTCGCGGGACTTAAGATCGGCCTGCTGCGCGAGTTCTTCGACAAGGGACTCGATCGTGATTACGAGCAGCGCGTGCGCGAGGCGCTCAAGCTGTACGAGGGGCTGGGCGCGAAGCTCACCGAGGTGAGCCTGCCGCACCTGCCGCTGTCGGTGCCGGTGTACTACGTGGTGGCTCCGGCGGAATGCTCCTCGAACCTCGCCCGCTACGACGGCGTGCGTTTCGGTCACCGCTGTGAGAACCCGCGCGACGTGAACGACCTGTACCGGCGCTCGCGCGGCGAGGGTTTCGGCGCAGAGGTGAAGCGTCGCATCATGACCGGGACCTACGTGCTGTCGGCCGGCTATTACGACGCCTACTACCTCAAGGCGCAGCGCGTGCGCTCGCTGATCAATGCCGATTTCATCCGCGCATTTGAGAGCGTCGATGTGCTCATGGGACCGACCACCCCGACCCCGGCGTTCGCCATCGGCGCGAAGACCGCCGACCCCATCACCATGTACCTGAACGACATCTACACCATCGGTGCGAACCTGGCGGGCCTGCCCGCGATCTCGGTGCCGTGCGGCTTCGTCGCGGGGCTCCCGGTGGGTCTGCAGATCGTCGGACCCCACTTCAGCGAGGCGCGGGTGCTCACGGTCGCGCACGCCTTCCAGCGCGCCACCGACTGGCATACGCGCCTGCCGCAGGGCTATGCATGAGCGCCTGGGAGACCGTCATCGGGCTCGAGATCCACGCGCAGCTCTCGACGCACGCGAAGATCTTCTCCGGATCCGCCACGGCCTACGGCGCCCCGCCCAACGCCCAGGCGAACCTGGTGGACCTCGGCTATCCGGGCGTGCTCCCGGTGCTGAACGAGGCGGCGGTGCACATGGCGGTGAAGCTCGGCCTCGCCATCAACGCCCGCATCGCCACCCACTCGGTGTTCGCGCGCAAGAACTACTTCTACCCGGATCTGCCGAAGGGCTACCAGATCAGCCAGTACGAGCTGCCGATCGTCGCCAACGGCGCGATCGACATCGTGCTCGAGGACGGCACGGCCAAGCGCATCGGCGTCACCCGCGCGCACCTCGAGGAGGACGCCGGCAAGTCGCTGCACGAGGGCATCGCCGGGATGACCGGTATCGATCTCAACCGCGCCGGCACGCCGCTGGTGGAGATCGTCTCCGAGCCCGACCTGCGCTCGGCGAAGGAAGCCGTCGCCTACATGAAGAAGGTGCACACGCTGGTGCGCTACCTCGAGATCTGCGACGGCAACATGCAGGAAGGCTCATTCCGCTGCGATGCCAACGTCTCGGTGCGTCCGGCGGGCGCGAGCCGCTTGGGCACGCGCGCCGAGATCAAGAACCTCAACTCCTTCCGCTTCGTCGAGCGCGCCATCAACCACGAGGTGGCCCGCCAGATCGAGCTGCTCGAGTCCGGCGGCACCGTGGTGCAGGAGACGCGCCTCTACGATCCCGACCAGGGCGAGACGCGCCCCATGCGCACCAAGGAGGAGGCCAACGACTACCGCTACTTTCCGGACCCCGACCTGCTGCCGGTCGAGCTGGACGCGGCGTTCATCGAGTCGGTGCGCGCGACGTTACCTGAGCTCCCCGACCAGAAGGCGGCGCGCTTCAGCACGCAGTACGGCCTGTCGGCCTACGATGCCGGAGTGCTGACCGCGAGCCGCGAGCTCGCGGCGTACTACGAGGAGGTCGTGCGTGCGGCGCCGGACGATCCGAAGCTCGCGGCCAACTGGGTCATGGGAGAGCTCGCTGCCGCGCTCAACAAGGAAGGCCTCGAGGTCGGCGCGGCCAAGGTTGCCGCACCCGCCCTTGGCGGGCTGCTGCTGAAAATCGCCGACCGGACGATCTCGGGCAATGTCGCCAAGATCGTGTTCGCCACCATGTGGTCGAGCGGGGCGGCCGCGGCGGCCGTGATCGAGCAGCAGGGACTTAAGCAGATCACCGACAGCTCCGAGATCGAGCGCGTGATCGATGCGGTCATGGCGAAGAACCCCGGACAGCTCGCCGAGTACCGCGCGGGCAAGGACAAGCTGTTCGGCTTCTTCGTCGGCCAGGTGATGAAGGCGACCGGCGGCAAGGCGAACCCGGCCCAGCTGAACGAGCTGCTGCGCAGGAAACTGAGCGGCTGATTGCGGCGCGCGCTGCGCGAGGGTTGAGTTGCGCGGCCGGCTGCCCCATTGTGAGCCGATGGACCAGGTGCGTCGCTTCATCTTCGAGAACCGCCCGGTGCGCGGTCACTGGGTGCGCCTCGAGAGTGCCTGGCGCGAGCTGCGCGCGCACACGAGCTACCCGCCGCCGGTCACTGAGCTCCTCGGCCAGGCGGTGGTGGCCTCGGTGCTACTGGCGGCTACTCTCAAGTTCCGCGGCACGCTGACCTTTCAGCTGCAGGGGAACGGTGCGGTGGGACTGCTCGTGGCCCAGTGCACACACGACTTCCGGCTGCGGGCGGTCGCGCGCTGTGATGCCGCCGCGGTGCGCCGGCTCTCCGGCGAGGGGCGCCGCGGCGCGCTCTTCCGGCAGCTGGTCGGCACGGACGGCAGCATCACGGTGACCGTGGAGGCGGACGAGAGCAGCATGCGCTACCAGGGCGTGGTGCCGCTGTCGGGCACCTCGCTCGCTGAGTCGCTCGAGGCCTATTTCGCCTCCTCCGAGCAGCTGCCGACCCGCGTGCGGCTCGCAACCGACGACGGTCAGACCGCGGGCGTGCTGGTGCAGAAGCTTCCGGAAAGCGATGTCGGTGAGCCCGAGGGCGCCGCCGACGCGTGGGAGGGCGCCCAGCAGGGCATCGAGCGGCTAAGCGGTGCACAGCTGCTGCAGCAGGGCGCCGAACCGTTGCTGGCCGGGGGCTTTGCGGGCCACGACCTGCGGCTCTTTCGCGGGGCGCCGGTGCGCTTCGAGTGCCGCTGCAGCCAGGGCCGGGTCGCCGGGCTCCTGCGGGCGCTCGGCGCCGAGGAGGTTCGCGGGGTGCTGAAGGAGCAGGGCTCGGTCACCGTGACCTGCGAGTTCTGTCACCGTCCCTATCGATTCGACCCGGTCGACATCGAGGCACTCTTCAGCGACGCTCCGGCCTCTGGTGGCTCTGCAGCGATCCACTGACAATCGTTCCTGCCAGGATTATCTCTCAATAGAGACAATGTTCCCTCCCGGCGGGCTGCAGAGCACCGTTAGTCATCCGGCGACCGCCGACACTCATCTGACATAACATCCTCGGTACGGCCTGACTCGCGGCGGAGATTAAAGACTTGTAGAATCCTCTACATGAGCGTCGTGGCACCTGCGGTGCTGGTGAAATGGCTGCGAGCCGCCGGCGAGCCGAGCCGGCTGCGGCTGCTGGCGCTGTGCACGGAGGTGGCGCTGAGCGTATCGGACCTGGCCCAGGCGCTGCGGCAGAGCGAGCCGCGCGTGTCGCGCCACCTGAGGATCCTGTGCGAGGCGGGGCTGCTCGAGCGTCTGCCGCAGGGCCAGTGGGTGCACTACCGCGTGTCCGCCAGCGCCCCGGCGGCGAGCTTCGTGCGCGGCCTGCTCGCGCAGCTCGATGCGCGCGATCACGAGCTGCAGCGCGATCGCGCCGCGGCGCGCGCCGCCTCTGCCTCCGAAGCGCGCGACGGCGCGCACGGCGCCGAATCCCGCCTCGGGCGCGCGCTCGCCGGCTTCGTCGCCGCGGGCGGGCTCGGCACCTCGGTGGATGCGGTGCTGGTGGTGGGTGTCGCACACCCCGAGCTGCTCGAGACGGCCGCGCAGGTCGCGCGGCACTGCACGGCGCTCGCGCCCTCGCGCCGCGCGGCGCAGGGCGCCCGCGCGTTCGCGGAGCGGCGCGGCTTCGCCTGCCGCGTATTGCAGGCCCCGAGCGGGCCGGGCGGGTCCGATCTCACGCGTGCCGGATCCTCCTTCGAGGCGCTGCTGCTCGATCACCCGGCGGCCGGCGGTGAAGCGCTCGGGGAAGTGCTCGCCGCGGCGCGCGGCGTGGTGGTCCCGGGCGGGCGGCTGTGGATCTTCGAGCCCTATGAGGCGCTCGAGAGCTCGCGCGAGCGCGTCGTGGAGCATCCGCTCGCGCGCCTGCGCCGCCTGCTCGGTGCCGCCGGGTTCGTCTGCGAGCGCTTAAGTCCGCTCGAGGCCGACGGCGAGCACGTGCTGGCGGCCGTCGCCCGCGCGGCCGCGGATCCGCGCGCGGCGCTGAGTGCGCACGGGGTGTCCGCATGAGCGCAACCGCCCCCGGCACGCCGATGCGCGTCTCGTTCGAATTCTTCCCGCCGGCGGATGCGGCCATGGAGACGACCCTGTGGCGCTCGCTGGAGCGCCTCGCGCCGCTCGCACCGCACTTCGTGTCGGTGACCTACGGCGCCGACGGATCCACGCGCGAGCGCACCCATAACCTGGTGACGCGCATCCAGCAGCACACCACGCTCACCGGCGCACCGCACCTGACCTGCATCGGCGCCGCGCGCGCCGAGATCCTCGACATCGCCCGCGGTTACTGGGACGAGGGGATCCGCCACCTCGTGGCGTTACGCGGCGACCCGCCGCACGGGGCGGGTGGCTACCGCCCGCATCCGGCAGGCTTCGCCTGCGCCGCGGAGCTGGTCGCGGGGCTGCGCGCGCTCGCGCCGTTCGAGATCTCGGTCGCGGCCTACCCGGAGGTTCATCCCGAGGCGCGCTCGGCGGCGGCGGACCTCGAGAACCTCAGGCGCAAGATCGACGCTGGCGCCACGCGTGCCATCACTCAGTTCTTCTTCGACACGGAGGTGTTCCTGCGCTTCCGCGATCGCTGCGCGGCGGCGGGCATCGGCGCACCGATCGTGCCCGGCATCCTGCCCGTTACCCGCTTCCCGCAGGTGCTGCGCTTCGCGCAGCTGTGCGGCGCCAATATTCCCGAGTGGCTGCACGAGCGCTTCGCCGGACTCGAGGACGATCACGATACCCGCCTCGCGGTCGCCGCGAGCGTCGCCACCGAGCAGGTGCAGGCGCTGCAGCGTCACGGCGTGCGCGAGTTCCATTTCTACACGCTCAATCGCGCCGCCCTCACCTACGCTATCTGTCACGCGCTCGGACTGCGCCCGCAGGCGGCGGCGCCGCGCGCGCCCGCGGGAGCATCCGCGTGAGCAGCTGCCTCCACGATGCGGCGCCCGCGGGCGCCGCGCCGGCGCCGGCGCACGCCGACCGCGACACCGAACGGCGCCACCGCGAGCAGGCGCACGCGGCCACCGCCGCGCCGTTTGCCGTCGAGCCCCCGGATGAGACCGAGCGGCGCACGCGCATCGAGCGCCTCAAGGGGCTGCTCGCCGAGCGCATCGTGTTCCTCGATGGCGCCATGGGCACCATGATCCAGCGCTGCAAGCTCGATGAGGCCGGCTATCGCGGCGAGCGGCTGCGCACCCACAGTCACGACCTGCGCGGCAACAACGACATCCTGACGCTGACGCGCCCGGAAGTGGTGAGCGAGATCCACCGCGCCTACCTCGCGGCCGGTGCGGACATCATCGAAACCAACACCTTCAATTCCACCAGCATCTCGCAGGCGGATTATGCGACCGCGGCGCTCGTCCCCGAGCTCAACTACCGCGCCGCACGGCTGGCGCGCCTCGCGGCCGACGAGCTCGCCCGGCAGGACGGCGGTCCGCGCTTCGTCGCGGGCGCGCTCGGGCCCACCAACCGCATGACCTCGATGTCGCCGGATGTGAACGACCCCGCCTACCGCAGCGTGAGCTTCGATGAGCTGGTGGCGGCGTACCTCGAGGCAGCCCGCGGGTTGCTGCTCGGGGGCGCGGACCTGCTGCTCATCGAGACCATTTTCGACACGCTCAATGCCAAGGCCGCCATCTACGCGGCGCTGACGCTGTTCGAGGAGACCGGCATCGAGCTGCCGCTCGCCATCTCCGGCACGATCACGGATGCCTCCGGGCGGCTGCTCTCGGGGCAGACCACGGAGGCCTTCTGGAACTCGATCCGCCACGCGCGGCCGCTGTTCGTCGGTCTCAACTGCGCACTCGGCGGCCGGCAGCTGCGGCCCTACATCGAGGAGCTGGGCGCGGCCGCCAGCGACACCTGCGTGTGCGCCTATCCGAACGCCGGCCTGCCGAACGCCTTCGGCGAATACGACGAGACGCCGCCGGACACCGCCGAGATCCTGCGTGAGTACGGCGAGTCGGGCCTGGTGAACGTCGTCGGCGGCTGCTGCGGCACTACCCCCGAGCACATCCGCCTGGTGCGCGAGGCGCTCGCCGGGCACGCGCCGCGGCCGCTCGCGCCGCTGCCGGTCAAATGCCGCCTCGCCGGGCTCGAGCCGCTCAACATCGACGACGACAGCCTGTTTGTGAACGTCGGCGAGCGCACCAACGTCACCGGATCGGCGAAGTTCCGCAAGCTGATCGAGGCGAACGACTACACCGCCGCCCTCGAGGTGGCGCGCCAGCAGGTCACCAGCGGCGCGCAGCTGATCGATGTCAACATGGACGAGGGGATGCTCGATTCCGAGAGCGCCATGGTGCGCTTCCTCAACCTGATCGCCGTGGAGCCGGACATCGCCCGCGTACCGGTGATGATCGACTCCTCCAAATGGTCGGTGCTCGAGGCCGGCCTCAAGTGCGTGCAGGGCAAGCCGATCGTCAACTCGATCAGCCTCAAGGAGGGCGAGCAGGTCTTCATCGAGCACGCGCGCCGGCTGCGCCGCTACGGCGCCGGGGCCGTCGTCATGGCGTTCGACGAGCAGGGCCAGGCCGACACGGTCGAGCGGCGCGTGGCGATCTGCGCGCGCGCCCGGCGCATCCTCACTGAGCAGGTGGGTTTCCCGCCCGAGGACATCATTTTCGATCCCAACATCTTCGCCATCGCCACCGGCATGGAGGAGCACAACGCCTACGGGCTCGCCTTCATCGAGGCGACCCGGCGCATCAAACGCGAGCTTCCGCACGCGCTGGTGAGCGGTGGCGTGAGCAACGTGTCGTTCTCGTTCCGCGGCAACGAGCCGGTGCGCGAGGCGATGCACTCGGTATTCCTCTATCACGCCATCGCGGCCGGCATGGACTTAGGGATCGTCAACGCCGGGCAGCTGGGCGTCTACGAGCAGCTCGATGCGGAGCTGCGCACGGCGTGCGAGGACGTGGTGCTCAACCGCCGCCCGGATGCCACCGAGCGGTTGCTCGAGCTCGCCGCCCGCTACAAGGGCGGCGGCGGCGCGCGGCGCAGCGAGGATCTCGAGTGGCGCAAGCTCCCGGTGGGCAAGCGCCTCGAGCACGCGCTGGTGAAGGGCATCGACGACTACATCATCGAGGACACCGAGATGGCACGGCTCGCGAGCGAGCGGCCGCTCGCGGTCATCGAGGGTCCGCTGATGGACGGCATGAACGTGGTCGGCGACCTGTTCGGCAGCGGCAAGATGTTCCTGCCGCAGGTGGTGAAGAGTGCCCGCGTGATGAAGCGGGCGGTGGCACACCTGGTGCCGTTCATCGAGCAGGGCAAGGATGCCGCGGCACGGCGCTCCAACGGCCGCATCGTGATGGCAACCGTCAAGGGCGACGTCCACGACATCGGCAAGAACATCGTCGGCGTGGTGCTGCAATGTAACAACTACGAGGTCATCGATCTCGGCGTGATGGTGCCGTGCGAGAAGATCCTCGAGACCGCGCGTCGCGAGCAGGCCGACTTCATCGGCCTGTCGGGTCTCATCACCCCGTCCCTCGATGAAATGGTGCACGTGGCGAAGGAGATGCAGCGTCAGAGTTTCGCGGTGCCGCTGCTGATCGGCGGCGCCACCACCTCACCGGCGCACACCTCGGTGAAGATTGCGCTGCAGTACCAGTCCCCGGTGGTGTATGTGAAGGATGCCTCGCGCGCCGTCGGCGTGTGCCAGACCCTGACGCAGCCGGAACAGCGCGCCAGCTTCATCGCCCGGATCGCCGCCGAGCACGAGCGGCGGCGCGAGCAGCACGCCGCCAAGAAGGTGAAGGCTCCCGAAGCCTCGCTCGCCGCGGCGCGCGCCAACCGCCGCGCAATCGACTGGGCCGGGTATGCGGCGCCGGCGCCGCGCCTGCCGGGCGTGCAGCGCTTCGACCGCTATCCGCTCAGCGAGCTGCTCGGCTACATCGACTGGATGCCGTTCTTCAACGCCTGGGAGTTCACCGGCAGGTTCCCCGACATCCTCACCGATGCGACGGTGGGCGAGGCCGCCAGCAATCTGTACGCCGATGCGCGCCGCATGCTGAAGACGCTGATCGCGGAGCAGTGGCTGCGGGTGCACGCGGTGGTGGGCCTCTTTCCCGCCAACGCGGTCGACGACGACGTCGAGATCTACGCGAGCGAGGCGCGCACCGAGGTGCTGACCACGCTCAGTTTCCTCAGACAGCAGAAGGGCAAGCCGCCGGGCCAGCCGCACGAGTGCCTGGCCGACTACGTCGCGCCGCGCGGCAGCGGTGTACGCGATTACTTCGGCGCGTTCGCCGTCACCGCCGGCAGCGGCATCGAGGAGCACGTCACGCGCTTCCAGCGCGCGCACGACGACTACTCCGCCATCATGCTCAAAGCGCTCGCCGATCGCCTGGCGGAGGCGGCCGCGGAGCATTTCCATGAGCGCGTGCGCCGCGAGCTGTGGGGCTTTGCCGCCGACGAGGCGCTCACCAACGAGCAGCTGGTGCGCGAGGAGTATCGCGGCATCCGGCCGGCGCCCGGCTATCCGGCCTGTCCCGACCACACCGAGAAGGCGAAGCTGTGGCGGCTGCTGGACGTCGAGCGCAATGCCGGCATACGCCTCACCGACTCCTACGCCATGTACCCGACGGCGGCGGTGTCGGGTTGGTACCTGGCGCACCCGCAGGCGCACTACTTTGCGGTGGGCAAGATCGATCGCGATCAGGTGGCGGACTACGCGCGCCGCAAGGGTATGCCGCTCGCGGAGGCCGAGCGCTGGCTGTCGCCCAACCTCGGCTACGACACCTGAGCTTCGATGCGCAGCCGCCGGAACCAGGCCTCGGTGCCGCGGTGCTGCAGGACGATGTGCCCGGCGGCCAGCGTCGCGAACTGCGGGAAGTCGCGGAAGCGGCTGCGCGCGATGCGCTCGCGCAGCTCCTCGCTCCCGAGGTCGCAGCCGACGACCTGTTGATCGTCGATCCAGTACTCGAGCAGCGCGCCATTCATGACGATGCGGCCGCTATGATAGGCGTTGGCGGCGAAGCGCTGATCGCGCCACGGCGCCATGAGTCCGTACAGCGCTCCGCACGAGGTGAGCGCGTCGGCACCCTCGGAGTGGTGCTCGTCATCGAGCAGCTGCATCGCCGGACCGCTGTTGAGCGCCGGCCCCGCCTGCTCGCTGACACGGCACACGACCGCGGAGCTGCCGGTGCGCGGCAGCCGCCAGTCGAACAGCAGCGTGAAGTCGCCGAAGGTCTCGCGCGTGATGAGATCCACCCGCTCACCCGCGGCAACGGCGTGCAGCACGTTGCCGTCCACGCTCCAGGCGCCTTGTGGGAACTCGCCGCCGCCATAGGCGCGCCAGTCCTTTGCGGTGAGTTCGCGCTCAGCCATGCAGCTGTCTCCGTCCCATACGCTGCATGCTACCGGAAATTCGTGCGCGACACCGCTGCAGCGGCGGTCGTGGCGCCGGCTGCGGTCGACGGGAACCTCAGTGAGTCCCGCGCCGCTCGCTCTCGACCGCGCGCAGGTACGCCGCGCCCCCCAGATCGCTCATCTGCCCGAGGATCCAGTCGCGCCGGAGCAGCACGTAGCGCGACGGGCGCTCGGCGTGCAGCCGCAGCGGGTTCGGCAGCACCGCGGCCAGCAGTGCTGCTTCGGCGGAGCTCAGCCGCAGCGCCGGCTTATGCCAGAAGCGCTCGGCCGCAGCCTGCACCCCGTAGATGCCGTTGCCGAACTGCGCGATGTTCAGATACATCTCGAGGATGCGCTCCTTGGGCCAGAGGGTCTCGATCAGCACGGTGAAGTACGCTTCCAGGCCCTTGCGCACGAAGCTGTAGCCGGGCCACAGGAACAGGTTCTTGGCCACCTGCTGCGAGATGGTGCTGGCGCCACGCAGCCGCTTGCCGTGCTCGCTGGCGCGCACCGCTTCGCGGATCGAGTCGAAATCGAAACCGGCGTGGAACGGAAACTGCTGGTCCTCGGAGGCAATGACCGCGATCGCCGCATGCGGGGAGATCTGCTCGAGGCTCACCCAGCGAAAGTCGTTGTGATAGGCGGCATCGCGCGCCTGCCACGCCGCGAGGCCCTCCTCCAGCATGAACGCGCTGGTGAGCGGACGCAGCCAGCGCAGCAGCAGCACCGGCGTCGCCGTGATGAGCAGCCACGCGAGCAGCGCGAGTCCGCACCAGCGCAGCAGCCGGCCGGCGAGGCGCCCGCGCTGCCACACAGCGCGCTTACGCCGCCTGCACGCGCCGCGCCGACACGATCACGACGTCCTCGAGCGGGGCATCCGTGTGGCCCTTGCGTCGGCCGGTGCTCACCCGCGCGATCTTGTCGATGACGTCCATGCCGCTGCTGACACGGCCGAATACCGCGTAGCCGTAATCGCGCGGTCCGTGATCGAGGAAGGCGTTGTCGGACAGGTTGACGAAGAACTGCGAAGTGGCGCTGTTGATGTCGCTGGTCCGGGCCATCGACAGGCTCCCGCGGGTATTCTTCAGCCCGTTCTTGGCTTCGTTGCTGATGGGGGCGCGCGTTCGCTTGTTGTCGAAGTCGACCGTGAGTCCGCCGCCCTGAATGACGAAGCCCGGCACGATGCGATGGAAAATGGTGCCGTCGAAATGGCCGTCGTCGACGTAGCGCAGGAAGTTCTCGACCGTGATGGGGGCCTCCTTGGGGAACAGCTCCACCGTGAAGGCGCCGTGCGAAGTTTCAAATGTGACCATGTTGTCCTTCCGTCGCGCGCTCGTGCCCGCCGAGATCGCGGTGCGAGCGTACATAACGGAAGCCGGCGAGGACAAGCTCGCCGCGGACGGCGGCCCCCTGGTCGGCACCATGCTCGAGCAGCAGCCAGCCGCCGGGCTTAAGGTGCCGGGGCGCGCCGCGCACGATGGCGCGCAGACACCCGAGCGCATCCGTCCCCGGGGTGAGGGCAAGGCGCGGCTCGTGGGCGAGTGCTGCAGTGGCGAGTGCGGGATCGTCCGCGGCGACGTACGGGGGATTACTCACCACCAGATCGAAGCGCCGGCCGGCGAGCGGCGCAAACCAGTCGCCCTCATGGAACTCGACCGTGAGCCCGAGCCGCAGCGCATTGGCGCGCGCAACCGCGAGCGCCGCGGCCGACACATCGGTGGCGGTTATGTGCCAGCGCGGGCGCTCGGCGGCGAGCGCGAGCGCCACTGCGCCCGAGCCGGTGCCCAGATCCACCACGTGCTCCACGCTCGCCGCAGGCAGTGCCAGGGCGCGCTCGACCAGGAGCTCGGTCTCCGGACGCGGCACCAGCACCGCCGGGGTGACGGCGAGCTCGAGCGACCAGAACTCGCGCCGGCCCGTCAGGTACGCGAGCGGCTCGCCGGCGGCGCGCCGCTCGATCAGAGTGGCGTAACGCTCTGCGGCCGCCGGCTCCACCGCGACCTCCGCGTGGGCCAGCAGCCGCGCGCGTGTGGTGCCGAGGATGTGCGCCAGCAGCAGCCCCGCATCGAGTGCAGCCGTGGCGCTGTGAGTCGCGGCGGTTGATGTGAGACGCTGCGCTCCCTGCGCCAGAGCGCTGCCGACGTTGGTGCTGACAGTCATACATAGGCGCTGCGGCGCCCTGGCGGTATGATATTTGAATGATGACCCTGCCGTACCCTCCCCAGCGACCGCTGTCGGTTGGCGAGGTGCTGGATCTGAGCTTCCGCATATATCGGGCCACGGTGGTGAAATGCCTGCTGTTCTCCGCCGGTGGTGTGATCGCGGGGCAGCTGGCGAACATCTACATGCTGGCGAGCGGTCGCGCACAGGTGAAGGGGTCGGCCGGCTGGGAGGTGGTCGCCACCCAGCTGCGCGATCCGCCGTTGCTCGCGCTGACCCTGATCGGGGCCGTGCTGACTCTGGTGTTCTACGCCGCGGTGCTGCTGCGCCAGCGCCAGATGATCAGCGAGGGCGCGGCCGGCGGCGAGTTCGCGGCGGCGCTGCGCCGCCTGCCGGCGCTCCTCGGGCTGGTCATCCTGATCTGGGCGGCATGCGTGGCGTGCTTCGTGCCGGCATTCGTCACGGGCGGCGGGCTGCGCATACTGCTGGTGCTCGCCGGAATCATCGCGCTCTCCTACGGCTTCGTGGCGATCTCGTGCGCCATGCCGGTGCTGTTCATCGAGGACGCGGGACCGCTCGCGAGCCTGTCACGCAGCTGGCGGCTGACGACGGGCAGTTTCTGGCGGCTGAGCGTCATCTACACGGTCGCCCTCATCGTCCTGCTGGTGCTGTACGTGGTGATCGCCGCCGTTGCGGGATTTCTGGCCGCAATCCTCGGTCACGGTGATGTGGCCATGGTCACGGCATTTGCGGAGGTCGTTGGTGTGGCGCTGGGCGCGCTGGCGACTCCGTTCTATGGCGCGCTGGCGCTGGCCGTGCTCGGCGATCTCAAGGTTCGCAAAGAGGGCGCCGATCTCGAGCAACGTATTTCCGCTACGGCCTGAGCGCGTGGTGCGCGCGCTGGTCGCGCTGCTGCTGGCCGCTGCCGCCGTGCCGTGCGCGCAGGCGCGCGATGCGCTGCAGGCCATCGATGACTGTGTCGCACGACTCGACACCGAGCTCGATGTCGGCTACGCACGCATCGCCGCACGCTGCCCGGATCTGACTCCCGCTCTGGAGGAAAGTCCCTGGGCGCCGTGGCTGCCCGCCGACTGGAAGCAGGCGGACAACCAGCTGTCGGCCGCCGGCTTGTCGCAGTTGCACTCCCTGCTCGCGCGCGCGGCCGGCCCCGAGACGCGCGCGCGTCCCGCGCCGCGCACCGACCGGGTCGCCGCCGTGCTGGCGACGGTCACGCGACCTGCGGACTCCGGCGGCAGCTGGTGGTTGCGCTTCAAGGAGTGGCTCCACCGCATCTTCACGCCGCAGCCGGCGGATCCGGGGTGGCTGCGCCGCTGGCTGCAGCAGTTCAAACTCTCGACCGGCACTGCCCAACTCATCGTGTGGGGCGCGTTCGCGCTCGCCGTGGCACTCGCCGCCACCATCGTTCTCCACGAGCTGAGAGTCGCCGGATTCCTGGGCGGCCCCGCCGCCCGGACGCGCGCCCGAAGTAACCTGCCGCGCGCGAGTGGCACCCGGGCTTTGGCCGACATCGAGCGGGCCGCAGCGGAAGCGCAGCCGGGCCTGCTGCTCGAGCTCATCGCCGTGCGGCTCGCGGAACAGGACCGGTTGCCGCCCGCACGGGCCCTGACGGCGCGTGAGCTCGAGCAGCGCGCGCGCCTGCCCGATGAGTCGGGGCGCCGGCGGCTCGGGGAGCTGGTGGGGGTGTGCGAGCGCGTGCGCTTCTCCGGCGAGGCCGTGACCGCGGCGAGCCTGGCGGCTGCGCTGCACAGCGGCCGCGTGCTGCTGTCCGCGCTCGAGCGGCAAGCGTTGGCCGCCGCTCAAGCTCACTGATGCGCGAGCGGCTCATGACACTCGCCTGCGCGCTCGCGGCGCTGTTCCTGTTCGGTACGCTGTTCCTGCAGGGAAATACGCTCGCGGCACGGCGTGCGTCGCTGCCGACCACCATCGAGCGGGCCGACAACGGCCTGCTCGGCCTCGCGAGCTGGCTGAAGGGCGAGGGCGTGCCCACCGTGTCGCTGCGTGAGCGTTTCGGCGCGCTCGAGCAGCACCGCGAGCTCGCCGGGGCCGGGAACCTGCTGATCGTGAGCCTGCCGGCGGTCAGCAGCTTCCGCCGCGACGAGGCGGTGGCCCTCGATCGGTGGATCAGCAACGGCAACACTCTGCTGGTGCTGGCAGCGCTGCGCGACCGGCCGGGCTGGGCGCAGTCGCCCTGGGTGATGAGAACTGATCTGGAACTGCTCACCGAGCTGAGCCTCAGCGCCGAGGTGGCTGTGGCTGCGGACAGGCAAGCAGCACGCGTCCGCCGGGCTGTGCCTGCGCCGGGGCGCACTGCGCCGGCGCGACCGCCAGGAGCGCCGCGGCGCAGCGACGAGAGCGGCGGCGCCGAGGTCATGCGCTTCATGACGGAGCTCACGGTTCCCGAGCGCAGCACGCTGGTGCCCAACCGCGCGCATCCCTTCTTCAGCGGCGTCGCGCGGGCCGTCGCGTTCTCGGATTACGCGCCGCTCGCCTACAGCGTCGCGCTGCCGCGCGAGAGCTTCGCGCTGTCGCTCGCCCACGAAAGCGCGACACGCCAGGACGCATTCTGGATACTGCCGAGGAACGCCGGCACGATCATCGTGTGCGGATTCGGCTCGCTGTTCAGCAACCGCGCGCTCGGCACCGCCGACAACGCACGGCTGCTCGCCAACGTGATTGCCGCGACCGTGGCGGCTGATGGAACCGTGGTGTTCGATGACGAGCACCAGGGCCTGAGCGACGCCTATGACCCCGCCAGGTTCTACCGCGACGCGCGCCTCTATGCCACGCTCGGCGTCATGGCGGCCGTCTGGCTGGTGTGGGTTCTCGGCGGGACACAGCTGCGCATGCCGCTGACACGGCCGGCGGCCCCGCGCGAGGCCGAGCTGGTGCGCACCACCGGGCTGTTCCTCGCGCGCGTGTTGCAACCGGCCGCCGCGGCACGCCGCATGTTCGAGCGCTTCCTGCAGCGCCTCGGCAGCGCCGTGGGCGGCGATCCGGCGGAATCGCGGCTGTGGGACTGGCTCGAGAACCACCCACGCCTGGCACGCGCCGAGGTGCGGCAGCTGCGGGAATGGCGCGCTGCCGCCGCCGCGAACCGCCGCGTGCCGCTGATGCAACTGCACAACCTCATCGTCCGCACTGAAAGGCAACTGGCGCAATGAGCACCTCGATCCGCGAGCTTCGCGATCTGCTGGCGCGGGAGCTCGGCCACGTCGTCATCGGGGTGGAAGCCTCGGTGGACGCCCTCGTCATCGCGCTCATCGCGCGCGGGCACGTGCTCGTCCAGGGCGTGCCCGGACTCGGCAAGACGCTGTTCGCCAAGGCGCTGGCGCGCGCACTGGGCGGGGAGTTCAAGCGCATTCAGGGAACCGCCGACCTCATGCCGAGCGACATCATCGGGGTGCACGTGTTCGACGAGGCGGCGCGCAACTTCGTGTTCCGGCCGGGCCCGCTGTTCGCCGACGTCGTGCTGGTGGATGAGATCAACCGCGCCGGGCCGAAGACCCAGTCGGCGCTGCTCGAAGCCATGGAGGAGCGGCAGGTCAGCGTCGAGCGCACCGTCTTCCCGCTGCCCGCGGATTTCATCGTGCTCGCGACGCAGAATCCGCGCGAATTCGAGGGTACGTTCCCGTTGCCGGAGTCGCAGCTCGACCGCTTCATGCTGCGCGTCGACATGAGCTACCCCGCACGTGCCGCGGAGAGCGAGATCCTCAGCCGCTACGGAGGCGTGCTCACCGCCGCGCACGCCGCGCTCGATCGCGTCGCGGTGATCGATGGTGCGCTGCTCACGCAGGCGCGCACGCTGGCCGAGGAGATCCACGTCTCCGCGGCGCTCAGCGCCTACGTGCTCGATCTTGCCGCCGCGACGCGCGAGCACCCGCGCCTCGCGCTCGGCTTGTCGACGCGCGGGGTGCTGGCGCTCATCAAGGCGGCCCGGGTGGTGGCGGGGCTGCGCGCGAGCGATTTCGTGACACCCGACGATGTGAAGCAGGCAGCGCCGTGGGTCCTGGCGCATCGCCTGGTGCTGACGCCGGAAGCCACATTGGAGGGCGCCAGCGATGCGGAGGTGGTGAAGGGACTGCTCGCCACGACGCCGGTGCCGCGCTGAGGAGACGGCCGTGCATCTTGCCTGGCGCAGTTATGTTCTGGTGATACTGACGGCCGTGATCGCGATCGCCGGCATCTGGTCGGGCGATGGCGAGCTCGCGAGGCTGTGGCGCGTGCCGGCGGGAGTGCTGCTGCTGGGACTTGCGGTGGACGGCTTCGTCGTGCGCCGGCTGCAGCCACGGGTGTCGGTCGACACGCCGACGCCGGCTTTCCTCGGCCGGCTGCAGCGCGGTGCGTTCGTGTTCACCAATCGGGCCGGCCGGCCGCTGCTGCTCGAGTACGCGCCCGCGGCGCCGGCGGGATTCGAGGCTCCGCAGGCGACCCGGTGGATCACTCTGCCCGCGCGCACCGTGCTCGCGGATCCGTTGCCGCTGCTGCCGGTGCGGCTAGGCCCGCAGCCCTGGCCGGCCCTGCCGGCACGGATCCGCGGTCCACTGGCGCTCGCCTGGTGGAATGCGACCCTGCCGCCGCAGGCGAGCTGCGTGGTGGCCCCGGACACGCTGCGCGGCCGCGCCCGCGCCCGCGGGTTTGCCGCCGGCGCGCGCGCGCGGCGCACCGCAGGCGCCGGACAGGAGCTCTACCAGCTGCGCGCCTACGCACCGGGGGATCCGCTGACCCGCATCGACTGGAAGGGCACCGCACGGAGCGGTGCGCTGGTGAGCCGCGATTACAGCGAGGATCAACATCTCGACATCCTGGTCGCGATCGACGCCGGGCGGTTGAGCCGCGTTCGCGCCGGCGCGCTCGACCGGCTCGGCGTCTACAGCAACGCCGCCGCACGCTTTGCCGAGATCGTCACCCACAACGACGATCGCATCGGGCTCATCGTCTATGCCGAGCGGGTGCTCGCGAGCTGTCCGCCGGCGCGCGGGCTGGCGGCGGTCGCGCGGCTGCGTCGGGCACTCGCGGAGCTCGCGGTGCAGCCGGCAGAGTCCGATCCGGTCGCCGCCGCGGTGAGCATCCGCAATCTCCTCAGGCAGCGCGCGCTCATCGTGCTGCTGACGGACCTGGATGACGCCAACATTGCCGCGGCACTGGCGCGCGCCGTGCGTCTGCTCGCACCGCCGCATCTGGTGCTGGTCGCAGGCGTACACAGCGGGGAGATCGAGGCGCTGGCGCACGGTGTGGCGCGCGACTGGCAGGATCCGTGGATCGCGCTCGCCGCGGCCGAGCATGAAGAACGCGCCGCGCGTCAGCGCGCGCTCCTCGAGCGACTCGGTGCGCCGGTGGTGGCGGCCTCCGCAGAGCGCCTGGAAGGAGCTCTGTTCGAGCGCTATGAGGCGCTGCGACGCTCGCGGCGCG
The DNA here is from genome assembly GCA_036008385.1 of Steroidobacteraceae bacterium. Taxonomy (GTDB): domain Bacteria; phylum Pseudomonadota; class Gammaproteobacteria; order Steroidobacterales; family Steroidobacteraceae; genus 13-2-20CM-66-19. The sequence continues at coordinate 134,898 of DASYNX010000075.1, forward strand.
TTTAGCCGTGGACGGTGAGCGGCTGACGCGGGCGGCGCGCGAACAGTCGCCCGGAGAGGAACGCCACCATCAGGCACCAGTAGCCGACGCCGATCAGGATCCGGGTCGCGAGCGAGAAGCGCGGGTCCGGCGAAACGAAGCCCTCGATAAGGCCCGCGCCCACCAGCAGCAGCGCGCACGAGAGCAGCACCGGCCCGGTGCGCATCGCTGCCGCACGGAACGACTCGAGACGACCGCCGCTACCGGGCCGGATGAGGGCTTCCCCGATGGCCGCCCCGGCCGCCCCGGTCAGGCACATGACCGATAGCTCCACGCAGCCGTGCGCGACGATGAACTTGAACAGCTCGCCGGCAAGCCCGTGCTGACCCACGAAGGCGAAGATCGCGCCCAGCATGAGCCCGTTGAGACCGAGGATGTACAGCGTACCCAGCCCGAACAGGAATCCGAGACAGTAGGCGAACAGGCTCACGACGATGTTGTTGGTGAGAATTTCCACCGACAGGATGGAGGAGGGCACGACGTTGAGCAGCCCCTGGGTCCAGAGCTTGCCGCTGTCGACGCTCGCGATGGTCGCCGGCGAGGCAAACAGCGCGATCAGGTCCGGATAACGGTGCACCAGCGCGTAGCCGGCGAACGCCGCCAGCACGAAGATGAGCGTCGTCCAGGCAAGGTAGGGCGCCAGCCAGCGCACCGCCGCCGGGGTCTCCTCGAGGAACAGCCGCCGCAGCGCGCTGCCGGCATGCGCGGCGCCGTGGTGGAGCGTCGTGTGTGCGCGCGCGTAGGCACTCTCAAGGTACTCGCGCGTGCGGCTCGCGGGTATGAGCGCGCGCGCTCGCGCAACATCGTGCGCCAGCAGCCGATAGTCATCGGCGAGGCGTGCCGCGTCGGCAGCATCATCGGTGCGACCACGCGCAAAACGGGCGGCGCGCGCATCGGCCTCCTGCCAGACGTGCGTGCGCCCGAGGAGCGCTGCGGCGAGCGCCTGGCGGCGTGCGGCGGCGTCCGCTCGGCTCGCCATCCTTACGGGCGCGCCAGGCGCTCGAGGCGCGAGCGCCATTGCAGCTCATCGCCGTCTCTGAGGTCGGCGTCGGCGCCGAGGTAACGCTGCAGGAGCTGGCGGGCGAGACGGATGCGCGCTTCCGGCACCAGGCCCGGCCAGCGCTCGAGCAGATCGGCGGCGATTTCCGCACCGACCGTATCCAGCCGGCCGACGCGCTGCGCCGCGTTCTGTACCAGACCCGTCTCGGTCGCGTTACGTTCGTAGACCAACAGTGTTCCGGCAGCCATATCGCCGCAGCGCAGGCTCTCGCGCGTCCACACCATCAGCGTGAGGCCGACGCCGTAGAAGACCGGCAGGCTGTCGATGAGGCGGAACGCGTTGCGCACCAGCTGTGCGCCGGCGCCGGGGGTGGCGCCGGAGCGCGTCACGATGCGAATGCCGACCCGGCGCTTGCCCGGTGTGCGTCCGTGCATCGCGACTTCGACGACCGGATGGTAGAGAAAATAGATCGCCAGCGACGGCATGATGACCGTCCCGATCCACGCCTGCTCGGCCGGCAGCGGCGGGCGCAGTGAGAAGCCCCCGTTCCAGATCAGCGTTCCCACCGCGTACCAGGCGAGCCCGAGGACGAGGCGGATGTGCCAGTCGATGATGAAGGCGAACGAGCGCGCGCCCGGCCCCGCCAGCGGCAGGGAGACGTCGATCCCGGTGACACTGTCGACGGTGAGCTCAGCAAGCGGTGCGCTCACGCTTGCTCCGCCAACAGCTCGGCCTGGTACTCCTGCTGCAGTGCCTCGATCAGCTCGTCCAGATCACCGTCCATGATCTGCTGCAGCTTGTAGAGAGTCAGGTTGATGCGGTGGTCGGTGACGCGACCCTGGGGGAAGTTGTAGGTACGGATCCGCTCGGAGCGATCGCCGCTGCCGACCTGCAGCCGCCGCGAGTGCGCCTGGGCGCTCTGCTGCTTTTCCTGCTCGGCCGCGAGCAGCCGTGCCTTCAGCAGCGCCATGGCGCGCGAGCGGTTCTTGTGCTGTGAGCGCTCATCCTGACATTCCACCACGATGCCGCTGGGCAGGTGTGTGATGCGCACGGCAGAATCGGTCTTGTTGACGTGCTGTCCGCCGGCGCCCGAGGAGCGGTAGGTATCGATGCGCAGCTCCGCAGGGTTGATCTCGATCTCGTCGACCTCCTCGAGCTCGGGCAGGATCGCGATGGTGCACGCCGAGGTGTGAATGCGGCCCTGCGCCTCGGTGGCCGGCACGCGCTGCACGCGGTGAGTGCCGGATTCGAACTTCAGCCGCGAGAACGCCCCGCGCCCGGCGATGCGACTGATGATCTCCTTGTAGCCACCGTGCTCGCCGGCGCTCTCGCCCAGGACCTCGGCGATGAGCCCGTGGCGCTCCGCGTAACGGGTGTACATGCGGTGCAGTTCGCCGGCGAACAGCGCCGCCTCGTCCCCACCGGTGCCGGCACGCACCTCGAGAAAGATGTTGCGCTCATCGCGGGTGTCCTTCGGCAGCAGGAGCTTGCGCAGCTCGCTCTCCGCGGAGGCGAGCTCATGGTGCAGCCGCGCGAGCTCCTCGCTCCCGAGCGCGCGCAGCTGAGCGTCCGCATCGGCCTCAAGATCGCGCGCGGCGCCGAGGTCGCGCTCGAGGTCGTGGTAGCGGCGCAGGTGTTCCGCGAGCGGCTGCAGCCGCGCATACTCCACCGACAGCTCGCGGAACTGCGCCGAGCTGCCCGGGACCTCGCCGCTCGCCAGCAGCCGTCCGACCTCCTCGAAGCGGTCGGAGAGTTTCTGCAGGCGCTGACGGATCGGTTCCTTCATGGGGTTATGTCGCGGGCGCGCCGGGCTTTTCTGGCCGCTTGCGGCCGTCGGCCCGGGGGCGCGGCATTCTCCGGGATGTCGGTACTTTGTGACAAGTTGCGCAATGCAGCCCGGTTATGGAGGCTCTATAGTGGTCGTCTCAGTATGATGAATTTTGTGCCTGATCTGACCCGAACCCCCTGGGCCGTGCTGGTGGCAGCGCTGCTGGCCGGTTGCGCCAGTGCGCCGGCGCCGAAGCCCGCCGCTCCGCCGCCGCCCGCCCATGGCGATATCACCGCGCTCACCGTGATGGCGGAGGCGGATCTCAAGCGCGGGGACTGCCGCTCCGCATCCGAGCACTACGCGCGCGCCGCGGCCAGCGGTGATGTCAAGCTCGCCCGGCGGGCGACCCAGGTCGCGATGGCCTGCGAGCATCTGCCGGCGGCCTTCCAGTCGGCCACCCGCTGGCGCACGCTTGCGCCAAATGATCGCGAAGCTGCCGCGCTCTATGCGGCCGTGGCGCTCAAGCTGTATCGCACCGATGATGCGCGCGCGGCCATCCGTGATTTCTGGCGCATCGAGGAGCAGCAGGCAGCCACGTCCGGCGCCGCCGCAGGCTCCGCGCCGGGGGCGCCGCCGCAGGCGCCTGCCGCAGCCTCGCCGACGGCACGCGCCCAGGACCGCGCCACGAAGAGCATGATGGAGCTCAGCGCGCTCTTGCTGGAGGAGTCCGATGCGCCGGGCGGTGCGCCGGCGGTGCTCATCGCGATGAGTGGCGCGCTCGAGGCCGATGCCAACACGCCTGCGACGCTGACGCTGCTCGCTGAGCTCGCGCTCGCCGCCTACGACGGCAAGCGCTCGCAGCAGTACGCCGAGCGGGCGCTGCAGGGGGACCCGAAGGATCTCGCGGCGCTGCGTGTGCTGGCGCGCGCCTACGTGATGCGCGGGGACGTGCCGCAGGCGGTGGCTATCGCCCGCCGGGAGCAGGCCGATGACGCCACTCGCGGCGGCTTCGAGCTCGCCGAGATTCTCGCTTCCGTCGATCGCAGCGAGGAGGCGCACCAGGAGCTCGAGCTGCTGAGAGCCGGTGGCGCGCCGCAGGCCGAGGTCGACCGGCGGCTCGCGCTGCTGGCGTTCACTTCCGGGGACATGAAGGAAGCCCGGCAGCGCTTTACCGAGCTGCTGTCGAACGGCGAGGGCAACGATGCGGCGCAGCTGTACCTCGCCGACATCGCCGCGCGTGATGGCGATCGCGACGAGGCGATTGCCACCTACCGCCGGCTCTATGACTCATCCGTGGCGTTGCCGGCGCGGTCGCGCGCGGCGGCGCTGCTGCTCGACAAGAGCGCGCGTACCGAGGCGCTGGCCCTGCTCGATGATTACGCCGCCGATCATCCCGAGGAGGAGCTCGACCTGACACTGACCAAGGCGCGGCTGCTGGCCGATCACGGCGAGGCGGACACGAGCCTGGCGCTGCTGTCCGCGGCGCTCGAGCGCCACCCGCATCATCCTTCGATCGAATATGACCGCGCCGTGATCCTCGAGCAGGCCGGGCACGTCAACGAATCGGTGCAAGCGCTCGAGCGGCTGCTGGCCGATCGCCCCGACGACCCGACTCTGCTCAATGCGCTCGGCTACACGCTCGCCGATCACACGCTGCAGCTTCAGCATGCCGAGGCGCTGATCCAACAGGCGCTGGTGGTCATGCCCGATAATCCCGCCGCACTCGACAGCCTCGGCTGGGTGCGTTTTCGCAAGGGCGATGCCCAGGGCGCCGCGGTCATTCTCGCGCGCGCCTATTCCCTCGACCACGACGGCGAGATCGCCGCTCACTGGGGCGAGGCGCTGTGGGTGAGTGGGCAGCAGGGCGAGGCCCGCCGGGTGTGGGCGGCGGCGCTCGCCCGCGACCCGGAATCAAAAGCACTCAAGAAGACGATCAAGCGGCTCCTGCCCGATGCGCAGTAACTGGCTGCGGCTGGCCGCGGCGGCGGTGCTCGCCGTGCTGGCCGGCTGCCGCACTGCGCCTCCGACCCTGCCGCCGGGTGCGGCGTGGGACGTGCGCCGCCCACAGCTGCAGGCGCGCGAGCACTTCGAGCTCAAGGGCCGGGTCGCAGTGGCCGCCGCCGGCGAGGGGTTCAATGCGAACCTGCATTGGACACAGGACGGTCCGCGGTCGCAGCTCACGCTCGAGGGTCCGCTCGGGGGCGGCGCGCAGATCACCGCCTCGGACGGCGATCTCACTCTCGTCACCTCGCGCGGCGAGCACATCGACAACGCCGCGGCGCACGCTGAGCTCGCCGCGCGCTTGGGCTTCGATCCGCCGCTGACCTCGCTCCGCTACTGGGTACTCGGCGTGCCCGACCCGGCGGAGCCTGCGACCGAAGCGCTCGATCGGGCGCAGCAGCGTCTGAGCGCGCTCACTCAGAGCGGCTGGCTCATCGACTACCTGAGCTACTCCGCGGCGAGCGGGGAAGCGTTGCCCGCGCAGCTCACCCTGCGGCGCGATTCGGTGCGGGTGCGACTGCTGGTGGTCGACTGGCGGCTATGACGCGGGAAGGCGAAGAGACGCCTGATGCATCCGCGGCGACACACTGGCCGGCTCCGGCAAAGCTGAATCTCTTCCTGCACGTCACCGGGCGGCGCGCCGACGGTTATCACGAGCTGCAGACGCTCTTCCAGCTGATCGATCTGACCGACACGATCAGCTTCAGCGTGCGCTCCGATGGTCAGATCGAACGCGTGCTCGGCCCGTCGAACGTCGAGCCCGAGGCCGATCTCACGCTGTGCGCCGCCCGGGCGCTGCAGTGCGCCACCGGTACTGCCAAGGGCGCGAGCATCCGCGTGCGCAAGCGCATCCCGCTGGGGGCGGGACTCGGCGGCGGGAGCTCCGATGCCGCGACCACGCTGCTCGCGCTGAACGAGCTGTGGGAGTGCCGGCTGTCGCTCGAAGAGCTCAGCCGGCTGGGCGTCGCCCTGGGCGCGGATGTGCCTGTTTTTGTTCAGGGTTCTTCGGCATGGGCGGAAGGGGTCGGCGAGCGTCTGACGCCGGTGAGCCTGCCGGAGCGCTGGTACGTGATCATCTACCCCGGGATCGGGATCAGCACCCGGGAGGTGTTCCAGAGCCCTGAATTGACACGAAATTCCCCCCTCATCACAATACGCGCCTTTTTTGAGTCGGGTGGGCGTAACGACTGCGAGCCGGTGGTGAGCGGCCGCTGGAGCGAGGTGGCCGAAGCCCTCGAGTGGCTGGCGCGCTCGGGGGAAGCGCGCCTGAGCGGCACCGGCTCCTGCGTGTTCACCGCGTGCGCGAACGCCGCGCAGGCCGAGCGCCTCGCGGCGCGGGTTCCGAACCGCTGGGAGAGCTTCGTGGCGCGGGGCCTCAACACCTCGCCGGTGCACGAGCAGCTGCGGCAGGGGCGGGGAACCTAGCGCGGCTGTAAGATGCGCGCCCGCATGGCTTTCCGCGCGGGCGGGTGCTGGGGTGTCGCCAAGTGGTAAGGCAGCGGGTTTTGATCCCGCCATACGGAGGTTCGAATCCTTCCACCCCAGCCAGCTCGCCTTACGCGCGAGCTGACGCAGGCACGCGGGGGCGGGTCCAGACAAGTACGCGGCGCATGAGGTTATGAGTACCAGCGACACACTGGCGCTGTTTGCCGGCAATGCCAACCCGGCGTTGGCGCATGACATTGCCCGGAGCCTGCAGATACCGCTCGGGCGCGCCTACGTGGGGCGCTTCAGCGACGGTGAGATCAACGTCGAGCTGATGGAGAACGTGCGCGGACGGGACGTCTTCATCGTGCAGTCGACCTGTCCGCCGGCGAACGACACGCTGATGGAGCTGCTGGTGATGGTGGATGCGGCGCGCCGCTCGTCGGCGGCGCGCATCACGGCGGTAATGCCGTACTTCGGCTACTCGCGCCAGGACCGGCGCCCGCGCGCCACGCGCTCGGCGATCACTGCCAAGCTGGTCGCCAACATGCTCTCCAGCGCCGGAGTGAGCCGCCTGCTGACGATCGATTTGCACTCGGATCAGATCCAGGGGTTCTTCGACATCCCGGTGGACAACGTGTATGCCTCGCCGGTGCTGCTGGGTGAGGCCTGGAAGCAGGCATACCACAACGTGATCGTGGTCTCGCCGGACGTCGGCGGCGTAGCGCGCGCCCGGGCGTTCGCCAAGCGCCTCGACGATGCGGATCTCGCCATCATCGACAAGCGCCGCCCGCGGCCGAACGAGTCGAAGGTGATGAATATCATCGGCGAGGTCGAGGGCCGCACCTGCATGCTGGTAGACGACATGGTCGACACCTCCGGCACGCTGTGTCAGGCGGCGCAGGCGCTCAAGGACGAGGGCGCCGAGAAGGTGGTGGCCTACATCACCCACCCGGTGCTGTCGGGTGGCGCGGTGGAGCGGATCTCGAAGTCGGCGCTCGATGAGCTGGTGGTGACCGACACCATTCCACTCAGCGCCGAGGCCAAGGCTGCCGTGCGGATCCGCCAGCTGTCGGTGGCCGAGCTGCTGGCGGAGACGATCCGCCGCATCCTCGAGGAGGATTCGGTCAGCTCGATGTACGTCGACTGAAGCGGGCGGAGAACTTTTTTTGGTGTGCCGGCCTGGTCGCAAGCCGGCACTGTTGGAACGTAACGACTGGAGACACGAGTCATGCGCATTTCGTTCACTTTCGGCGCGGATCTGCGCGCGACGCAAGGCAAGGGTGCGAGCCGCCGCCTGCGTCACACCGGCAAGGTTCCCGCCATCCTGTACGGCGCCCATCAGGACGCCCAGGCCCTGACCCTCGATCAGCAGAACCTGCTCACCATGATCGCCGATGAGCGCTTCTACTCCTCGATCGTGCAGCTGAAGATCGGCGACAGCACCCAGGAGGCCATCGTCAAGGACGTGCAGATGCATCCGGCGAAAAATCTGGTGGTGCACGTCGATCTGCAGCGTGTGGTCGAGAACGAGAAGATCCGCATCCGCGTGCCGATCCACTTCAAGGGCGAGAGCATCTCCCCGGGGGTGAAGAGCGAGGGTGGCGTGGTCTCGCATATGCGCACCGACGTCGAGGTCAGCTGTCTGCCGAAGGATCTGCCGGAGTTCCTGCAACTGGATCTTTCGGGGATGAGCCTCAACGACACCAAGTTCCTCGCCGACATTCCGCTGCCTGCCGGGGTCGCGATCCCCGAGCTCACGCGCCGCAACGATCCGGTGGCCTCGATCCACGCGCCGCGCGCCGAGGAGCCGGAGCCGGTGGCCGCCGAAGCTGCGGCCGCGGTGCCCGTGGAGGGCGCTGTGCCGGTCGCCGGTGCCCCCCCGGGAGCTCCGGGTGCTGCTCCGCCCGCGGCCGGTGCCGCACCGGGCGCACCGGCCGCTCCTGGCGACGCCAGGAAGGGCGCCGAGGAGAAGAAGGAGGCCGCGCCTGGCAAGAAGGAGGGCGGCCGGAAGTAGCCGCGACAACCGCGACGTCCGCATCGTGCGCCGGCCGCTTCGGGAGTTTCCGAATGCGGCCGGTGGCGTTTCCGGCGCAAGCGAACCCACATGGCAGGTGAGCCGCTCAAGCTGATCGTCGGGCTCGGCAACCCGGGCACCGAGTACGCACGCACGCGCCACAACGCGGGCTTCCAGTTCGTGGACGAGCTGGCTGCGCGCCACGGGGCGGTGTTTCGCAGCGAGCCGCGCCATCGGGCGGAGCTGGCGCGCGCGCGCGTTGATGCGGCGGAGCTGTGGCTGCTGAAGCCCATGAACTACATGAACCACAGCGGCGATCCGGTGCGCAGCGTCGCGTCCTTTTATAAGGTGCCGCTGGAGTCGATTCTGGTCGCCTACGACGAGCTGGACTTCCCCGCGGGCGTGGTGCGCTTGAAGCTCGGCGGCGGAGCCGCGGGCCACAACGGCATGCGCGACGTGATCGCGCAGATGGGCGATGCGTTCTGGCGGCTGCGCATCGGCATCGGCCACCCGGGCGATCGTACGCGGGTGCTCGACTACGTCCTCGGCCGCCCGTCGCCCGCCGATGCGCAGCTCATGCGCGAGGCGCTGGCGGCGGCCGCGGAGGCGGTGCCGGTACTGCTGACCGAGGGCGCGCAGATTGCCATGAACCGCCTCCACAGCCGCGATCCGGTTCCCGTTCCGCCGCCGGCGCTTCCTAAGTCCTAATCCCAGGGGTTCCTGTCTCATGCCCATCCGCTGCGGCATCGTGGGTCTGCCCAACGTCGGCAAGTCGACGCTGTTCAACGCGCTCACGAGCGCGCGGATCGCGGCCGAGAACTATCCGTTCTGCACCATCGATCCCAACATCGGCGTGGTGCCGGTGCCCGATCCGCGGCTGGCGCAGCTCGCCGCGATCGCGAAGCCCGAGGAGGTCATTCCGACGACGGTGGAGTTCGTCGATATTGCGGGACTGGTCGCCGGGGCTTCGCAGGGCGAAGGGCTCGGCAACCAGTTCCTGTCGCACATCCGCGAGGTCGACGCGATTGCCCACGTGGTGCGCTGCTTCGCGAGCGGCGACGTCATCCATGTCGCCGGCCGGATCGACCCGATCGCCGACGTCGAGACCGTCGACACGGAGCTCGCGCTTGCGGATCTGGCGACGCTCGACAAGGGGCTGGAGCGGGCCACCAAGTCGGCCAAGAGCGGCGACAAGGACGCACTGCGCCGGCGTTCACTGTTCGAGCGCGTGCGCGTGCACCTCGACGCCGCCCGACCGGTGCGTTCGCTCGCACTCACGGACGAGGAGCGGCGCGACCTGCGCGAGCTGCAGCTGCTCACCGCCAAGCCGGTGATGTACGTGGCCAACGTCGCCGAGGGCGGCTTCCACGACAACCCACTGCTCGCCGCGCTCGAGGCGCGTGCGGCCGCGGAGGGCACCGTGGTGGTGCCCGTGTGCGCGGCCATCGAAGCCGAGATCGCGCAGCTCGATGAGACCGAGCGCGCCGAGTTCCTCGCAGAGCTGGGACTCACCGAACCGGGACTGAACCGTGTGATCCGGGCGGGGTACCAGCTGCTCGGCCTCGAGACCTTCTTCACCGCCGGTCCTAAGGCGGTACGCGCCTGGACCGTGCGCTGCGGGGCGACCGCGCCGCAGGCCGCCGGAGTGATCCACACCGATTTCGAGCGCGGCTTCATCCGCGCCGAGGTGATCGCGTTCGCGGACTACATCGCGGGCAAGGGGGAAGCCGGAGCGCGGGATGCCGGCAAGCTGCGCCTGGAAGGCAAGGAGTATGTCGTCGAGGAAGGCGACGTGATGTACTTCAGGTTCAACGTATGACAGCAGCGGGCCTGCAGAGCAGGGGCCAGGCTGGGACCAACGCGTCCGGGGGCGCGGGGTTTGACACTCCCGGGCGCCGCTGAGGACAATGCGCGCCCCTTCGTGGAAAGGTAGCTCAGCTGGTTAGAGCACGGCACTCATAATGCCGGGGTCGAGGGTTCGAGTCCCTCCCTTTCCATTCAATCAGTTACCCTATCCTCCGACGACATGCAGCACCGTGCGCGCGGGAGATTCGCGGGACTTCGTCGCTAAGTTGGCGGCGCTCAAAAGATTTCCGAGTTCGGCCGCACTGTAGTGCGTCGTCATCCGTGAACTCTTGTGTCCGAGCAAATCCTGACGGTCTTCCAGGCCCACTCCAGCCGCCCTCAAGCGCCGGCCAAAAGTGTGTCGCAGGTCGTGCACCCGGACGCTCTTGAAGCCCGCGGACATTCTCGCTCCAGTGTTTCCGTGTAGCGCGCTGCCGCTCTTCGGCGTGCTGCCCGCCATCCTTTGTTGTTTATCCTGCCCACCCGGTCTCGCTGTCCATGGCGATCCTGGTACGCGAACACGTACGTCCGATGCTGACGGCGAACTTCCTCGATCACTGCCTGGGCCACATCGTTCAGCACCAGTACGCGCGGTTCGCCGTTCTTCGTCACCGACCCCGGTAGCACAAACACCGTCCGTTGGATCGATGGCGTGTCGAGCTCGGGCACACGTTGCTCCCATCGCCATTTCAGGCCGCAGATCTCCTCCTGTCTCGCACCGGTATTGACCGCGAAAAGTGCCATTCGTTGCAGATGCCCGGCCAACTCCGGAAACAACAACGCCTGCTCGTCCCAGCCGAGTGGATAGGGCTGTCGCTTCTTGTACTTCGACTCACAGAGCCTGCCGTGGCGAAGCTCGGCTTTATGGCAACGCTCGAGCAGATCGCGGCCCAACGCTTGAGCGAGTCCCCTGAAGGCAGCTACACCACGTCGCTCGTGAGAGAGGGACCACACCGCCTCGCACAGAAGGTGGGTGAAGAGGCGCTCGAGGTCGCTCTGGCTGCGAGCGGGCCTGCCGACGAACTACTCTCCGAGGCCGCGGATCTCGCTTTTCATCTGATCGTGCTGCTCAGGGCTCGCGGCCTTACGCCCGCGGACGTCACGCGGACGCTGGAGGTACGCCACGAGATGTGCGACGGAGTGCACCGCTAACGCCGGCGTACTCAGTTCACCTGCGTCGACGGGCAGTGAGGGTATCGACTGGCCGACCGTCGGCGTCCACACCATCAGCTCCCGACGCGCGGCAAGCGATCCTTCGCCTGCCGCGCGGGCGATTGGCCTTAAGGTGCTTTCAAGCCTTGATGAAGGCGAGTAGATCCTCGTTCACCTGGTTCTTATGCGTCGTGCATAGACCGTGCGAGGCGCCTTTGTACACCTTGAGTACTGCGCCTTTGACGATCTTGGCGGAAAGCAGCGCGGAGTCCGCGATCGGCACGATCTGATCGTCGTCGCCATGCATCACCAGAGTCGGCACGTCGAACTTCTGCAGGTCCTCGGTGAAGTTCGTCTCTGAGAAGGCCTTGACGCAATCAAAGACCGCCTTGATGCCCGCGAGCATCCCCTGCTGCCAGAAGGAATCTCGCACGCCTTGCGAAATCTTCGCGTCCGGTCGATTGAAGCCATAGAAGGCCATGCTGAGATCCTTCCAGAACTGCGAGCGATCGGTCAGCACCGCAGCGCGAATCCCGTCGAACACTTCGAGTGGCAGGCCGCCCGGATTGGCAGCGGTTTTCAGCATCAGCGGTGGCACTGCTGCGATCAACACCGCCTTGGCCACGCGCGACGTGCCATGACGCCCGATGTAGCGCGCGACCTCGCCACCGCCCATGGAATGGCCCACGTGGATCGCCTTCTTCAGACCTAATTCCTGGGTCAGTGTGGCGAGATCATCCGCGAAGGTGTCGTAATCGTATCCGCTCCACGGTTGAGTCGATCGTCCGTGGCCGCGGCGGTCATGGGCGATGCATCGATATCCATGGGACGCGAGGAAGAACATCTGATCTTCGAAAGCATCCGCGCTGAGCGGCCAGCCATGGCTGAACACCACAGGTTGGCCGCTTCCCCAGTCCTTGTAGTAGATCTGCGTACCGTCTTTGGTGGTAACTGTGCTCATGGGGTGGTTTCCTTGCTGTGATTGAACCGCGGAGCATAAACCCACGATGTGACCCGACGTAGCGCTGTGAGCTCGCGGCAAAAACTGTCCTGCGGAGTCCAAGCTTGTGGCGGCCAGGGACCGCTCGAGGTCGAAGACGGATCGATGGGATAGTGCAAGCGACCCGCAGATAAAAGGAACACTGAGGAGCTAACCCCCTGCAAATTGATTCCCCGTCCCAGGGTCCATTTTTCTCGCCAAACCGCTCTTGTACGTATCGAGGTAGGGAAAGACCCTCGCCGATCGTCTTGGCTACTCGCGGGGCCGGTATTCCGGGTGCCCGTGTGTTGGTGCGCGCGAAAGCGATACAGAAGAAGTTATAAGGATATAACGGGAGGATGAGGTGCTGATTCTAACGAGGCGACTCACCGAGTCGCTCAAGATTGAATTGCGGCGGCGATGGCTTTCTTCCGCAAGGCGCTGGCGTCATGCGCACCCCGATGGCCGCGCAAGATAACTCTGGATGGACATAGGCCCAGTCATTCGGGTCTGCGCAGGCTCCGTCGCGAGGACTATCGGTGGAAATACGTCCTGGTGCGTAAGAGCCATTACCTGAACAACGTCGTCGAGCAAGACCACCGGGCGATCAAGGGCAGATGCCAGCCCATGCTCGGGTTCAAGTCCTACAGGACGGCGGCCTTGACCCTGGCGGGCTTGGAACTCGTGCATAGGATCCGCAAGCGCCAGTTCAAATTTGGACCGTGTTGGTGGAGCCGCTGGTCGTTGAAGAAACAGTGGGATGTGGCGCTCGCATGACGTCCGACAGCACATGTGCGCGTCAACCACGCCTTGTTCCGTTAACGCACCAGATCCGGTACAAATATCGCGCCGTGCTCGCGACCGGTATCTCGAGCGAGGCAGTTAAGGAAGGAGTTTACGCAGCACGCTAAGGAAGAAGAGGCGCACCTCGACTTGCTTATAGAGTGGACCACTCAGTTCGCGGCAAGCCGAACATGAATCCGGAGGCTTTTCTCTCCCGCGCAGCCTCTCAATACGTAGGGGCGAGAACCTGGTGGGCATGATCAAGGAGAAGGGTCAAAAACCCTTCGAGGGTTCGAATCCCTCTCTCCCGCCAAAATTGGTAGCGGAGGCAGGATTTTTGATACCTGCTTGATGCGAATCCCGCGCAAGAAACCGGGGTGAGAGGACACCCTGTTGCGGTAGCGGGGGCGCGCTTTGAGCCCTATGTCGAAGTACCCCTAAGCTCCGATTAGCAACTTTGCAGCCGATTCTGGAGCCGTGTGAGGCCCTTCGAATTTCGCGACCTTGGGTGGCGGGCGGCGAGCCGCGGTCGGTAAGCGCTGGCCCGTACATGCGATGCACCTGGCTTCCATCACTGGCGGAACAGGGTGTCTACGATGAGAGCATTGGTTAATCGTTTGGCCATCTTGTCTACGTGAGAGCGGGCGTTGTGGGATGGTCGCTTAGACTTTGTTGCCGCCACCAAGGGTGGTTGAATGCGGCCAGACTTTTAGCGGCTTAACGCTGACTGCCCCGTGCTCGTCGCCGCTGCCGCATTGTCGTATAAGGGGTCATGGCCGGGACGCACAGCTATTGGCTGATCCTGTTGTCGGTCATCGTAGCCACGATGGCGTCGTTCGTCGGGCTCGATCTCGGGGGCCGAC
>DASYNX010000076.1:0-2773 GCA_036008385.1 Steroidobacteraceae bacterium
CGACACGTCGAAGGCCCGCTCGAGCCGGTCAACGTCGACGCCGATGCTGGCGACGCAGTCGCGCGCTACCTGCGACCACCGCCTGCGGATGCCCTCGAGCGACTCGCTGCCGCCGTACCCGAGGAGCAAGCGCCCGCCGACATCGAACTCGTTGCGCCGCGCGTGACCGCCGAAGTCGTCGTGGTTGTCGAGGATCAGGATGTGCGCTGTCGGCCGCGCCTGTCGCAGGTAGTGTGCGGCGGCGAGGCCCCCGATTCCGGCACCGATCACGATGAAGTCGTAGCGCTCGGCCACCGGCCGGGAGCGCAGCTCGTAGCGCTGCCCGTCGCGTACCGCGTGAGCGACCGTGAAGTCCTGCGGGCGGCTGCCCCCGTAGCCGGTGCGTCCGGGCGGATAGGGCGTGCCGTCAGGAAGCGCCAGCGCAAGGCGCGGCGCCGCGCCGGCGGCGATGGCGCACGCCATGCCGTCGAGGAAATCGCGTCGCGTTATGCGCTCGTTCATCATGTTCCTTTCCGCAAAGACGTCAGGTCCCGGCTTCGACCTTGCGTACGCTGGCGCGCTGCGCCACGAGCTCGGTGTGGCGGGCGAGCGCCGGCCAGCGGGCGTTGAGCGGCGCGCGGCCGTCCGGGTACCACCCGCCAACGACGTACAGGTAATAGTCCGCTGCGCAGATGTCCTTGCCGAGCACGTACGGCGACAGCGCCGGCACGATCAGGTCGAGAATCGGCACGAAATCTTCAGTGGCCTGTTGGCGGATGCCGTCGGCCGCGGTCTCGCCGGCACGGCTGTAGCGGCTCGGATAATAGATCCGCAGCGCACACTCGTAGAGGTTCGCGGACAGGTACACCATCCACTGCAGGAAGCGGGCATGATCGACGCTGCCGGCCACCGGGCCGAGGCGGGCGCCCGGGTGGGCCGCCGCCAGATACAGGCAGATCGCCGCCGACTCGAACATCGCCGTGCCTTGCGGCAGCACCAGCGCGGGTACCTTCTGCGTCAGCATCCGCGCGCGGTAAGCCTCGAGTTCGGCCGGCTCGGTGCCTACCGCAATGAATTCGTACGGCGCCCCGGCCTCTTCGAGCAGCATCCTCACGATGTCAGAGCCTGAACCCGGCCTGCCATAGAGCTGATAGTTACCGTCGGTCACGTGGCGGTCCTCCTCGCTGGAAACTCGACTGTCAGATTGTTGTTGTGGGGCTGCACGGCGGCGACACGTCAGTCCTTCAATGTTACCCAGATGAGATCAATCGGCTCCTTGCCGGCGTTGCCCGACTCGTGCCCCTCGCTGATGTCGATGGGGGCCATCCAGCCGACCGCACCGTCCGGATCGGCATCCGGGTAGAGGTGCTCGGGCTCCTTTTTCGAGCGCGCGGCCCATTGGCCGCCCTTGACGTGGATATAGAGCATGTTGGGACCATGCGCGTGCACGCCTTCCCACTGTCCCGGGTTGACGATGAAGCGCTGCACGATCACCCGGTCGTTCTCCAGCAGATCCTCGCCCGGGATGTTCGGATAGTTGAGGTGCGCAGCGTGCGGCCGTTGGCCTGCCGCGCCGGACCTGGCCGGGGTGACGTCTTTGAGAGTCACCCAGATCATGACGATCGGTGCCGTGCCCGCATTCGTGCTGCCGCCGTCCGCGGGCTCGGTGGCGCTCTGCCACACGACCCGGCCGTCCCGCCACAGCACCGCGCGGCCGGTGTCGGCTGATTTCAATACGCCGCCTTTGATGAACACCAGCAGTTGGTCCGCCGGGTGGCCGTGGCGGCCGGTGGACTGTCCCGGCTGCAGCACCAGCTTCTCGACCTGCACGCGCGGGTTGTCGAGTACCACCTCGCCGCGCACACCGGCGTAGGGCGGCGCGCCCGCCGATGCGGCAGCGGACGAGATCGCAACCAGGCGAAGCAGCAGTACCGCTGTCTGAGCCGACCAGGACCGCATCAGTTACCCCCGCACCCGATTATACGCATCGTCCGTTGCGGCAATGCCGTGAGCTGGTACGACGAAGCCCCGGAGCTCAAATGTGATGCCGCTTGACAGTGCATGCATATGCATGTAACTCTACGAGCATACACTTATGAAATTGCAATCCCTTCCTTGTTACTGCGCGACGCTGCGCCAGGCTGCCCGCGCCGTCACGGCGCTCTATGAAGAAGTGCTCGGGGACGCCGGCCTGCACGGGACCCAGTACACGGCGCTGCAGGTACTCGAGCGAGCCCCGAGCATGACGACTACGGAGCTGGCAGGGATGATCGGCATCGACCAGACCACCGCCACGCGAACTCTGGCGCTGATCAGGAAGAATGGACTCGCGTCGGATAGCGTCGGCAGCGACCGCCGGGAGCGCCGCTGGGTGCTCACCGGGAAGGGGCAGGCACAGCTGCGCCGGCTGCGACCGAAGTGGGAGGCGGCGCAGGAAGCGTTCGAGAGACGTCTGGGGCGTGCGGAGGCAATGGCCCTGAAGAAGGCTGCGTACCTCGCCGCGAGCAAACTGACGTCGAACTGATCAGGCAACACACATTGTGCCTGTTTGCCGTATAGATATATGTAGGTACATGTACTTGGAGTGATCTAAGTCAAGGAGAGTCATCATGCTGGATCTCATTGGAGCTATCGTCGGAATGGGCACCGTGGCCATCAGTCTCGCGGCGTTCACGCAGGTGCTGCCGGGAACGCTGGCCCGTCGTCTCGTCCTCGCCGGGATCGCCGGAGGCTGGGTCGGCCTCGCGAGCGACCTCGGCGCAACGGGCAAGCTGGCCTTCTCGCCCGATAATCC
>DASYNX010000077.1:0-16434 GCA_036008385.1 Steroidobacteraceae bacterium
CGCTTCCAGCTCTTCCCAGGTGAGCGGCATCGAAACCGGCGCCCCGGGCACTCCCCGTGGTGAATACGCCACATTGAGGGTCTTGCCGCGCACGTTCATGTTGTAGTCGATGAAGATCTTGCCGGTGCGTTTCTCGATCGCCCACTCCATGGTGATCTCCTTCGGGTGGGCACGCATCACATGCCGGCCGATCGTCTCGCACAGGTGACGCGCCTCATCGAAGGTCACGGTGCGCATGATCGGCACAAACACGTGCAGCCCGGTCTTGCCGGAGGTCTTCACCACGGCCTCGAGTGACATCTCCTTCAGCAGTGCGCGCAACCAGAAAGCGACGCGCTTGCCGACCGCGAAGCCGCGCTTGTTGAGCTCGGGCTCGGCGCCCTTCGCCTCCTTGCCGGAATAGATGTAGGGATCGATGTCGAACACCAGATAATCCGGGTAGTTGAGAATCGAGGACTCGAGCGCCGCCAGCGAGCTCGCGTAGTCGGTGCCCGCTCCGGCAGCCTCGGGTGCGAGCTGCGCGCGCGAGTGCCACACGTGAAACTCGAGCGTGCCGACCTGACCCAGCCACAGGAGCGTCGGCAGGTTGTTGGCGAGCAGGTAGCGATGCTGCTCGTCCTTGGTCCCGGAGAATACCGTCACCGATTCCACGAACTCCGGCAGCGACTGCGACCAGTGCTTCTGGAAGAAACGCTCGCCGTTGATTCCCTCGGGCATGCGGATCATGGTCAGCGGCCGGTCCGCCAGGTGTGGCAGCATGAAGCGCCCGACGCGGGCCAGGTAGGTGAGGAAGTCGCGCTTGGTCACCGCCGCCTGCCGCGCACCGGCGGCCGGCCAGTAGATGCGATCGAGATTGGTGAGGCTGATGCGCGCCCCGCCAACCTTAAGTTCCATGCGCTTCGCCGGATTGCCGAGCTGCTCGAGCACGGCCGCGACTTCATCCGCCGCGGCCTGCGCCGTGCCGCGCGCAGGCGCCGTGCCGCGCGTCGGCGCCGTGCCGCGCGTCGGCGACCTGGCGGACGCAGCGCGAACACGCCCCGCAGCCCCGTCGGCCGGCGCGGGGTCGGCCGCACCCGCCTCTGAACCGCTGCGCCTGCGGACGCTGCCGGGCGCAATGTCATCGCGCAAGCGCACGAACACCGGCGCCCGCAGCGCCCCTGCCGGAGTCCATTCGCTGTAGGTCACTTCGGCGACCAGCTTTGGGTTCAGCCAGGTGGTCGGGCGGTGCAGCGGCGGCGCCTCGGCGAACGGTGAGTCGGCGCGCTTGAGCTTCGCGGTCCGCTCAAGCAGCTCGCGGATGATCCGGTCGTCGAGCCCCGAGCCGACGTGGCCCGCATAACGCAGCGCCTTGCCCTCGCGGTAGCCGAGCAGCAGCGCCCCGAGCGGCTCACGCGCGCCATTGCCGCGGGTGTAGCCGCCGATCAGAAACTCTGCTGACTGGGCCGCCTTGAATTTCATCCAGGCACGCGAGCGCTGTCCTTCGCTGTACGGACTGTCACGGCGCTTGGCAATGATGCCCTCGAAACCGTGCTCGAGCGAGGCGGCATAGAGCTCCTCGGCGTTGTCCGAAGTGTGAATCAGCTGCAAGTGCGCACCCGGCAGCAGGCACTGCGCCAGGTAGCGGCGGCGGTCGGAGTAGGGCGCACCGCGGAGGTTGAGGCCCGCGAAGTGCAGCAGGTCGAAGCACACCAGCACCACGGGTGTGGCGCGCTGCGCGGCGGCGATCTCGGCCGTGCCCTTGAGCTGCGCGCGGTTCTGCAGCGCGTTGAACGAGGGCCGGCCCTGCGCGTCGAGCGCGACGATCTCCCCGTCGAGGAGCATCTGCCCGGCTGGGTGTGCGGCGAGATCGGCGACGATCTCGGGAAAGAATCCGGTGAGATCGAGTCCGCGCCGCGACTGCAGCCGCACGCCGCCGGCCTCGACCCAGGCGAGCACGCGATAGCCGTCGAGCTTGGGCTCATAGCCCCACTGCGGGCCGGACTTCGGCGGGGAGTCACCGCTTTCCGCCAGCATGGGTCGCAGTTCCCGCGGCAGCTGCTCCGCCGGACCCGTGGGCGCGAGCCGTGCAGCCGGCAGCCGCGCCAGTTCCGCGCCCGGCGTCAGCTCATCGAGGCTCGCGTGCGACAGCACCGATTGACTGCGCGCCAGGACATCGTTTGCCTGCGCGAAGCGGTCCTTGTGCTTGATGAGCAGCCACTGGTTGGTGGTGCGGGTTCTCACCAGCGTGTAAGAGCCCTTGAGCTTCTCCCCGCACAGGAAAAAACTCAGCTTGCCGGCTGCAAGCTCCGCGCGCACGCGTGTCTCGGCGGCGGCCCGGTCCATAAAAGAGTACGTGCCACCCTCATCCGGTGAATAAAGGCCGCAGTCCCACACGATGACGCGGCCGGCGCCGTACTGCTTCGCCGGAATCACACCCTCGAAGGAAGCGTAGTCGAACGGGTGGTCCTCCACCTCGACCGCCATACGCTTGTCGGCGGGATCGAGCGAGGGTCCCTTGGGCACGGCCCAGGACTTGAGTACTCCGTCGAGCTCGAGGCGAAAGTCGTAGTGCAGCCGCCGCGCCGCGTGCTTCTGTATGACGAACAGCAGCGACCCGAGACGCGCGCCGGCGGGCCGGGCGGGCGGCTCGGGCGTGCGGGTGAAGCTGCGCTTGGCGGCGTAACGGTCGAGTGCGCGGGTGCTCACAGCAGCGCGTCCATCCAGGCTCCGAGCACCTGCAGCAGCGCACTGCGCACCTGCGCTTCGCTGCGTCCGCTGCGTGCGGGGACGTGGAAGGAGTGGTCCGCGCCCTCTACCCAGCTCAGCCGGGCATGCGAACCGAGGCGCGCCACCAGCGCCTCGAGCAGCGTGCGCTCGGCGAGTGCATCGTGCGTGCCCTGCAGGAAGAGCAACGGAATGTGCACGTCGGCGAGGTGCTGCGCACGCTTATCGCCCGGACGCCCCGCGGGGTGCAGCGGGAAGCCGAGGAAAGCGAGCCCGCGTACGCCCGGCAGCGGCTCGCGCGCCTGCGCCTCGGAGGTCATGCGCCCGCCGAAGGAGCGCCCGCCGGCAAACAGCGGCAGCAGCGGCGTGCGCCGCGCTGCCTCTGCCACCGCAGCGCGCACCGTGGCATGACACAGCGCCGGAGGATCGGGGCGGCGTGCGCGCCGCTCCATGTACGGGAATTGAAAGCGCAGTGTCGCGATGCCGAGGGGTGCGAGCTCGGCGGCGCACGCGCTCATGAAGGGATGCATCATGCCGGCACCGGCCCCGTGCGCCAGTACGTAACAGGCGCGCGCCGCGGCGGGCAGTGTGAGGCGCGCGGACACGCGCAGCTGATCGTGCACCGCGAAAGTGAGGGGTTCGCCTGAGTCTGCGCTGCCGTACATCAACGAGCCTTGCCGCATCGCTCCAGGAATGTACCTGCGGCGCCGGTGCTTGGACAGCGCGGGCGCAGCCGCCGCTAACTGGACCCATGAAAGCTCCTGAAAGTGGCTCCCGGGAAGATCCAGTCCATCCGCTATGCTGCCCCTCAGATGCCGAGAGACGGGGAATGTGGCTATGACGATGAGACTCGCGGACCGCCGCTGTTGCGGGCCATGGCTTGCGGCGCTCGCCGCTGCAGCGGCCGTGCTCCCGGTCGTTGCAGCGCGGGCTGAGGCCCCACCGGCCGCCGCCGTGACGCTGCTCGAGGAGCGGACGCTGCCTGAGTTCGGGGACAAGGAGGCGCTGGTGCTCACGGTGGAGTATCCGCCGGGTAGCTCATCGCTCCCGCACCGCCACGACGCCGAAGTGTTCGTGTACGTGCTTGCCGGGGAGGTCGAAATGCAGCTCGCCGGCCGGGAACCCGTCACGCTGCACGCCGGCGAGACCTTCTACGAGGGACCGGAGGACGTCCATGTCAGGTCCGCCAACCCTGATGTGCGCGTGCCGGCCCGGCTGCTGGTGTTCATGGTGAAGGACCTCGGTCGGCCGGTGTCGCGGCCGGCGGAAGCATCAAAGGAGTCTGCCCGATGATCGAGCTGTACTATTGGCCGACACCGAACGGCCTCAAAGTGAAGCTGTTCCTGGAAGAAGCGCAGCTGCCGTACCGCGTACGGCTTATCAACCTCGGCCAGGGCGAGCAGCTCGCGGCGGCGTTCCGGGCGATTTCCCCGAACGGGCGCATCCCGGCGATCGTGGATCGCGAGCCGGGCGACGGCGGGCTGCCGCTGCCGGTGTTTGAATCGGGCGCGATCCTGTGGTATCTCGCGCAGAAGTGTGGGCGCTTCATTCCCGCGGGCCCGCGTGAGCGGATGGTGACGCTGCAGTGGTTGTTCTGGCAGATGGCGGGGCTGGGACCGATGGCCGGACAGAACGGACACTTCCGTGTCTACGCGCCGCAGCCCGTGCCGTACGCGATCGAGCGCTACACACGCGAGACGCAACGCCTCTACGGCGTTCTCGACCAGCGCCTGGCGCAGCGCGATTTTCTCGCCGGCGACTATTCGATCGCCGACATGGCCTGTTATCCCTGGATCGTGCCGCATGCCGCGCACGGGCAGGACCTCGGGCAGTTCCCGCACCTGCGGCGCTGGTTCGAGGCGATCCGCGCCCGCCCGGCGACGGTGCGCACCTATGCGGCCGTCGAGGACGTCTACGCGCGCACGCCCGCTTTGTCGGTGGATGCCCGCCGGGTGTTGTTTGGATCGGCGGGGAGTGCGGCATGACCCAGGCACGCGCACGCCGCCCGCGCGCGGCAGCCTCACGACTCCTGGCACTGCTCGCGCCGTTGCTCACCGCGACGGCACTGGCTGCCGCCGCCGAAAGCCCGAGCGGGCAGCAGCGTGCTGCGGATGCCGGGCGCGCGCTCATCGGTACGGCCGCGCCGCCCCTGGTTCTGACCACGATCGACGGCCAGCGGATCGATCTTGGACAGCTGTACGGCCACAAGGCGGTATATCTCAAGTTCTGGGCGACCTGGTGCGTGCCGTGCCGCGAGCAGATGCCGCACCTCGAGCAGACCTTCCGCACCGAGGGAGCCGACCTCGAGGTAATCGCGATCAACACCGGCTTCAACGACACGCTCGCGGATGTGCGCGACTACCGCCAGCGGCTGGGTCTCACCATGCCGATCGTGCTGGACGACGACGGACGACTCGGGGCTGCGTTTAATCTGCGCGTCACGCCGCAGCACATCGTCATCGGCCGCGATGGACGGATTCTGTATGTCGGGCACCTGGCCGATGCGCCGCTGAATGAGGCGCTGCGCACGGCGCGTGCCGCGGCGCCGGCTGGCCCCGCCGCCGCGAGTCCCGCCGCGGCACACGCAGCGGCACAGCCAGCCGCGACCTACTACCGCGTCGGCGACCGCTTGCCCGAGCTGACGGTGAGCACGCTCGATGGCAGCCCGTTTCTCCTCGGCGCAGCCGGCAAGCCGACGGTGCTCGCCTTCCTCTCACCGTGGTGCGAGTCCTACTTTGCCGACAGCCGCCCGCATCTGGCGGCCGACTGCCGCGGCGCACGCGAGCAGGTGCAGGCGCGCGCCGGCGACGGGGAAGTGCGCTGGCTCGGCGTTGCCTCGGGCCTGTGGGCGAGCGCGGAGGACCTCAGAAGTTATCGCGAGCAATACCGCGTCACGATTCCACTGACGCTCGATGAGTCCGGCCGGCTGTTCCGTGAGTTTCGCGTCACCACCGTGCCGACGCTGCTGCTGATCGACGGCCGCGGGCACATCGTGCGGCGCCTCACCGGTGCCGCGGCGGCGACGCCGCAGGGCTTGCGGACGCTCCTCGCCGGTGCGGGCTGAGGGCGCGGCGCGCCGCGGCTACGGCGGCGGCGGCCCTTCGCTGACACGAACCCAATCCTGCGGACGCAGCCATTTGCGAAACGCGTCCTGGACCGCGGGGGCGTCGAGCTCGATGTAGTGGCGCGCCGCGCGCACCGGCTCATCCAGCGGCAGCCCGAGATCGGTGCGACTGAGCATGGCGTGCGCGATCGCTTCGACGCCGGCCTCGCTCAGGGGGATCTGGCGCAGCAGGCACGCCTTGACGCGCGTGAGCTCATCGGCCCCGACCGGCGTGCCCTGCATGGTGGTGACTTCGCGCGCCACCATGTTGGCGGCCTTGATGACGTTCTGCGGATCGCTGGCGTACTCCACCAGATAGACGCTGCGGGTTCGGCCGGACTGCAACACGGACTCCACCGAGTACACCAGACCCGAGTTCTTGCGCAGATCGATGCTGAGGCGCGTCGCGTAGAAGCTTCCACCCAGCACCGCATTGCCGAGCTGCAGTGGGTAGTAGTCAGCATCGGTGCGGGTCAGCGCCAGGTTCTGCGCGAGCACCACGCGATCCTGCACGCGGCTCGCATCCGGCACCGTGACCGTGCGCGGCTCATTCGCCGGCACGGCCGGCAGGTCGACGCTCGGTTTCGGCCCGCTGGCCGTCCAGCCGCCGAAGTTCTTCTCGACGGCCGCGCGCGCGGCCGCCGGGTCCACCTTGCCGATGACGACGAGGGTCGTGAGGTCGGGACGGAACACGCG
This sequence comes from Steroidobacteraceae bacterium, assembly GCA_036008385.1. GTDB lineage: Bacteria > Pseudomonadota > Gammaproteobacteria > Steroidobacterales > Steroidobacteraceae > 13-2-20CM-66-19. The sequence continues at coordinate 6,503 of DASYNX010000077.1, forward strand.
CGTGTAGTAGTCGCGCACCGTGGCCGGCGTGAGCGCACGTACCGTCTCGGGCGTCGACATCCGCAAGCTCGGGTCATCCGGCGGATAGAGCGCCGCGCGCAGCGAGCGCTGCGTGAGGAAGCCCGGGCTGGTGTTGCGCGCGGCCACGCCGAGCGCCACCTGGCCGCGAATGACCCGCAGCGCCGCCTCCGGCAGCGCCGGATGCAGCTCGTTGTCGGCCAGCAGCTCGAGCGCGCGCTCGTAATGCTCGGCCAGTACCTGCGCGGAGAAGTCCGTGCCGGCGTGCTCGCGGGCGCCGATGGCATCGAGTGCCTGCTGGAACGCCAGGCGGTCGAGCTTCTCGCTGCCGTAGGTCAGCAGCTGGTCGAGCACCTGGGCGACGCCTTCCTCGCCCTTGAGCTCCTCGGTTTCCGGACGATTGCGGATGTGGCCGTGTACGCTGACCGTATCACTCACGTCTTCGGGCTGTACGATCAGGGTGAGCCCGTTGGGCAGCGTGCTGACGATGGGGTGCAGCGTCGAGTCCGGCACTTCCAGCCGCCGCAACGCCTTCTCGGCCCAGGGGGGGAGCGCGGTCGGGTGCGCCTCGCCGAGCGAGATCGCTTCCTGTCCGCCGAACCCGCCGTGTGCGGTCACCGGCGCCCCCGAGCCGCGCGGCCGCATGACGCCGGTGACGGCATGATCGAGATCGAGGTACTGGCGGGCCACCCGGTTGACATCCGCCACCGTGACCCGCTCGATGCGTGCCAGGTCGTCGTCGGGTGAGGACAGCCCGTAGAGCGCGAGCGCCTCCGACCACACCGAGGCCAGCTCCGGGATGGAGTTGCGCTGGAACTGCGCCGCGCTGCGCTCCTGGAGCTTCGCCGCATCCACCAGCTCCGCCGGAACACCCTCGCGCGCAACCCGTGTCAGGATCGCGCGCACCTCGCGCTCGAGCGCCTTCGGGTCATCACCGCTCGTGAAGGACAGCGTGGCATAGGCCAGACTCGACTCAGGCAGCGGTTCGAGCTCGAACTCGGCCGCGATGGCCTTGCCCTGCGGCACCAGGCCGTACAGATCGAAGCGGCGGCTGCTCAGTACGTCGGCGAGCACCTCGAGCGCTGCGAAATCGGCAGCGCGTGGCCCGGGCGTGCGCACGGCAATCATGAGCGTGCCGTTCGGACGATCGGTATCGACGCTGAAGGAGATGGGCTTGACCGGCCGCAGCCGTACCGGCGGCTTGGGCGGCAACTGCTTGGCGGCGATGTCGCCGAACAGCTGGCGCACCGCGGTCAATGCCGCCCCCGGCTCCACGTCCCCGGCGATCACCAGGATGGCGTTGTTGGGCGCGTACCAGGCGTCGTGAAAGTGCTTGAGCATCGCCGCCGTAGTCTTCTCGAAGGACGGCCGGGTGCCGAGCGCGTCGTGTGCGTAGGGAGTGCCGGCGAACATCCGCTCGCGCAGCTTCTCGTACAGGTGATAAGCCGGCTCGGACAGGTCCTGCGCGACCTCCTGCTCGATCGCGCCGCGCTCCTGGCTCCATTCCTGCGGTGTGTCGAGCACGGCGCGCATGCGCAGCGACTCGATGTGCAGCGCCACGTCCAGGTCCTCGGCCGGAACGGTGAACAGGTATTGCGTCAGCTCCTCGCGGGTGTTGGCGTTGAAGTCGCCGCCGACGATGCTGCCGATATCGGCCAGCTGATCCGCTGACAGCCCGGGGCTGCCGCGAAACATCATGTGCTCCTCGGCATGCGCCGTGCCCGGAAAGCCCGCGGGCGCCTCGTCCGAGCCCGCCAGGTAGTTGACCGACGTCGCGACCACCGGTGCGAGCGAATTGCGCACGATGACCACGCGCAGTCCGTTCGGAAGCGTGGCGCGCAGTACCCCGTCGGCCGCGTCGCGGGCCGCGGTCGGCGTCGCGGCTTCCGCGGGCGAGGCGGCTGCACCCGCCGCCGCAGCGGCGCGTGTCGCAGTGGTCGGCAACGCAGTCAGGGCGGCGAGCAGCACCGCCGGCAGCAACCGGCGCGCTCGAGAGTCATGGGGCATGACGGATCCCGAAGGTAGCAGGCAAGTGCGGCCAGTATATGCGATCGCCTGCGCCCGCCATCTTTCGCCACAAATCATCGGCGCGCTGACGCTTTTGCGTCACGGCGGCCGCTGCCGGGCACGTTGAACTGTGGTCACAGGCGAACGGAGCGTGCCGTTCCCAGCCAACCGAGAGGAGAGACCATGAACGCATCGATAGCGAAGCTGCGCGCCGCGGCGCTCGGGCTCGTAGTGACTGGTTTTGCGGTGGTGCCGGCGCATGCCGATGACGCGCCGGACGACGGCAGCCGGGGATCGAAACAGGCCCGCATCGGCGCCGTGACGGGCATTGCCCTGGGCGCCGCCGCCGCCGGACCGGTCGGGGCAGTGGTTGGCGCCGCCGCCGGCGTCGTGATCGGCGACCGCTATCGCCGCCAGGCGCAGGCGGCTCAGACGGCGGCGGCGCTCACGCAGGACCTCGACCGCAGCGAAGCCGAGCGTGCGCAGCTCGCACACAGCGTCGCGCAGCTCAACAGCACGCTCGCCGAGGCTCAGGCGCGCGGCGAACAGCTCGATCAGGCGCTGCAGCACACCGACGAGCTGGGCTTCGACGTGAGCTTCCGCACCGACGACGATGCAGTCACGGTCCAGGCGATGGCGCCGCTGCTGAAGCTCGGGGCGCTGGTGGCCTCGCTCCCGCAGACGCAGGTGCTGGTCGCCGGCTATGCCGATCCGCGCGGCTCGGAGGCGTATAACGACGAGCTGTCGTTCCGCCGCGCCGAATGCGTAGCGGCGGTGCTGGCCAGCGCCGGCGTGCCGCGCGAGCGCATCCTCATCGAGGCACACGGCAAGAGCGAGGCACTGAGCGCCGCCGGTGACCGCGACGGCTATGCTTTCGACCGGCGGGTGACGGTGCGGCTGCTCGTTCCCGGTTCCGGCCAGATGGCCCGTCGTGATTAGGGGCCGCCTCGGGCAGCAGGACGCGCCGCGGGAAGAGAGGTCCGCGGCGCCGCTTCGCGCTAGAATTTCCTGGCATGAATATCTCTGCAGTACGCACATGAGCAACGCCATCGTGCCGCTCGACGGCCCGGTGAGCGCGGATGTGTCCGAGCCGCCCGCCGACCGGCTGCTCGCCGGGACGCCGGAACTGCAGGTGCGCAACTTCTTCACCGATCCGAGCCAGCAGTTCTTTGCCGGCCGCTGGTCGGCGACGCGCGGTAAATGGCGCGTGCGCTATACCGAGAACGAGTTGTGCGTGATGACCGCCGGCAGCGTGGTCATCGAGAGCGCGAGCGGTGAGCGCCGCACCTTCGGCCGCGGCGACGCCTTCGTGATCCCGGCCGGCTTCACCGGCACCTGGGAAGTGGTGGAGGACTGCTCCAAGATCTACGCCATCTTCGAAGCGCGCACCTGATCCGCTGCGCGCCGCTGCTCCGCTGCGCGCCGCTGCTCCGCGTCCGCACCAGACATAACGCTATTCCGGCTTGAAGGCCGTCGCAGATCCGCGACGCCCGCCTTCAGTGCCCGCGCCCGCGGTGGGATGTTAGCGACGTTCTGTCGAAACATCCCGTTGGCCGGAGGTGTGTTGTGGAGACGATAACCGTCGCTGCTTCGCGCGGCAGCGCGTTCAGTCTGTCGGAAGCGGAAATGATGGTGGGCAGCGCCATCGTGATCGTGGTGCTCGCCTGGATGGTGCTGGCGCGCCTGCGCCGCGACCGCCAGCAGCGGCGCGCCTAAGACCTCCCGTCACGGGCGCCGCGCGGCCACGCGCGGGCCCCCCGTCACGCGCTACGCTCCCGCGGCGCGGCGCGGCGCGGCGTTGCGCTGTGCGCTACTGCGCGCGCAATACCTCGCGCAGCGTACCGAAGATCTGATCGATGTGCGCCGTCTCGACAATCAGCGGCGGTGACAGCGCAATGGTGTCTCCGCTCTGACGCACCAGCACGCCGCGCTCGAAGCAGCGCATGAACACCTCGAAGGCGCGCGTGCCCACCTTGCCGGGAATCGACTCGAGCTCCAGTCCCAGGATCAGGCCGTAGGTCCTGATGTCCACCACGTGCGGCAGGCCGCGCAGGCTGTGAGCCGCATCCTCCCAGTACTTGCTGAGCGAGTCAGCGCGTGTCAGCAGCCCCTCGCGCTCATACAGCTCGAGCGTCGCCATTCCCGCGGCGCAGGCGCTCGGGTGCGCCGAATAGGTGTAGCCGTGGAACAGCTCGATGCCGTCCGGCCCCTGCATGAACGCTTCGTAGACCGCCTTGCTCACCAGCACCGCCCCCATCGGTATGCAGCCGTTGGTCAGGCCCTTGGCGAGGGTGATGATGTCGGGCGTCACGCCGAATTCCTGCGCGGCGAACGGCGCGCCGGTGCGGCCGAAGCCGGTGATCACCTCATCGAAAATCAGGAGGATCCCGTGGCGGTCGCAGATCGCGCGCAGGCGCTCGAGATAGCCGCGCGGCGGCAGCAGCACGCCGGTCGAGCCGGCGATCGGCTCGACGATCACAGCGGCGATGTTGGAGGCATCGTGCAGCGCTACCAGCCGCTCGAGTTCATCCGCCAGCTGCGCCCCGTGCGCCGGCAGCCCGCGGGAGAACGCGTTGCGGGTGAGATCGTGGGTGTGCGGCAGATGATCGACGCCCGCCAGCAGCGCCGCCGACCAGGTACGCCGATTCGGTAGGATGCCGCCGACCGAGATTCCGCCGAAGCCGACGCCGTGGTAGGCGCGCTCGCGGCCGATGAGGCGCGTGCGCGTGCCCTCACCGCGCATGCGGTGGAAGGCGAGGGCGATCTTCAGTGCCGTGTCGACCGACTCAGACCCGGAGTTGGTGAAGAACACGTGGTCGAGCCCACCCGGGGCGATCTTCACCAGCTGATTGGCCAGCTGGAACGCGAGCGGGTGTCCCATCTGGAACGTTGGCGCGTAATCGAGCGTCTCGAGCTGGCTCGCGACTGCCTGCGTGATCTCGCGCCGGCCGTGTCCGGCGTTCACGCACCACAGCCCCGCGACCCCATCGAGGATCTGCCGCCCGTCCACGGTCCAGTAATGCATGCCGCTCGCGCGGGCCAGCAGCCGTGGCTTCGCTTTGAACTGCCGGTTGGCGGTGAACGGCAGCCACAGGGCTTCAAGATCGGATCGGCTGAGTGAGGTGCTTTCTGGTGACATGACGGACTTCGGTCTCTGGGGAAGCGAGGGGGAGGGATGATAAATAAAGTGGACATTGCGGGCCACTGCAGGGATATTTCAGGCCCCAGTTGTCTAGAATCCTAAACACATGAGCATCGACGTCGGCGCCCGTCTGCGCGGCGTGCGCACCACCTTCGGTCTCTCCCAGCGCGAGCTGGCCCGCCGCGCCGGGGTGACCAACGGACTGATTTCGCTCATCGAGCAGAACCGTGTGAGCCCCTCGGTGAGCTCGCTAAAGAAGGTCCTCGACGGGGTGCCGATGTCGCTGGCGGAGTTCTTCACGCTCGACCTGAGCGCCACACCGCAGGCGTTCTTCACTGCCGAGGAGCTGGTGGAGCTCGGCAATGCCGAGGTTTCGCTGCGGCTGGTCGCGGCGCAGCGCCCGGGGCGGCAGCTGACGCTGCTGCACGAGCGTTATGCAGCCGGCGCCGCCACCGGCGAGGAGATGCTCGCCCACCGCGGCGAGGAAGCCGGGGTGGTGATCCGCGGTCGCATCGAGCTCACCGTGGGTGGCGCCACGCGCTTACTCGCGCCCGGCGAGGCTTATTATTTCGCCAGTCAGCTGCCGCATCGCTTCCGCAACGTCGGACGCGAGGCGTGTGAGATCATCAGCGCCTGTACCCCACCGACTTTCTGAACCGGCCGAGGCCGCAGTCTATGAGCGCAAAACCCGAATCCGTCTCCTGGCACGAGCGTGCCCGCATGCTCGAAATCCGTACACAGGCTTTCATCGACGGGCGCTACCTCGATGCCGCCTCCGGAGCCACGTTTGACTGCATCAACCCGGCCACCGGGAAGCTGCTGGCGCGGGTGGCCGCCGGCGATGCCGAGGACATCAATCGCGCGGTCATCTCCGCGCGCGCGGCGTTCCGCAAGGGCAACTGGGGGCAGCTCTCGCCGGCGAGGCGCAAGAAAATCCTGCTGCGCTTCGCCGATCTGATCCGCGAGCACACCGAGGAGCTCGCGCTCCTCGAGACGCTCGACATGGGCAAGCCGATCGCCGACAGCCTGAAGCTCGACATCCCGGCCGCCGCCCGCTGCATCCAGTGGTACGGCGAGGCGATCGACAAGGTATACGACCAGATCGCGCCCACGGGACCCGACGCGCTGGCGCTCGTGACGCGCGAGCCCCTCGGCGTTGTCGGCGCCATCGTGCCGTGGAATTTCCCACTGCTGATGGCGGCCTGGAAGATCGGACCGGTGCTGGCCGCGGGCAACTCGCTGGTGCTGAAGCCGTCCGAGAAATCCCCGCTCACCGCGCTCAAGGTCGCCGAGCTCGCCATCGAGGCGGGCATTCCGCCGGGCGTGCTGAACGTCGTGCCCGGCCTCGGGCCGACCGCCGGCAAGGCGCTCGCGCTGCATATGGACGTCGACTGCGTCACCTTCACCGGTTCCACGGCTACCGGGCGCGCGATCATGCAGTACGCCGGGCAATCCAACCTCAAGCGCGTGTCGCTCGAGTGCGGCGGCAAGTCGCCCAACATCGTGCTGGCTGACTACCCAGATCTTGAGAAGGCGGCGACCGCAGCGGCGTACGCCATTTTCTTCAACCAGGGCGAGATGTGCTCGGCGGGCTCGCGTCTGCTGCTGCAGGAGGGGATCAAGGACGCGGTGCTGGAGAAGGTCCAGGCGATCGGCCGCACGCTCCAGCCCGGTGATCCGCTCGATGCGGCGACCCGGCTCGGCGCAATCGTCGATGAGACGCAGATGAAGCGCGTGCTCGGCTACATCGAATCCGGGCGCAACGACGGGGCCAGCATCCGCTTCGGGGGCCGGCGCGTGCGCGAGGACAGCGGCGGGTACTTCATCGAGCCGACGGTGTTCGAGGGCGTGAAGCCCGGGATGGCCATCGCGCGCGAGGAGATCTTCGGCCCGGTGCTGTCGGCGATCACCTTCAAGACGGTGGACGAGGCCGTCGAGATCGCCAACGACGTCATCTACGGCCTTGCCGCCGCGGTGTGGACGCGCGATGTGACTACGGCGCACCGCGTGGCGCGCGCGCTGCGCGCCGGCACCGTGTACGTCAACTGTTACGACGCCGACGACCTGACTGTGCCGTTCGGCGGCTTCAAGCAGTCGGGCATCGGGCGCGACAAGTCGCTGCATGCGCTGGAGAAGTACACCGAGCTCAAGACGACGTGGCTCGATCTGTCGTGAGGCTGCGCCGGCCGCAGCAGCGCGGCCGCCCGTGAGGGCGCGGCCGCGCCGCGCGGCGGCTTGAGCGCGGCCACCTGCAGCTTCCTCGCCAGCGCGCCGCGCGGCTTCGCTGACCTGCTGGCGCGCGAGCTCACGGCGTTCGGCGCCACCGAGGTGCGCGAGCGCACGAGCGGCGTCGCGTTCAGCGGCCCGCTCGAGTGCGCCTACCGCGCCTGCCTCTGGTCGCGCATCGCCAACCGCGTGTTCCTCGAGCTGGCGCAGTTGGAGGCGCGCGATGCGCAGGAGTTTCATGCCGGCGTGCGCGAGCTCGACTGGGCCCGACACCTGTCCGCGACGGCGACGCTGGCCTGCGACTTCAGCGGACGCCACCCGGCGATCACGCATACTCACTTCGGGGCGCTCAGGCTCAAGGACGCGATCGTCGATGCGCTGCGCGATGCGCGCGGCGTACGGCCCGACGTGGCCCGCGAACGGCCGGACGTTCGCGTGCACGCGCATGCGCACGGCACCCACATCACCGTGGCGCTCGACCTCGCCGGCGAGAGCCTGCACCGCCGCGGTTATCGCACCGATGCACTGGAAGCGCCGCTCAAGGAGAATGTCGCCGCCGGGGTGCTGCTGCGCGCGGGATGGGAGCAGCTGGCGGGGCAAGGCGCGCCGCTCCTCGACCCGCTGTGCGGCTCGGGCACATTGTGCATCGAAGCCGCACTGATCGCCGCCGACCGCGCGCCCGGACTCACGCGCGATTACTTCGGATTTCTCGGGTGGCGTGCTCACGATGCCGTCCTGTGGGAGCGGCTGCGTGCCGAGGCTGAGGCGCGCGCCCGCGCGCACCAAGCGATCCGCTCAAGCGTGCGCGGCAGCGACCGCGACCGCCAAGCGGTCCGCAGCGCGCGCGACAACGCCGGGCGCGCCGGCATCGCGCACCTGGTGCACTTCGAGGTCGCACCGCTGGCCGAGGCAGCGCCCGCTGCCGGCGCGGAGCCGCAGCCGCCGGGGCTGCTGTGCACCAATCCTCCCTATGGCGTCCGCCTCACCGATCGCGAAGCCGCACGCGCTGTGCATCGCGAGCTCGGCGTCGTGCTGCGCGAGCGCTTTCAGGGATGGCAGGCCGCCGTGCTGACCGGCGCACCCGAGCTCGGCAAGGAGTTGGGACTGCGTGCCTGGCGAACCCACACGGTTTGGAACGGCGGCATCGAGTGCCGGCTGCTGCGCATCAGGGTGGAGCCGGACAGTGCGCGCGCGCCGGGTACGCTGGGCAAGGGCCTGGCCCACCTCAAGGACACGGCCGGTGCGCGCATGTTCGCCAACCGTCTCGGCAAGAACCTCAAGCGGCTGCGCAGCTGGGCGCAGCGCGAAGACGTTTCCTGCTACCGGCTGTACGACGCCGACATGCCCGAGTACGCCTTTGCCATCGATCTCTATCAGTTGACCGGGTCGCAGGAGCGCTGGCTGTACGTGCAGGAGTACGCGGCGCCGGCCGAGATCGAGCTCGAGGCGGTGCGCCGCCGCCGCGGCGAGGTGCTCGCGAGCCTGCCGGAGGCGACCGGGGTGCCGCGCGAGCGCATTTGCCTGCGCACGCGCCGTCGCAGCCGGCGCGGCGCCCAGTACCAGAAGCTCGACCAGCAGGAGCAGTTTCACGTAGTGACCGAAGGGGGACTCAGATTCTGCGTGAACTTCAGCGATTACCTCGATACCGGGATCTTCCTCGATCACCGCCTCACGCGTGCGCGGCTGCGGGCGGTGGCGCGCGGCGCACGTTTCCTGAATCTGTTCGCCTATACCGGCACCGCGAGCGTTTACGCCGCGGCGGGCGGCGCGGCGAGCACCACCAGCGTCGACCTGTCGCGCACCTACCTCACCTGGGCCGAGCGTAATCTCGCGCTCAACGGGTTCATCTCCGGCGTGCATGCGCTGGTACAGGCCGATTGCCTGGCATGGCTTGCGGACGCCGCGCGCGCGGCGGAGCGCTACGACCTGGTGTTTCTCGATCCGCCGACGTTCTCTAACTCCGCCCGCATGCAGGGCGTGCTCGATATCGCGCGCGATCATCCCGCACTCATCGAGGCGGGCGCGCGCCTGCTCGTCCCCGGCGGCCTCATGGTGTTCTCCACCAATGCGCAGCGCTTTCGCCTGGAGGAGGGACTGCGCGAGCGCTACGACGTCCGCGACATCTCGGCGGCGACCTTACCGCCCGACTTCGTGCGCAACCCGAAGATCCACAGCTGCTTCGAAATCCGCGTGCGCGGCTGGCCTCTTCACGGCGGGCCATGATGTCGAGGCGGAGAGTTGCGAGGGTCTTTTGGGCAATAGTTCGCCATTCACCGAACTATCGTGCGGCCTCAAAAAACGCGTAAAAAAACTTGGCGGCTCAGCCACATGCGCTTGCATTTCCTTCTCGTCACAATAGTTAGGCAACTGGCGAACTATCGCTGGAAGGGGGTACTCCCCCTGCCGGTCTTGCCGACCCCTCCCATTCCGCAGTGCGCGTTGCACTACTCGTTCCGCTCGAGCCTGAACGCCCGCTTCCTCGCGGCGGGTCTTGATGTCTAGTACGCCGTGAGCGGCACGTCGGTCGTCGGCGTCACCG
>DASYNX010000078.1:0-3840 GCA_036008385.1 Steroidobacteraceae bacterium
TCGGGATACCGACCGCATCGCCCTGGATGCCGCTCACGGTCGTGAACCAGCCGTTGTCATCGCCCGCCTTGACCTCGGCGGGACGCACCTTCACGTCGATGCGCACGACGCCCGGCACCTCGGTGGCGACGACTTCGCGACGCCAGTGCCAGCTGCGGCCGGCGAAGTCGACATCTCCGTCGCTGTTACCGACCGGGGTGACCTGCCCGGAGATGCGCAGCGTTGAGATCTGATTGAGCGCGACCCACTGGGCGAAGGTCTTGTCGCGCAGGTACGAGACGGTGTCGGCCGAGGAGGAGAGGGCGCCCAGCACCGCCGCCATGCCCACCGCCACGATCGCGAGTGCGACCAGCACCTCGATCAGCGTGAAGCCGCCCGCGCGCCTCACGGCTTCTGCTCCAGCATCGGCTGCTCGATAATCTCGCCCTTGTCATCCTGGGCGAGCGTGACGCTGCGCGCGCCGCCGTCACGCTGCAGTGTCGCGGTGAAGCTGGTGAGATCGCCGTTGGAGAAGATCATCACCTGCGGCTTCTTGTCGGCGGCATCGTCCGGGCGCGTCAGCACCACGGGACGCGCTTCGACGGTCAGCTTGACCCCCAGGCCGTCGGGGAGCTTGCGCGCCGTGAGCGCATCGTCCTCGAACACACTGCGCCAGGCGTCGCGACGCACGTCGTAGGTGACGAACTCGTAGCCGTCGTCCGCAAACAGCACGCCGAACTCGCGCGTCTGCAGCTCCGCCTGCTCGCGCGCGTAGGTGAACAGTGCCAGCAACCGGTCACTCTCGTGCTCGAGCTCGTGGTCGCGGCCAGTGAGGCTCACCGATAGCAGCGTGGCGGCGGTGAGCAGGGCGATGATCACCACCACCACCAGAATCTCGATCAGCGTGAAGCCGGCGGCCGCAGCGGCGCGCCCGCCGGGGAGCGACGCGGCGCCTCTAGTCGCCGATGTTCCAGTTGCCGATATCGGCATCGATGCCTTCCCCGCCGGGCTGTCCGTCGGCCCCGAGGCTGTAGACGTCGTACTCCTTGCCGTGCGCACCGGGATAGGCGTACTGGTACTCGTTGCCCCACGGGTCCTTGCTCACGCGCTGCAGGTAACCGCCCGGCCTCCAGTGCTTGATCGCCGGATCGGTCGGCTGCGTCACCAGCGCCGCGAGCCCCTGGTCGGTGGTCGGATACTTCGAGTTGTCGAGCCGGAACATGGTGAGCGCGGTTTCCAGACTCTGGATGTCCTGCTTCGCCTTGGCGACGCGCGCCTCGTCCACCTTGCTGATGACGGTCGGCACGATGACCGCCGCCAGCAGCCCGATGATGACCACCACGACCATGATCTCGATGAGGGTGAAGCCACCGGTACGCCCGCGCGCGCGACGTCTGCTAACCTGACTGATGTGACTCATGCGCTGCATGTCCGGGCGGCGCAGCCGCCCTTTGAGCCCAAAAACGGCTCCGGATCATAACAAATGGGGGTCGCCGGCTTTGTGAACCGCGTGCACGTCGCGCTCCAGTCTCTCAATTGCGACGGTCGCCGGGGCCTGGCGCTGCTGGCGGGCTGCCTGGTGCTGCTGCTGCCGGCGCTCACCGGCGAGAGCGGCCGGCAACTGCTGCGCTACGACCGCAACGGGCTCGCTGCGGGGCAGTACTGGCGGCTGCTGAGTGCGCACCTGGTTCATCTGGATCTGCGGCATGCCCTGCTCAATTGCCTGGGTCTTGCACTCCTGTGGGCGCTGTTCGCTCGCGATTACTCGCCGAAGGCGTGGCTCGCCATCGTGTTCGCGAGCGCCGCGGCCATCGATGCGGGGCTGTGGCTCGGGGATTCGACCGTGCTGTGGTACGTCGGTTCCTCCGGCGCGTTGCACGGGATAATGGCGGCCGGGGTGCTCGCGCATCTGCGCACCGGGGAGCGCGACGGCTGGATCCTCGCGGCGGCGCTGGTACTGAAGCTCGCCTACGAGCATTGGGTCGGCGCACTGCCGTTCTCGGGGCGCGATCCGGTGGTCGTCGATGCGCACCTTTATGGCGTCCTCGGCGGCGTGGCGATGGCGGCGTTCCTGAAGCCGCGCCCCGGATCGTTATAATTTCAGCGCGGCTGTTCTACGGGAGAGCCCATGTCGTTCGCGTTCGTGTTCCCCGGCCAGGGCTCGCAGTCGGTCGGCATGCTCGGGGCCCTGGCCGCCGCCGAGCCGCTCGTGCGTGCGACCTTCGACGAGGCTTCCAGGGCGCTCGGCTACGACCTGTGGAAGCTCGTCAGCGAGGGGCCCGAGGAAGCCCTGAACGCGACCGAGCGGACGCAGCCGGCAATGCTCGCCGCGGGTATCGCCGTATGGCGTGTGTGGCGCGCCCGTGGGGGCGCCCTGCCGGCGGTGGTGGCGGGCCACAGTCTCGGGGAATTCACCGCGCTCGTGTGTGCGCAGGCGCTCGAGTTCCCCGCCGCGATCGAGCTGGTGCGCTTTCGCGGTAAGGTGATGCAGGAGGCGGTCCCGGCCGGCAGCGGAGCGATGGCGGCGATTCTCGGCCTCGACGACGAGGCGGTGATCGCCGTGTGCCGCGAAGCGGCCGGCGGCGCGGTCGTCGAGCCGGTCAATTTCAACTCCCCCGGCCAGGTCGTGATCGCCGGGGAGGCGGCAGCCGTGACCCGCGCGCTCGAGGCGGCGAAGGCGCGCGGCGCAAAGCGCGCGGTGACGCTGCCGGTGAGCGTGCCGGCGCACAGCAGCCTCATGCGAAGCGCGGGCAAGCGTCTGCAGGAACACCTCGCCGGGCTCGAGGTTCGCCCGCCGGCCATCCGCTACGTGAGCGCCGTCGATGCAGGCGCGCACGAGCAGCCCGACGATATCCGCGAGAACCTGGTGCGCCAGCTCTCGAGCCCGGTCTGCTGGACCGACACGCTGCGCGCCGTGAGCGCCGGTGCTATCGGTCAGGTCATCGAGTGTGGCCCGGGCAAGGTGCTCACCGGGCTGAATCGCCGCATCGAGCGACGCGCCGGGCTGAGTTTCCTCGCGATCGAGGATCCGGCGTCCATCGATGCGGCGCTCGCCGCCACCAGGGGACAGAATTATGCTTGAGAATCAGGTTGCGCTCGTTACCGGCGCCTCACGCGGCATCGGACAGGCCATCGCATTCGCGCTCGGGGGCGCCGGTGCCCGCATCATCGGCACCGCCACGAGCGCCGAGGGCGTCGCGCGGGTCGACGCCGCGCTCGCGTCGCACGGATGCAACGGCCGCGGCGCGCTGCTGGAGGCGAGCAGTGCCGCCTCCATCGATGCGCTGATGAGCCAGCTGGAGAAGGCGGGCGAGCTGCCGGGCATCCTGGTCAACAATGCCGCCATCACGCGCGACACGCTGCTGCTGCGCATGAAGCCGGAGGACTGGGATGTGGTCATCGCGACCAATCTCACGGCGGTGTTTCGCCTGTGCAAGGCGTGCGTGCGGCACATGATGAAGGAACGCGGCGGCCGGATCGTGAATCTGACCTCGGTGGTGGGACTGACCGGCAATGCCGGGCAGGCCAATTACGCCGCCGCGAAAGCAGGACTCCTGGGATTCACCAAGTCGCTCGCCCGGGAACTCGCCTCGCGCGGCATCACGGTCAATGCCGTGGCTCCGGGCTTCATCGATACCGACATGACGCGCGCACTGAGCGCGGATCAGCGCCAGACGCTGCTGACGCAGATCCCGGCCGGGCGCCTCGGCGCCCCCGAGGATGTCGCCGCGGCGGTGCTGTTCCTCGCCTCGCCGCAGGCCGCTTACATCACCGGCGAGACGCTGCACGTCAACGGTGGCATGTACATGCCCTGAGGCAGAGCGTTGGCGGCGCGCCACAGGGGCCGCCGCACGGTGCGCG
>DASYNX010000079.1:0-1766 GCA_036008385.1 Steroidobacteraceae bacterium
TTCCGGCGGCCCGCTCGGCGATCCGCGCGGCCAGAGCACGCACGGACGGGTCGGTACCGAGCAGCTCGGTGGTCAACGCCGCGGTCTGCGCCGCGTTGAGCGGCGCCAGTGAGATGGTCTGTGCGCCCGGTGTCCGCGACAGCGCGCCACGGTATTCGGGGCGGTAGGTGATAAGCACCAGCGAATGGCTTTGCGGGACAACAGAAACGAACTCTGCGAGCATGGCCTCGCTGACCTCGTCGATCCAGTGCAAGTCCTCGATCACATACTGCGCCGGTGTGGTCCGGGCCAGGGCCACGTCATTCAGCAGGGCCGCCAACCGGCGCCGACGCGCATCGGAGGTAATGGCGGGCGGCGCGGCGTCGGGGTCGCCGATTCCGAGCAGGTCGTCCAGCAACAGCAGGTCCTCGGGGTTGGCGTCGCGGATGCGGGCACGCACCTGCGCCCGGCCCGCCTGCTCGTCGAGGCCGCTGACACCGAACACCGTGCGCATCAGTCGTGATACCAGACGGAACGGGACATCGCGAGTATGGGATTCGCAGGCGACGGTAAACACCTCGACCCCGCGGCCGGTAGCCAGCGTCAGGGCCTCGCGCATGATGCGGCTCTTGCCGATACCGGGCGGCCCGACCACCCCGACCACACACCCGGCACCGTTGATCGCCTGATCGAGGATGCCGGCGACCGTGTTCATCTCCCAGGTGCGCCCGACCAGGGTCGGCTCGCGTCGGCTGATCCCCACTCGCTCAGCGGCGGCCCCTAGCAGCCGGCGCGCGGGTAACGGCTCCTCGGCGCCCTTGACAATCACGGACTCGGGCGCCCCCAGCACGGTAACGTGTTCGACCAGCCGTGCAGTGGATTCACTCAGCATCACCCCGCCGGGCGGGGCAACCGATTCCATCCGCTGTGCTAACCCGACCTGCTCGCCGACCGCGGTGTACGCCCTTGCATCAGAGCTGATTTCGCCGGCAATCACTTGTCCCGAGTTCAGCCCGACCCGCAGCTCCAGCGCGACGCCGTCGCGGCGCTGCACTTCGTCGGCCACCTGCGCGATCTGCTCTTGGATATCCAAGGCCGCCAAGCAGGCCCGAAAAGCGTGATCCTCCAGCGCGACTGGCGCGCCGAAGAGTGCCATGATGCCATCGCCGGTGAACTTATCGACGGTGCCGCCATAACGCCGAGTAATCGTTGCCGCGCAGCCGAAGACGTCGGCCATGATCTCGCGCAACCGCTCTGCCCCGAGCGTCGAGGCGATCGCGAGGGAATTCACCACATCCGCGAACAACACCGTCACCTGCTTGAACTCCGGCTGTTCTCCCGCTTGTGGCGCAGGCGCCCCGCATGCGTCGCAGAACCGGGCGCCCTGGCGCAGTTCAGTGCCGCACGCTCGGCACACCGCGCTTGCTGGCTCCATCCAGCTCTCCCGCCGCTCGTCAGCGATGCGATCCGCCTGATGCACCACTAGAGAAGATTATCGACCGTCGGCGCTGCCGAGGACGCCGTTTGGATGACACGACACGCGCGAGCAACACTTTTGCCAGCAGCGTCCGGGTGACTGTCCTATGCTTTTCACCTGAATGGTTAAGCAATTGACGATAATCGGCTTTGCCACTGGTGAATTGCGAGTTTCATGTCCTCCTTTCCACCCATGCGAGTAGTTTTTAGCTTCGGATATTGCCGTGCAAGGAGCTTCGTATGTCTTACGAGAAGGCGCTGAAAGCCATGTGGAAGGGTGAATACGACCTAGCCCTGGCGGAGCTCGAAGA
>DASYNX010000080.1:0-33088 GCA_036008385.1 Steroidobacteraceae bacterium
CTGTTGGGGAAAGCCGGCCGTGCCGTTCTGCGAGACGCCGTTGGCGCCGACGCTGGCGAGGTCGGGCACGGACTTCTGCATCTGGGTGTAGGAGATCTGCGCCATGATCGACAGCGGGGGCGTGGTCGAAAGCTCGAGCAGCTGTTCCTTCTTGCCGCTGACGTCCTGAACCTTCTTGAGGTTGCTCAGAGTGTAACCATTTGCCTTGAACACGCGGCCGAAGTGCGTCAGCTCCGGAAACACCGTATGGCAGGCCTCGCAGGCCATGCCGGTCTGGCGCGCGAAGCTCGGCACGGCGACGGCGGCGGGCGTTGCTGCGAGTAGTGCGGTTGCGACGATCGCGATGCCGAGCAGACGCCGCGAGCTGTCGATCCTCGTTATTGCGGGCATATCGCACTCTCCCTAACACCGCCTGCGGTTCTCCGCAGCGCGTGTGCAAGCTAGCGGGAGGGAGCAGCGCAAACTACTGAGGATTCTACCTACGCAGATACGTACCGTGGCCCGCCTGGGGCGAGGCCGGCGGGCCGCCGCAGGCGGCGCAGCGCGCGTAGCGCAGTCAGGGAGAGACCAGCGTCCGCAACAGGGCGAGCAGCTGCTCAGCGTTGATGGGCTTATTGACCAGGTGCACGCGGCTGTCCGCCTGCAGCTCGCGCACCGTGGACGACGTGTCGCCGGTGATCAGCACTGCCTGCAGCTCGCGACTGCACATCTGACGCACGGCCTTGATCACCTGCGTGCCCGTCTCGCCGTCCTGCAAGTGATAGTCCGTCACGAGCAGCGCCAGATCCGGGTTGTCCCGGGCGTGCGCCACGGCTTCTGTGAGGGAGGCGGCGGGAAGGACGCGGAAGCCCTCGACCCTCAGCAGCATGGCGGTGGCACCGCGCACGCCCGCATCATCGTCCACCAGCAATACCAGCGGCGCAACGGCGGGCGCGCTGCGCGCGCTGGCCGTTGCTGGCAGGCTGCGCGTGTCGGCGCCGCCGGCCGCGCCCCGCGGCAGCTCCAGGGTGAAGGTCGAGCCGCGCCCTGTCTGGGAGTCGACGGCGATCCTCAGCTCGAGCAGTGCGACCAACCGTCGAACGATGCTGAGTCCCAGCCCATAGCCTTCCTGCGTCCGGTTGGTGGCGACTCCCACCTGATAGAACTCCTCATAAATATGGGCGATCCGATCGGCCGGAATGCCGATGCCGGTATCGTGCACGGCGATCTGCACTACCCGCGGGCCGCCCGTGCAGCACAGCTCCACCCAGCCGTGCGCGGTGTACTTGACCGCATTGGCGAGCAGATTGCGCAGGATCTGCCCGACCAGCGCCCGGTCGGAATGCACGCAATCCACGCTGGCCGTGACGCGCAGCTCGAGACCTTTGTTGGCCGCGAGACCGGAGAACTCCTGGCGCAGCTCCTCGAACAGCGTAGCGACCGCGAAGTCGGTCGGATCGGGGCGGATGGCGCCGGACTCGAGCTTGCTGATGTCCAGCAGCGCATTCAGCAGCCTCGACATAGCGCTGATCGCCTGCTCTTGGTGGCCGAGCGCTTCGGCCGCGTGCGGATCCTCGACGATGCGGCGCAGCGCCCCGTTGAGCAGAGCCAGCGTCTGCAGCGACTGGCGCAGGTCGTGGCTTGCAGTCGCGAGGAAGCGGCTTTTGGCCTGATTGGCGAGATCCGCGGCCTCACGGGCGACGACCAGCTCGAGGCGGGTTTTGCGCCGCTCGGTGGCATCGCGAATGGCCGCGGCGGTGAGCCCGCGCCCACCACCGACCCCGATGGGACTCAGGCTGATCTCGACGGGTACCTCGGTGGCGTCCTTGCGCAGCGCATAAAGGTCGAGACCCGTTCCCATGGGTCGAACACTCGGCTGCTCGGTATAGCGCGCGCGATAACTGACGTGTTGTGCGCGAAACCGCTCCGGCAGAAGCTTCTCGATGCTCTGACCGACGAGCTCGGCCGGGTCGTAGCCGAGCAGCGTGCTCACGCAGGAGTTCGCGAACAGGATGCGCCCCGAGGCGTCGGTGATCACGATCGCATCGGGCGCAGAGTCGAGAGCTTCCCCAAGGAATTCCGCGGTGAGCATGCCCGCACAGCCGTAGCCGTACCCGAGACCACGGATGATATAGGACCCACCCGTTGCGACTCCAAGAGATGCTCGCAGCCCGTGCCGCGGGGGTCGGTCAGGGTGTCGCCGACTGCGACTCCAGGTCCATGACCATCCGCACCAGCTGCGCGAGCGATGCGGCGCCGGTCTTTTCCATGACACGCGCCCGATGGATCTCGACCGTGCGCTGGCTGACCCCGAGATCCGCCGCCATGACCTTGTTCGGCTTGCCGCCGGTCATAAGCGTGAGCACTTCCCGCTCGCGCGGCGTGAGGGAGTGGAATCGCTCCCGGATCCGATCGTGCTGGGCCAGGGTGGCGCGATTACGCGCATCGCGCTCGAGGGCGCGCTGGATCCGATCGATGAGATCCTGGTCGCGGAAGGGTTTCTGCAGGAAATCGAATGCACCGTGCTGCATGGCTTCGACCGCCATTGGAATGTCGCCGTGCCCGGTGATGAAGATGACCGGAATGATCGCGCCACGCAGGTTGAGCTGCTGCTGCAGCTCGAGACCGCTCATGCCGGGCATGCGCACGTCGAGCACTACGCAGCCGGGCTGCCCGGACTTGTAGATTTCCAGAAACTCACGCGCCGAGGCGAGCGTGCGCGCAGTGAGTCCCACCGATTTCAGCAGGAACCGCACGGAATTGCGCACCCCTTCGTCGTCGTCCACGACATAGATCGTCGGGGCAGGGTCGTGCATATCAGGCGGCGGGCTCGGCCGGCAGGCGGATGTAGAAGCAGGCACCGGACGGCTCATTCGGCCGGTGGCCGACGGATCCGCCGTGCAGGCGCGCAATAGTGTTGCTGATCGCAAGACCCATGCCGGTGCCGCTCTCCTTGGTGGAAAAGAAGGGATCGAACAGACGTGCCATCGCCTCCGCGGTGAGCCCCGGACCATTGTCGGTAACGACTAATTCCACGTCACCCCCCGCGCTGACCGAGGTGCGGATCTGGACCCGGCCGGCGCCGGGGTGCGCGGCGAGTGCCTCGAGGCTGTTGCGGACGAAATTCAGCACGACGTGCTGGATCTGGCCGGCGTCCACCACCACCTGCGGAAGGTTGTCGGCCAGATCGAGGGACAGCTGCACCCCGTGGAGCCGCGCATCGCTTTCCACGAGGTCGATGATCTCGCGGACCAGGGCGTTCACGCTGGCAGGAGTGCGCGCACTTTGCTGGCTGCGCGCGAGCGCGCGCAGGCGGCGGATGATGTTGGCGGCGCGCGCCGCCTGAGCGGTGATCTCCGTGAGCGCCTGCTGCAACTCGGCCCGGTCGGTGTCCGGGCGAGCGAGCAGCCGGGTGCACGCCTGGGCATAGTTCGCGATGGCCGCCAGCGGCTGATTGAGCTCATGCGCTACCCCGGCGGCCATCTCACCGATGGTGGCCATGCGGGATACGTGCAACAGCCGACCGTGCAGCGCCGCCGGCGGAGCACCCTTGTCCACACCATTGGGTTCGGGATTCATTGAGGTCGCAGCATCTGCTGATTGGAAGCGACCGTACCTACTTATGCTCCGCACTTGTGCAGCAAGATACTCAAAGTCCCGCCCGGCGGGGTACTGTGGGAAGTGCGTAGACGAGTGATAGTGTATCCGGGTGCGCAGCGGCCGGCAGTCTCAACCCGCTGCTGAGCCCTCTGGCGGCGGTGCGGCCCTGGCGCTCAGCGTACGTGCGCTCTGCAAGAGCTATGCACGCGTGCTGGCCGTCGACCACGTTTCCTTCGACGTCGGGCGTGGCGAGATCGTCGGCCTTCTCGGTCCCAACGGTGCCGGCAAGACCACTATCATCAATTCGATCCTGGACGTGCTCACACCGACTTCCGGCTCGATCCGCATCGGCAACATGGATGTTGCCCGGGAGCGCCCGCGGGCACTGGCGCGCACCAATTTCGCGGCGGTCTACGCAACGCTCCCCGGTAACCTGACGGTCGCGCAGAACCTGAGATTTTTCGGGCTGATCTACGGGGTACATGGGCTGGCGGAGCGCATCGAGGCGCTGCTGCAACAGTTCGCGCTGCGGGATCTGCGCGATACCAAGTGCGGCGTGTTGTCCTCCGGCGAGCTCACCCGCGTGTCACTCGCCAAGTCAGTCCTGAACCACCCGCAACTGCTGTTGCTCGATGAGCCCACCGCCTCTCTCGACCCGTCCGCGGCGCGCGAGGTGCGCGCCAGCATTCGCGAACTCGCACGACAGGGTCATTGCGGAGTGCTGTGGACCTCGCACAACATGTACGAGGTCGAGGAGGTCTGCGACCGCGTGCTGTTCCTGTCGCGCGGGCGGATCGTGTTGGAAGGCGATCCGCGCGCGCTACCGCACCAGCACGGCGTACCCAACCTCGAGGAGCTGTTCATCCAGCTGACGCGCGAGCCGCTGACACAGCGCGCCGGGCCGCTCGCATGAGACTGCGTCCGGTCGCGGCGATTCTGCTGCGCCAGTGGTACCTGCTGCGCGGCAGTCCGGTGCGGGTGCTGCCGTTGTTCGGCTGGGTGGCAATCGACATCGTGCTGTGGGGATTCATCACGCGCTACCTGAACTCGGTGAGCGCGTCGGGGATCAACTTCACCGCGGTGATGCTCGGAGCGGTACTGATGTGGGACCTGTTCGGCCGCGTGATGCAGGGTGTCACGACCGGCTTCCTGGAGGATGTCTGGTCGCGCAACTTCCTCAATCTGTTTGCGAGTCCGCTGACGATCCCCGAGTACGTGACGGGACTGGTGATCGCCAGTATTGCTTCCAGTGTCATCGGTCTGGCGGTGATGCTGGCGCTCGCCGTTCCGGTGTTCGGCCTGTCTTTCATCGCCCTCGGGACGCACCTGCTCATGTTCCTGTGCGTGCTGTTCGGCTTCGGCGTGGGACTCGGCGTCGTGGCGAGCGCGATGGTGCTGCGGCTCGGTCCGGCCTCCGAATGGCTTGTGTGGCCGATCCCGGCGCTGCTGTCCCCGTTCTGCGGCGTCTTCTATCCGCTGTCGGTGCTGCCGGCCTGGATGCGTGCAGTGGCCTACGCTCTGCCGCCGTCGTACGTGTTCGAAGGCATGCGCGCGCTGTTGCTCGGCCGGCCGCTCGCGACGGCTCCGCTGTTGTGGGCGGCACTGCTCACCCTCGCAGACATTGTGCTCGCCGGTTGGTGCTTCGTCGGCGTGTACCGCTACGCGGTTCGCTCGGGTCTGCTGGCCCGTTACAGCGCCGAGACCGTGAGTTGAGCGTACACTGTGTGGGTGTTGGGTGTCCCCGTCACACCGGGTTCGGCAGGCGGTGCGAGGCTGCGGATCGCGGCGGCCGTGCTGCTGACGACGCTCACACCTGTTGCGCTGTCGAGTCAGGCGGCGGATCTGGCGGCGCGGGCGGCGGCCGTCACACCCGATCCCGGGCACGGCAAGATTCTCTATCTGAAGCATTGCGCGGCCTGTCACCGCGCGCACGCCTGGGGTGACGGTCCGCGTGAGATTCCCGCGCTGGCGGGGCAACACGAGCGCTATCTGCGCGAGCAGCTGGCGCGCTACGCCGCCGGCGAACGCCCGGGTTCCCTAAAGCATGGTGCTGCCATCCACGACACCCTGCAGGCTCCGGACCTGAACCGGCCGCAGGCGCTGGCGGACCTGTCGACCTACCTCGCGCGGGCGCCGCGCGACCCGGAACCGGAGCGCTCGGAGGGTCGAGCGCTCGCCGCCGGCAAGCGGACCTACACCCAAGCGTGCTTGGGGTGCCACGGTGCGGATGGTGCGGGCAGTGAGGTGGTCCCGGCGATCGGCGGGCAGCACTACAGCTATGTTCTCGTGCAGCTGGACGCCATCTCCGCGGGGCGGCGCGCGCATCCGGCCTACGAGGGCGTGCGCGCCGCGCTGCCGGCCGGCGAGCAACCGGCTCTCGCCGACTACATTGCCCGCCTCACTTATCTCACCTCCCTGAACACCGCGCACGCGCCCTGATCGAGTCGATGCACAGCGATCAGGTCTTGGCGGTCCAGGAGCTGCACCAGCCGGTGGCCATGACCGCCTTGCCGGGGAACAGCAGGCACCCGCCCTGGGCCGAATCAGCGGCTCCCTGGTAGAGCCTGCAGTTGGCGCACTTGCTGCCGGGCTTGGCGTCGGAGGCCTTACTGGCATCGGCGACGTATTTCAGGGCCTTGGCCGTCGGATCGTCTGTCGTAACCAACGGCGCGTCGGCCGCGGCCGCCACGTCTAGCGGTGCTCGTGCGATCGGGATCAGAGCCACTCCCAAGGCGACATTTCTGAGCAGCCGGCGGCGCGATAGGTCGGTGACCTGCTTCATGCATTCTCTCCTCGACAACATGCAGCGTGCATTTTATCCATGGTGCGCGCCAGCGTCACTCGGTTGGGATAGGTTCTTTTGCGTATGTTCCCGCGTCGCGGTCCGTCTTGGGTTCCGCGCCAACCGCAGCAGACAGGCGGATGGGCGCTGTCCGGCGAAGCGGACAGACCCTTTGTTGTGTTGCACGTTGAGGACGACGGCGCTTGCCGCGAACGTCGCGACTCTGCATTCCCGCGCGATCCGCCTTCGGCCAAGCCTGTGACGGAACTCTTCGAGCATTCGCACGAGGACCTCGTAGGTGAGCTGAGTGCGGGTTGCCCCGCGGTGACAAACCCTCGACACAGGCGTACTTTGCGTGTGCCAGGTCCGGACGCAGACCGCGCAGGTGCGGCGCGCGAGCTTGGGCTTGGCAACCTCGCCGAAAGGGGAAGCATATGGCCGAGCAACCCAACCCGTTCGCGGACGTCACCAAGATCATCGAGCACTTCAAGCTGCCTGGCGTCGACATACCCGCCCTGGTCGAGTCCGGGCGCAAGGACATGGAGGCGCTGGTCGAAGCCAACAAGGCGGCCTATCAGGGTCTGCAGGCGCTCGCGCGCAAGCAGAGTGAGATGCTGACCGAGGCGATGCACAAGATCCAGGAGGCGGCCAGCCAGGCGAGCGGCAAGGCCGCGGGGCCAAAGCCGGCGCAGATGGCCCACGAGGTGTACCACAAGACCCTGGCGGACATGAAGGAGCTCGCCGACATCGTACGCAGCTCCCAGGCCCAGGCGATGACCCGGGTCACCGATCGGGCGATCGAGCACCTGCAGGAACTGAAGAAGCTGATCAGTCCCAAGTAGCGACGAGTCGGGGCACACCCCTCCGCCCGCGCGACGGCAACAGCAACCCCGACCTGAGCGAGCCGACACCCGTCGCTCGAGGAGAGCCCATGCAACTCGCCGGCAACACCATGCTGATTACCGGCGGCGGCTCGGGAATCGGGCGCGGTATGGCGGAAGCCTTCCATGCGCTCGGCAACCAGGTGGTGATCGCCGGCCGCCGCAAGGAGATGCTCGCCGAGACTTCGGCCGCGAATCCCGGGATGAAGTTGGTCGTCCTCGATATCGGAAGCGCTGCGGCGATCCGGACCTGTGCCGGACAACTCGCGGACGAATTCCCGGCCCTGAATGTGGTAATTCACAACGCCGGTATTATGAGAACGGAAGCGCTGCAGACGGGCGCGCTGGCCGATGCCGAGGCGACGATTGCGACCAACCTGCTCGGGCCCATGCGCCTGACCGCGGCGCTGCTGCCACTGCTGTCGCGCCAGCCGCACGCAGCGATCATGACGGTTTCGTCCGGGCTCGCGTTCGTGCCGCTCGCCAACACGCCGACCTACTGCGCAACCAAGGCTGCGATCCATTCCTATACGCAATCGCTGCGCTACCAGCTGCGGGACACCGCCATCGAGGTGCTCGAGCTCATACCGCCGTACGTGCAGACCGAGCTCATGGGAGCGCAGCAGGCGAGCGACCCCAACGCCATGCCACTGAAGGATTTCATCGCCGAGACCATGAGCATTCTCCGGAGCTCGCCTGAGGCAACGGAGATCTGTGTGGAGCGGGTGAAGCCGCTGCGCTTTGCCGAGGCCGGCGGCGCCTACGACGCCTTCTTCCGGCGGTTCAACGCGGCCGCGGCCGCCCGGCACGCGGACCGGCAGAGGGAGTGAGCGCCCGGCCGCGCACTGGCGAACTGCGAACGGCGCACGGGCGACCGGGACACGGTGCTCAGGACGGGGCGATCTTCTGCACGCGCGCCAGTAATCGTGCATCGCCGACTCGTGCGGCCGCCGCAGAAAACGTGGACGCAGGTCCGCGCCAGCGCAACTCCTCCACATCGCCGAACAGCGCTGCGTCGGTTCTCAGCGTCGCCAGGTCCTTGAAGAGCAGTGCCAGTTCCCTGCGCCCGCCTAGCACGTCCGCGGGGAAGCTTTCGATTGCGCCGTACTTGCCGATCAGGCGCGCGGCCGTCACCCGCCCGATGCCTTCAACTCCCGGATAGCCGTCGGCGCTGTCCCCGACCAGAGCCAGGAAGTCCGGGATCAGCGCGGGCTCCACCCCGAATTTCGCGCGCACGCCCTCGGCGTCGCGGATCTGGCCGCTCCTGCGGTCCACCTGCACTACGCGGTCACCGCGCACACACTGCGCGAGATCCTTGTCGGGTGTCCAGATGCAGATCTTCTGTGTGTGCTCGTCGGCCGCGGCGAGGCGTGCGGCTGAGGCGAGCGCATCGTCGGCCTCCAGCTCGATCATCGGCCAGACGGCGACGCCGAGCGCCGCCAGCGCATCCTCGAGCGGCTGAAACTGCGCGAGCAGTGCCGGGTCGACGCCGTCGCCCGTCTTGTAGCCTGCCCACAGATCGTTGCGGAAGGACTCGATGACGTGATCGGTCGCCACGCCGAGATGCGTCGCGCCTTCCTCCATCATCTGCAGCACGGTGTGCAGCACGCCGGCTACGGCGCCAAAAGGCCGATCGCTGCCCTGGCTGAAACGCCGCAGACCGTAGAAATGCCGGAACAGCTCGTAGGTGCCGTCAATGAGGTGGACGATCACGACGCCGCGCCTTGCCGAAACACTGGACTTCTTCCCGCTCAGGATCGACTGACAGTCTACTATTGTGCGAATGCTGAAAGGGTCGCGCGATGAAGGTGCTCGTCATCGGCAGTGGGTTGATCGGTCTTACCACGGCCTACTTCCTCAAATGCCGCGGACACGAAGTCACGGTGGTCGACGGCGAATCAGGCCCCGGCCGGCAAACGAGCTTTGCCAACGGCGGGCTGCTATCGCCCAGCATGCCCGAGCCGTGGAATGCGCCCGGATGCTGGCGCGTGCTGCTCGCCTCGCTCGGGCGGTCTGACACGGCGCTCAAACTGCGCTTGTCCGCAGTGCCTGGCCTCACCGCATGGGGCATCACGTTCCTGCGCAATTCCAGCCCCGCGCTCTTCGAGCGCAATCTGCACAGCAATCTGCGGCTGGCGCGGTATTCGCTCGACGTGCTGCGACGCCTGCGGGCGCAGACGCACCTCGACTATGGCGGCACTGCACGCGGCAGCCTCAGGATATTTCGCGCCGGTGCCAGTCTCGAGCATGCGTGGGCCGCGGTGCAGCGGTTGGCGGGCGACGGACTCACGTTTCGGACACTTTCGCCCGCTGCGGCCGTGGAGCTCGAGCCCGCTCTCGCGCCCATTGCCGCAGAGCTCGCGGGCGCAATCCATTGTCCCGACGATGAGGCAGGCGACGCCTGGCGCTTCTGCGAGGCTCTCGCAGGCCGGGCGCGCGAGCGGGGCGTGCAGTTTCACTTCGGTACGTCGATCGGCGCGCTCGAGGTCGCGGCCGGGCGGATCTCGGGCGCACGCACCTCTGCAGGAAAGCTGGTTGCGGACAGCTATGTCATCGCAGCTGGCAGCTACAGCACGCGACTGCTGCGGCCCATGGGGCTCGCGCTGCCGGTGCAGCCGGTCAAGGGATACTCGGTGACCTTCGATCGGATTGACGGTGAGCCCGCGCTCGGCCTTCCGCTCGCGGACGACGATTTGCACGCGGTGGTGACACCGCTCGAGGGCGTCATCCGCGCCGCCGGAACCGCGGAGTTCGCCGGCTATGACCTGACACTGCGGCCCGAGCGGGTCCGCAATCTCCTCGGGCTGGTGCAGAGACTGCTGCCCAACCGCCCGCAGCTGTCGCCCGAGAAGGCGCGCGCCTGGTGCGGCCTGCGGCCGGTGTCGGCCGACGGTGTTCCGATCATCGGCGCGACGCGCATTCCCAACCTGCTTGTCAACAGCGGGCATGGCCCGCTCGGGTGGACCATGGCGGCCGGATCCGCGCAGCTGCTCACGGATATCGTTTCGGAGAATTCGCCCGCCATCGATCCGGCGCCCTACGCGTGGGCCCGGTTTGGCTAGCGCGGCCAGCCCAAGGCTCCGCGCAGCCAGCTCGACTATCTTGACGTCGCCTGACCCAGCACCTCGGCGATCGGCGGGGCAGCTGCCGGCACCGCTTTCGGATAGTCCTTGCCGAGCAGCGCCGCCACCGTCGCAGCAATCTGAGCCTGGTGGACTTCCGCGGCATGCTCGCGCTCGCCGAGCGCCGGGGTATCCGGGCCGAGCACCGCGATCCAGATGTTCTCGGAGCCTTTCTGCTCGACGCCGTGTTCCTTCCATTCCTCCAGCCCGCTGCCGCGCCCGTGATCGGTCGTGATAATGAAGGTGGTGCAATCACGATAGGCCGGCAGACGCTGCAGGCTGGTCCACAGCTGCTCGACGAAGTGATCGAACACATGCGCGCTGTGCAGCACCAGGTCGTAGCGGCCGGCATGAGCCCAGTTATCCGTCTCGCCGTAGCCGACAAACAGCACGCGCGGCTGATCGCTGGCGAAGGAGTCCATGAGCGGGATCTGCAGGAACGCGTCGTAGACGTCCTCGTAGTCGAGCCGCGTCGTGCTCGCATAGAGCTCGTTGAGAAGCGCCTGGCGCGGGGTCAGCGCACCCCGATAAGGCGCATCCCATCCGACCTGCAGCGGCAGGTGGCTGCGGCTCACGTTGAATATGTCCTTGAAGATCGCCCAGGTGGCGTAGACGCGCACCCGCCCGCGCAGATCCGGCAGGGTATTCAACCATTCGAACACGGAGATGTTGGGATTCGGGCCGAATTCGTTGGAGTTGATGCGCGCGTCGGGATGGCCGGTCAGCATCTCGTTGTAGCCGGGGTAGGAGAAGGCGAGGCGGTTGGTGACGCGGGCAATGCTGCCGCGCGCCTGATTGCCGAAGATCTGACCGTGTGTCGCAACCGTGGTCCACAGGAACGGGAACAGCGCCTTGCGCCGCTCGCCGACATCGTCGCGCCAGAACTCGCGCCGCAGATCCTCTTCCTTATCCCAGATACCGCCGTTTTTCTCATTGAGGAGACTGGGGTCGGCGCCGGTGAAGATCTCCTGCCAGCGCAGGCCGTCGCTCACGATGAGCACGACGTTGCGCGTCTTGAGCGGGCGGGCTGCCTGTGCCGGGGCGGTGAGCGGCACGGCCAGGAGCGAGACCAGCAGGGTTACCGTGCGCAGCGCGACGATCCGGCTCGACATTGAACATCCCCCTGCGTGCATGTTGTCCGCATCCGCTGCGCACGCGCCCCAAGCCTCGCGCGCACCGCCGTGCGACAAGCGTAGCGCGCCTGGAATTGCGGGTACAATAGCGCGCCGACCGGGACACCTCCTGACTAACAGCTCTCTCAATCTCGGCGTACTCGGTGTGCTGCTGGCGCAGGCGCCGTTTCTGCCGGCGAACGCAACGACGCCGCCCGCGGCGAGTGCCGGCAGCGCCACCGGCACGCTGCACATCGGCAGCATGACCCTGCACCACTGCAAATCGCCGGCGCCGTGGTGCGGCACGCTGGCGCGGGCGCTCGATCCGAGCGGTGCGGTACCGGGTCAGCTGTCGATCTACTTCGAGTATTACCCCCATTCGGCGCCCGGGCCGGCCGCGGGCACGCTCGTCGGGGCCGAGGGCGGCCCGGGCTACCCGACCACCGAATCCCGTGACGATTATCTTGCGCTGTTCGATCCGCTGCGCACCCGTTACGACGTGCTGCTCATGGATTACCGCGGCACCGGACGCTCGGGAGCGGTCGACTGCCGCGCGCTGCAGGATGCGCCGCAGCTCACCGAGGCCAACATCGGTGCCTGTGGGCGCTCGCTCGGGCGGGCCCAGACGCTCTACAGCACCACCCTCGCCGCCGACGATCTGGCCGCCATCCTGGAGGCACTCGCGATCGACCGCATCGGTCTGTACGGGGATTCCTACGGCACCTACTTCTCGCAGGTGTTCGCGCGCCGCCATCCGCAGAAGATGCGCGCGCTGGTGCTCGATGGAGCCTATCCGCTCGAGGGTCCGGACTATCCCTGGTATCCGAACTATGCGCCGGCGATGCGCCAGAAGTTCAACCTCGCCTGCGAGCGGGCACCGGCCTGCCGCGCGCTGCCGGGCAACTCGCTGGATCACATTGCGCCGGCGTTGCAGCTGCTGCGCGCCAAGCCCTTCAAGGCGCGGGCGCGCTACGGCGACAACCAACTGATGGAATTCACCGCGGATGCATCACAGCTGGCCATCGCCATGTTCGGCGGTTACCCCGCGTACGAGACGGTGCGGGAGGTGGATGCGGCCGCGCGCGCATTCGCCGACGGGGATACGCTGCCGTTGCTGAGGGTGATGGCTGAGACTCGTGTCAGCATTGGCTCAGACGACCCGACGCACTCGCCGGTCTTGTTCAGTGCCGGACTGGCGGCCGCGGTATCCTGTCAGGACCCGCCGCAGATCTTCGATATGCGACTTGAGCCCGCGGAGCGCATGGCGCAGCGCGAGCGGCTGATCGCCACGCGCCAGCTCGCGGCGCCGGACGCTTATGCGCCCTTTACCTACGATGAGTATCGCGGCATGCCGATCGACTACACCTTCATCGACGAATGTGTCGAGTGGCCGCGCTCGCTTGCCGCTCCGCTCGTGGCCGCCGGTCCTCCCTACCCGCAGGTGCCGGTGCTGGTGGTGTCCGGCGAGCTCGACAGCATGACCAGCCCGGCGGACGGCGCGGCGGCAGCGGCGCATTATCCGCACGGCCATCATGTGGTGATCGCCAACAGCTTTCACGTCAATGCCCTACCGCGCGCGCGCAGCGAATGCGCCGCGGTGCTGGTGCGGCGCTTCTTCGCGACCCTCGCGACGGGTGATGAGAGCTGCGCGGCGGCCGTGCCGCCGGTACGGCTCGTGCCCCGATTCGCGCGGCAGGCGCACGAGCTGCCCGCGGCGACCGCGTCCGCCGGCAACGACGCATCCGCAGAGCAGTTACGCGTCGTGACGGCGGCGCTGCTCACCTGCGAGGACGTCCTCGTCCGCGCCGAGGAGTACGGCGCCGGTCGCGGCGTGGGCCTGCGCGGCGGCTCGTTCAGCGTCGTAGCCGCCGGCGAGGGTTTCCGCTTGACGTTGCGGGATGTGCGCTGGACCGAGGACGTGAGCGCTTCGGGGCGCATCGACTGGCCCGGCCGCAGCGGCGTCGTCAAGGCCGCTGTCGCGCTGCAGACGCCCGACGGGGCCGGATCGCTCGAGCTCAGCTGGCCCGAAGGCGTGAGCGATGGGCGCGCGACGGTGCGCGGCACACTCGGAGGCGCGGCGGTGGTTGCCGAGGCGCCGGCGCCCTGAAAGCGCTGCACTCGGGTCAGGAGTGCTGAGCGGCTACGCCACGCGTGGGGTCGACCAGCAGCCAGGCGGCAGCGCTGGCGACCGCCAGCGCTGCGCCAATGAGGAACGCTGTCGTCCACGCATGATGACCGGACAGATACGCCACGATGGGCGTCGCGATCACGCCTCCGAGGTTCCCGCCGGTGTTGAGCACGCCCGATGCCGCCATGGTGTCGCCGCGGCCGACATGCATGATCGCGGCCCAGTACGGGCCTTCGTTGAGCTCGACCGCGGCGTAGCACAGCGCGAGCGCCGCGACCGCGACGTGGGGGCTGGCCGCATCCACGGTCACGAACAGCAGCACGGCCGCAGCCGGCAGCGACACCAGCGGCAGAATGCTCAGGCCCCGGCGCACGCCGTAGCGCCGGCCGAGCACGGTGGCCAGCACACCGCCCAGCCCGGCACCGAGCGCGGCCGCGAAGGGCGGTATGCTCGCGAGGCCCCCACCCTCGAGCACGGTGAAGTGCCGCTCCTGCACCAGGTAGAGGAAGCACCAGTTGGCGAGCAGGTAGAACACGTAGTTCATGCACACGTAAGAGAGAGTCAGCGCCAGCACGTCGCGGTTGCTGAGGAGCTGGCCCATACGGCGCCAGGAGATGGACTGGTCCACGCGCGCCGCGGCGTGAGCGCCGAGCTCGGCAAGCTCCGCCGCGCTCACCGCCCGGTGCTCGGCAGGCGTGTCGCGCGCGTACCAGGCCCACCAGAGTATGAGACCGAGCGGGGGCAGGGCCGTCCACATCAACGCCCGCTGCCAGTCGAATGTGGACATCAGCCAGGCGATGAGCGGCGGCGTGAAGCCCGCCCCGAGCTGTAGCCCGAGGCTCTGTAGGCCCTGCACCAGCGGCCACTTCTCCGGAACGAACCAGGTCTCGAACACGCCTGCGGAGACCGGAAAGATCGGCCCCTGGGCTGCGCCGATCAGCAGCTGCAGCGCGGCCAGCACCACGAACAACACTGTGCCGCCGAGCAGCAGCGGTGCAAGCGGCGTGGCGAGCGTCGCGATGAAGGCCACCAGGCCGATCACGACGAACATCACCCGTGCGCCGAGACGCTGGCCGATGACGCCGCCGGGAAACTGCATCACCGTGTAGCCCACCAGCAGCGCAGACTCCAGCCAGCCGATCTCGAGCTGACTCAGGTGCAGGTGCGGCATCATCTGGTAGCCGGCGACGGTGATGCTGCGCTGCTGCACGTAGGCGATGAATCCGAAGCCGAACAGGAATGCGAAGATCTTCCAGCGCACGCGCACGCGCTGCGGAACGCCCCGGTGGACTACGGCGGCCGGCGGCTCCGTCACGTCACATCGACCGCGTCGCCGATCCGCTCGAGGACGTAGCGACGGATGTCGAGGCGAGTGGCGCATCGCGCCGGTAGGTGAGGGTGGCCGGGTCGGCGTCGAGCTCGCGGGCGTAGCGATGGCCGGAGTAGACGGCGTGCACGATGGCACCGGGCGCAAGCGCATCGCCGATGCGGGTGACGGACTTGATCCCGGCGCGCGCGAGCTCGTCCGGCCGTGCGGTGAGGGCGGCGTGCAGCGCATCGTTCGCGAGGCGCGCGCCCACGATCACGAGCGCGGCGCATTCGAGGCGGGTCTCGGCGTTAGTGAACTGGTTGGCGAGCGTGACCACGCCGCGGTAGAAAGCCGTCACGCGCGCGAGGGTGTGGAGCGCAATGCCCGCGGTGAAGAGCGCGCGGTGCACCTGGGGCTGCTCGTTGCTCATGATGCCCCACGCGGAGGCGTGGCCGGCGGGTGTTACGTAGCTCACGCGACTGCCGGAGCGGGCGAGGGATTCCGCGAGCACGCTTCCCATGTAGTAGTTGTCGAAATCGTAGACGACCACGGGGCTCTCGATGCGCTCGCCCGCGGCCACATCGTCGGGCGTGAAGACGTTGGCGCCTTCCAGGTGCCCGGTCGGAACCTCGAGCGCAGAGTACAGCAGGCGCTGCCAGCGCGAGCCGGTGGCGATCACCACGTGCGTGTTGCCGAGCTCGAGGATGTCTTCCGCCGAGAGGCGATTGCCGGGGTACACGGTGACGTTGTTGAGTCGCTGCAGCTGGCCGCGGCGCCAGTCGAGCACCCGTCCCCAGCCCGAGAGTCCCGGCAGGCGCGTCTCGAAGCGCAGCCGGCCGCCGATGTCCTCGCCTGCCTCGGCGACGCTCACCTCGTAGCCGCGCCGGCCGAGCGCCAGCGCGCACTCGAGGCCCGCGGGACCGGCACCGACGACCAGCACCGAGGAGGCGCTGCCTGCGGGCTCGATGCGCTCGGGGTGCCAGCCGCGGCGCCACTCCTCGCCGATGGTGGGGTTCTGCGTGCAGCGCACCGGCACGCTGTCGTGCCAGCTCGAGATACAGATGTTGCAGCCGATGCACTCGCGGATGTCCTGCTCGCGGCCTTCGTCGATCTTCTTCGGCAGGAACGGGTCGGAGATCGAGGGCCGCGCGGCGCCGATGAGGTCGAGCACGCCGCGGCGGATCTGGCCCACCATGGTGTCGGGAGAGGTGAAGCGACCGACCCCCACCACGGGTCGCGCGGTGAGCTTCTTCACGAACTCGATGATCGGCTCATGACTGCCCTCGGGCGCGAAGCGCGACGGAGCACAGTCGGTCGGAGAGGAGTCGAGCTTGACGTCCCACAGATCCGGCAGGTCGGCAAGCAGCGCGACCACCTGGTGCGCTTCTGAAGGCGCGCGGTCGCTCGGCCGGGAGCGCAGCTCCTCGAGGCTGATGCGCAGCGCCACCGCGCACTTTCCGCCGACCGCCTCGTGCGTGACCTCGAGTAGCTCGCGCACGATGCGCACGCGGTTCTCGACGCTGCCGCCGTAGGCATCCGTGCGGTGGTTCCACTCGGGCAGAAGGAATTCGTAGGGCAGATAGCCCATGCCGGCGTAGACATACACGATGTCGAAGCCCGCCTGGCGGGCGCGGCGTGCCGCTTCCCCCTGCCACTTCAGGAGCGAGCGGATGTCATCGGCGTTCATGAGCCGCGGCCGCTGATTGCCCATGAAGTTGACGTGGGTCGCCATCCAGGAGGTCCCGGAGGGCGACATGGGTGCAATGCGGCTGGTGCGGTTCATCACCGACCCACCGCCGTGCCACAGCTCGATGCCGGCGAGCGCGCCGTGGCGGTGGACCGCCTCGGTCATCAGCGCGTGCGAGCGGATGTCATCGTCGTCCCAGAGCGTGGCGAAGGGCAGAGGCGCATCGTCGGAGCTCGGGTCGATCGAGACATAGCCGGTGCACACCACCCCCCAACCGCCTTCGGCCTTGGTCTCGCGGAAGCTGGCGCGCATGTGCGGCATGGCGTTGGTCATGCCGGCCGCGTGCGGGACGGCGTAGAAGCGGTTGCGAGCCGTGACCGGCCCGATCTTCACTGGCTCGAACAGGATGTCGTACCGCGGGTTGCGCGCCATGCTCGGCGAGTCTGCCCGCAGTTGAGCGCATGTTCAATAGCGGCGCGGGCTGCCTGCACCCGCTATGCTTGCCCCCACCAAGAAGACCACCCCCGCTGGCCGCAAGAGGAGCTCATGCGCAAGAAGCTGTCCGTTCTGCTGATCGTCATCGGCACGTTGCCGCGGTTACTGTCCGCGCAGCCGATCGCGCCGGATACGGCCGAAGCCGGCTCGGTGGAAGAAATCGCGCGCGCGACTACCGAGGCGCGCTTCCTCTCGCCCTGGGTGTCGTATCTGCCGGCCTCCGCGAGCGTCCTCTCGCCGCGCGCGTTCCTGCATCGCATTCCCGGGGCGCCGGGAGAGCTGGTGGATACCGCCAAGGCCTACGCGTACTGCCGGGCGCTCGCGGCCTCCTCACCGCGCGTGCGCCTCTTTACCATCGGCCGCTCGGAGGAGGGACGCGACATCGTGCTGCTCGCGGTCGCCGATGAAGCGGGCATCCGCGACCTCGAGCGTCTCAAGGCCGCCACCGCCGCACTCGCTGATCCGCGCCGGACCGATGCGGCGGCGGCCGAGGCGCTGATCGCCACGGCGCGCCCGATCTACTACTTCAATGCCGGGCTGCACTCCGATGAGACCGGCTCGACGGAGTCGGTGCTCGAGCTCGCCTACCGCCTCGCGGTCTCCGAGCAGCCGCTGATCCGCCGCATCCGCGAGAATCTCGTGGTGCTCATCAACCCGGCCGCCAATCCCGACGGCCGCGACAAGCAGGTCGAGTGGTTCTACCGCTACCTCAAGGGCAAGACCGATCAGGCGACGCTGCCGCGCCAGGCGCCGCCCTACTGGTCGCGCTACGCGTTCGTGGACATCAACCGCGACGCGCACCAACAGGTCCACGAGACCACCAGGGCGGTGTTCCGCATGCTGTTCGCCTGGCATCCGCAGGTGATCCACGACCTGCACGAGAGCGTCGCGCTGCTCATGACCTGGAATGGCACCAATCCCCTGAATCCCCACGTCGACCCACTCACCTACGAGGAGCGGCTCGAGCTGAGCTTCCACGAGGTGCAGACGCTCACCGGCTTCGGCATGCCGGGAGTGTGGACCTGGAACTTCGGCGATGACTGGGGGCATCTGTATCTCGATTCCATCGCCACCAATCACAACGCCGATGGACGCGGCTACGAGACCTGGGGCAACGGCAGCGCGGAGACCATGCGCACCGAGCAACCCGATCCCGACGACACCACCCGCCAGCAGTGGTACCGGCCCTCGGTCGCACCGCCGCAGCCGATCCTCTGGTCGGCGCGCGACAACCTCAACTACAACGAGACGGCGATGCTGGCGGCGCTCGATGACAGTGCGCAGCAGGCGAAGACACTGCTGCGCAATTACTACCTGAAGGGGTTGCACTCCTACCGGCGCGGCCTGGACGAGGCACCCTACGGCTTCGTGATTCCGGACGGGCAAGGCGATCCGACGCGCGTGGCACAACTCATCGCGCGGCTGCTCGGTCTCGGCATCGAGGTGCAGCGGGCGGCTTCCGCAGTCGTGCTGAAAGAGGGCAGCTGGCCGGCCGGCACTTACATCGTGCGGCTCGATCAGCCGTACCGGGATTACGCGGTTGACCTCCTCACCGCGCAGCGTTATCCGAAGGATGGCCCCGAGGCGTACGACGACGTCTCCTGGTCATTTCCCGCGCACTACCACCTCACCGTCGTCCCGACCGCGGACCCGCAGGTGCGCGACGTCCCGCTCACCCCGCTGAGTGAGGCTCCTCACGTTACGGGCGCGGTGGCGGGCGCAGGTCCGGTCTTTCTGCTCCGCGACAGCGGTCAGGAGGGCCTCCTTGAGGCACGCTACGCGCTCGCGAAATTCCGCGTCGCGATCGCCGAGCGTGCCTTCAGCGTCGCCGGCACCGAGTACCCGGCGGGTTCCTGGATCCTCGCGCCGCAGCCGGGACTCACCAAGGCGGTGAACGATGCGGCGGCGAAGCTAGGGCTCGATTTCGCGAGCGCAGCGACCGTGCCGGACGTCGCCCGCCATGAGACGCCGGTGCCGCGCCTCGGCGTCTGGATCCCGTGGGCGGATACTGACACCAGTGGCTGGGCGCGCTACTCGCTCGACCAGCGCCATATTCCCTATCAGTACGTGCGCGATGAGGACATCCGCGCAGGCAGACTAGGTGAGCGTTATGACGTGCTGCTCTATCCGCACGTCGATCTCGAGCTCGCCGAGCAGATTGAAGGGCTGCACAAGGACTGGGGACCGATGCCGTTCAAGAAGACCGCCGGCACGCCGAGCTTCGGCACCCCGGCCTCTTCTGAGGACATCACCGGCGGTATCGGCTACGACGGCCTTGGCGAGCTTCAGAAGTTCATCGCCTCCGGCGGGCTGCTGATTACGCTCGGCAATGGCTCGATGCTGCCGCTCGAGGGTGGGCTGGTGCGCGGCGTGCGCCGCGAGGCGGGCGGCGTACCGCGCAGCACGCAGGGTGGCGGAACGGCGGCGGCCGCGGCGGCGCAAAATGCCGAGACCCGCACACCGGGCGCGCACGTGCGGGTCTCCTTTGCGCGGCCGGAGCACCCGATCGCCTACGGCTACCCGGCGCGCACCTGGGTGTTCCGCCAGAACTTCGCGCTCTATTCCATTCCGCGACGCTGGCTGCGCATGGCCTATTGCACCGTGTGTCTCGACGGGCCGATCGACCGCCGCGGCATCGTGCTCGAGTGGGGCGACCGGGACGGGGCGCCGTTCGTCGTGAGTGGGCAGGCCTGGGGCGAGGAGGGACTCATCGGCCGCGCGGCGATCCTCGATCTGCCGGCGGGCAGGGGGCACGTGATCGCATTCAACTTCAATCCCCTGCACCGCGATCTGAATCGGGGCGATCAGCGGCTGCTGTGGAACGCGATCATCAACTGGCGGGCGATTCTCGGCGCGCCGTGAGTTGCGCGAGGCGGTTTCGACTGCGTCTGCAAGAGACTGCGGTGGGTACCAGCGCAGAGATGCACATATAAGAGGAGTCACGGACCATATGACATAAACGTCCACCCCTGATCCGGGTCCAGCGGCAGGGCGCTTATCAGTGGGGCAGGCGCCCGAGCATTCTTGATCTCGCTTCGTCCTGAACGGCTCTGACCGAAGAGCTCCCCTGGCTGAAAAGCTCGAAGAACGCGCACGAGCCGTCGCGCCGCTTGATGGGAATCACCCACTCGGAGAAACGCTGCACCGGGGGTGGCACGTCCTGAATGTCCGACATCCACAATACATCTGGGCTATGTCCCTGCTGCCCCCAGAGCACCGCATGCTCGCGGATCTCGAAGAAACTGCCGGATCTGGAATTCCCGAATCCCGGGAATTTACAATCCGGCCCGTTCGTCTCGACCGACCGGTAGCCGTCGTAGCGTGCAATGAGGTCACCGGCCCCGGCGAGCGTCTGTCCTACACTTTGGCTCTGGTCGACTGGCGCGGCACTCGACGGTGCGGCACTCGACGGTGCGGCGCTCGACGGTGCGGCGTTCGCGGACGCGGCGGCTGGCATCAGGCGGTGGTATTTGGCCAGCACCGCGCGCAGCTCGTCGTGCGGTAGCGCGCGCACGTGATGGCCGTCGATGCCGGTCATGTCCTCGGCGGCCACCATGGCGTTGACGATTGCTTCCTCGGTTGCCTGCACGGTCGCAGCGAACAGAGGATCGAGAGAATCGTTAGGTACCATTTTCAGATCAACTACGTGCCCGAGCTCGCTGGCGCCCGGGTTGGCGGTGGAGAAGGCGATGAAAATATCCCCCGAACCGTTGCCGGCGATGCTGCCGTTGCGTCCGATGCCGAGCGTGACGCGCCGGGCGATGCGCTTCAGCTGATGCGGCAGCAGCGGGGCGTTGGTGGCCACGACCACGATGATCGAGCCGCGCTCGGTGAGCTCTGACGGTACCCATGCATAGGGATCTTCGCTCTCGATCTCCCGGCCGACCGGGATACCGGCGACGCGCAGATTCTGCCGCGTGCCGTAGTTGCACTGGACCAGGACGCCGACCCGGTAGCCGCCGTCCTTGTCGGCGAGCTGGCGCGATGAGGTGCCGATACCGCCCTTGAAGCCGTTGCAGATCATGCCAGTGCCGCCACCGACGGATCCTTCTTCGACGGCTCCGGCGTGCGCACTGTCGATCGCGTGGAAGACGTGCTCGGGCTTGACGTGAAAGCCGTTGAGATCGTTCAGCCAGCCGTCCCAGGTCTCCGCGACCACCGGCAGTGACCACCAGTTATCGCCTCCTTGAGGCGGCCCGTGCGCGACGCGCCAGGCCACGACCGCATCGCGCACCACCCCGACGCTGTGGGTGTTGGTGATCATGACCGGCCCGTCGAGAAAACCGGACTCCTCCACCCACGTCGTGCCGGTCATCTCGCCGTTGCCGTTCTCGCTGAACCACCCGGCGAAGGAGAAGCGCTGCATGGAAGCCGTGCCGCGCGGCAGCACCGCCGTCACGCCGGTGCGGATCGGGCCCTTGCCGACGACGAGCTTGCCGGTGCCGCTGATGAGCGTCGTGTGGCCCACGAGCACTCCCTCGACGTCGGTGATCGCATTCAGGGGACCCGGAGTGCCGTCGAAGGGCACGCCGAGATCGCGGGCGCGCGGCCGCGCAGCCGCCGTGGAGCCGGCGGCTGCTCCGATCGCAATCGAGGCGAAGAGCGTGAGCGTGAGGAGGGCGAAGGCTGGACGTAGCATCACATGATCCTTCCGCGTCGGAGGTCGCAGTACCGTCAGGCCCGGGCGGTCACGGCGCCGCCGCGCACCGCATACCACCAGTACACCGGCACGCCCACGATGCACGGCGCCAGCGCCCACAACAGCGACTTGCCACCGATGCCGATCGAGACCCACACACAATAGATCGTCGCGATGAGCGCGGCGGCGATCCAACGCGACTCGCGCGGACCGGGCTTCGGGATCTGCCCGCGGCGCCACAGCAACAGCACTGCGAGCCCACAGCCAAGATAGATTGGCAGGTTCGTCGCGACGACAACTTCGCTCAAGAAGGTGAACGCACCCGCCATCGAGTCGTTGTAGTTCGTGATCATCATGAGGCTCGCCAGGATACCGGTGAGCACGAAGGCACGCGTAGGCGCCCCATGTGCATTCACCTTGCTCAGTGCCGGCGGAAACCCACCGTGCTTGGCGAAGCTCACGGTGAGCTCCCCGAGTATCAGCGTCCAGCCGTTCAGGCAGCCGAGGCCACTCACGATCACGAACGCGGCCAGGAGCTTGCCGGAGGCGGAGCCGAGGAAGCGGGCGAAGAGGTCGGCGAACGGGGCATTCGAGGCTGCGAGCTCCGCCTGCGGAATGAGCAGCATTGGCACCAGCGACACGCAGATATAAATGACCGCGACCAGCAGGGTGCCAATGAAGGTGGCGCGCGGAATCGTGCGACCGGGATCCTTAACGCGGCCAGCCGGCATTGCCGCGCTTTCTACACCGAGCATGGCGTACAGCGCGAGCGTCGAGGCGGCGATCACGGCCGTGAGCGAGGTGGGAGTCGGCGGTACGTGCAGCACCGGACGCACGTGAGGCACAAACAACGCCCATGCGCCGAGCACGATGATGCCCGCCTGCGGCAGGAGCTTCAGCACCGTGGTGAGCACCTGTACCCAGCCGGCGGTACGCGCGCCGCGCACATTGATAAGTACGAACAGCCACACCAGCGAGATTGCGGTAACTGCGGCGAGGGGGCGGTTGAGATTCAGCACCGGAAAAAAAATGGACAGGTAGCCGACAACGCCGGTCGCGAGCACCGCGTTGGTCACCCAGGTGGAGACCCAGTAGCACCACATGAGCAGAAAGGCGATCGCACCTCCGAACGCACGGCTGCAGTAGGCGTAGGGACCATCGTCCTCCGGAAAGGCGCGCGCCAGTCCGGCAAACACCCAGGCGACGAAGATGCAGCCGCCGGTCGTGATCAGCCAGGCGGGAACGGCATTCAGACCGTAAGGGGCGAGTGAAGCCGGCAACATGAAGATGCCCATGCCGATGGTGTTGCCTACCACCAGCGCGGTGCACATCAGCAGGCCCAGTGCGCGGCTCGGACTGGCAGCAACACTCACGCCGGGCACTCCGCTCAGGCGGATGCGAGCGCTTCGGTCAGCGCGCTGGTGAGCAGTGCCATGGCCTCATCGACGTGACCGCGGTTGATCATGAGCGGTGGAATGAATCGTACGGTGCTCAGGCCACAGGATAGCAGCAGCAATCCGTTGTGGAACGCGCGCGTCAGCACCGCCTCGCACAGCGCCTGCGCTGGTGTGCGGCTGGCGCGATCGGTGACCAGCTCCATGCCGATCATGAGCCCCCGGCCGCGCACGTCCCCAATGCACGGAAAGCGCTGCTGCAGCTCGCGCAGGCGGCCGATGAAGTACTCACCGACGGTCGCCGCGTTGGCT
This sequence comes from Steroidobacteraceae bacterium, assembly GCA_036008385.1. GTDB lineage: Bacteria > Pseudomonadota > Gammaproteobacteria > Steroidobacterales > Steroidobacteraceae > 13-2-20CM-66-19. The sequence continues at coordinate 23,441 of DASYNX010000080.1, forward strand.
GCGTACTCGCGCTCGACCAGCTCGAGCGTGGCGAGCGCCGCCGCACAGCACAGCGGGTTGCCGCCGAAGGTGTTGCCGTGCGCGCCGCGCTTCCACTGCTCCATGTGCCGGCGGCGCGCCACGACCACGCCGAGCGGCATGCCGGAGGCCAGCCCCTTGGCGAGCGCCATGATGTCCGGTGTGACGCCCCAGTGCTGGCTCGCGAACATCCGTCCGGCGCGTCCGATCCCGCACTGTACCTCGTCGAAGATGAGCAGCATGCCGTGCCGGTTGCACAGCGCGCGCAGTCCCGCGAGAAATCCGTCCGGGGGCACGAGGTAGCCGCCCTCGCCCTGGATGGGCTCGACCAGGATCGCGGCGACCTCCCGCGGCGGCAGGTTGCTGACGAACAGCACGTTCTCGATGTAGTCGATGACGGCTTTCCCCTGGTCGGCCCCGAGGAACAGCGGGCGATAGAGGTTCGGGTAGGGCACGTGCGTGACCCCCGGCATGGTCGGGAAGAATCCGGCCTGCTGGGTGTATTTGCTCGAGGTGAAGGCGAGCGAGCCCATCGAGCGGCCGTGGAAGCCTCCGAGGAAGCCGATGAAGCGCGGCCGTCCGGTCACATAACGCGCCAGCTTGAGCGCGCCTTCGACCGCCTCGGTGCCGCTCTGACAGATGAACGACTGGGCGGGCTCACCGACCGGATCGAGTGCGTTGAGGCGCTCGGCGAGGCGAGTCATGCGCTCGTGCCAGTAATCGGAGGAGATGTGCAGAAAGTCATCGGCGGCGTCCTTGATCGCCTGCACGACCTGCGGGTGCGCGTGACCGGTGCTGCACACGCCAATGCCGCTCATGAAGTCGAGATAGCGGTTGCCGTCCACGTCCCAGACTTCGGCGCCCCGCCCGCGCGCCATGACGAAGGGATAGTCGCGCGGGTAGGAGGGGCTCGTGACCGGAAGGTCGCGCGCGAGCAGCGCCTGCGCCTTCGGCCCCGGCAACGGCATGTGAATGTGAGGTGAGCCCATGGGAATTTCCTCGCCGGCGCTTCAGGTCGCGGCCGGCAGTTTGATGTGAACGGGAGTGGCGTGCGCGCTTTCGGTGCGCGCGTGCAGGTCGCGCAGCACGGCGAGCTCGGCCGGCGCCGGCGCCGGCAGTTGCTCGAGACCGTCGGCCACTGCCAGCGGCCAGCCCGTAGCCGCGCGGGCCGCGTCCACGCTGACGCCCGGGTAGAGGGCGGCGAGCTCGAGCTCGCGGGTCCGCGGGTGTGGTCGCAGCACGCCGAAGTCGGTGATCACGGCGCGCGGTCCCGCGCCCGGACAGCCGCTTCGCTCGCGCGCTCCCGAGCCCTCGAGGTAGCCGCACGAGGTGCGAAAATCGAGGCGCGCGACGAAGCTGCGCGGCGACTGCTTCATGACGATCAGCACCTCGCGCGCATAGGTCGCGATCTCCGGTGCGCCCCCGGCACCCGGCAGGCGCACCCGCGGGTGCGCGTAGTCACCGATTACGGTGGTGTTGAGATTGCCGAAGCGATCGATCTGCGCAGCGCCGAGGAAGCCGACATCGACGCGGCCGCCCTGCAGGTAGTGCGCGAAGATCTCGGGCAGCGGCACGACGCAGGTGGCGGTCTCGGCGAGTTCGCCATCGCCGATCGACAGCGGCAGCACCACCGGGCGCGTGCCCACCGTGCCCGACTCGTAGATCAGGACCAGATCCGGCGCGTGGGTGAGGCGCGCGAGGTTGCAGGCGGCGCTCGGCAGCCCGATGCCGACGAAGCACAGCGCCCCGTTGCGCAGCTGCCGCGCCGCGGTCACCGTCATGATCTCGTCGCGGCTGTAGACTTGCGCACTCATGCAGCGACTCCCAGCAGCCGCAGCAGCGCGGCGTGATCGCGTACGCCGAGGACGTGGCGCTCCATCCAGGCCGTGAACGTCGCCCGATCGCGCGAGATCTCGTCCCAGGCGAGATAGAAGGCGTTGTCACGCGCATAGTAGCCCTGGGCGTAGGAGGGGTGCGCGCCGCCCGGGACGATACTCGCGGCCGTGATCACAAAGGACGGCAGCACCAGGGCGTTGGTGTCCGCACTCAGCTCATCGACCTGCTCTTCGACCGTGACCAGTACGCGCCGCGCCGCCAGCGCCGCCTCTTTCGCGGCGCCGACGATCCCGCGGATGAGAACGTTGCCCGCGGCATCGATCTGCTGCGCATGGAGCACGGTGAGGTCGGGCCTGATGGCCGGCACGGCGGCGAGCGCCACGCCGCTGAACGGACAGTGGATCGTCTTGACGCCCACGGCCGCGACGCGCGACAGGTCGGTGGTGTCGTGCTGGCCGACCAGGCCGCACGGCAGACCGCTCGCGCCTGCCTGGTAGGCGACGGCCATCTCGGCGTGCGTGAACTCGGACAAGGCGAGCGGGTGCGGCCACTGTCGCTCGACCGCATCGCGCAGGCGGTGCAGCGAGCCGACACCGGGGTTGCCGCCCCAGGAGAAGGTCAGCCGCTCGGCGCAGCCCATGCCGATCAGTTGGTCGTAGATCAGGTCGGGCGTCATGCGGATCAGGTGCAGCCCGCGCCGGCCTTGACGGACGATCTCATGTGCGGCAGCGAAGGGAATCAGGTGCGTGAACCCCTCGAGCGCAATGCTCTGCCCATCGTGCACATGGCTCGCGATCGCCTCGCGCAGCGGCAGCACCGGCATGGGTCACTCGACCACGGTCTGCGACTGCTCGCGCAGATACTGGGGCAGATAATAGAAGGAGGCGATGGCCTTGCCCGTGGTGCCCGAGCCTTTCCAGCCGCCGAACGGCTGGTAGCCGGGCCAGGCACCAGTGGTCGCCCCCTGCGGCCGGTTGGCGTAGGTCACTCCCGCCTCGATGTACTGCTGGAACCACGGGATCTCATCACTTGCGCCGTAGAAGCCCGCGGTCAGTCCGAGCGAGGAGGCATTGGCGAGTCGCATGGCCTCATCGTTCGACGCCACGCGGTGCAGCATGAGGATTGGCAGGAACATCTCCTGTTGCCAGAGTGCATGCTCGGGGGGGGCTTCGGCGAGCGTCGGCCGCACGTAGTAGCCCTGAGCGAGCGCACCATCACGCAGCTGCTCGCCTCCGGTGAGAATCCGCGCGCCGCTCTCGCGCAGCAGCGCCGCGTAGCGGGCGTAATCCTCGTAGCCCGATCCGGTGGCGACCGGCCCGAGCCAGTTCTCGCGACGAGCAGGGTCCCCGATGCGCAGCTGCGTGGTGTGCTCGAGCACGCGCCCGATGAGCTCATCCGCCACCTCGCGCCGCACGTACAGCCGCGACAGCGCCGAGCACTTCTGCCCGCCCATCCCGAACGCCGAGCGGACGATCCCCGCCGTCGCTCGCTCGAGGTCCGCCCGGGCGGTCACGATGCAGGCGTTCTTGCCGCCCATTTCGGCGATGCAGGGTCGCGGGAAGCGCCCGCCCTGAAGCTTGAGTGCGATCTGGTGGCCCACCTCATACGAGCCGGTGAAGGTCACGCCGGCGGTGAGCGGATGATCCACCAGCGCAGCTCCGATCTCGTTACTCGAGCCGCTCAGATAATTGAACACGCCGCGGGGGAGGCCGGCATCGCGAACGCAGTCGGCGAGCAGCCGCCCCGCCCAGGGCGTCGCGGTCGCCCCTTTCAGCACCACGGTGTTGCCGGTCATGAGCGCAGCGGCCACCGGACCGGCTGCGAGCGCGATCGGGAAATTGAACGGTGTGATCACCACCCACGCCCCGTAGGGCTTGAGTACGCTGCGGTTGCGCGACACCTGATTCGCGAGCGGGTCGTTGGGCAGCTCGTGAGCGAAGCCCTTCTCGCGCTCGAAGTCATCGCAGTAGGTGTAGAAGAAGTCGGCGGCTTCCTGCGCCTCGCCGAGCGCCTCCATGCGGTTCTTACCGACTTCGAGCGTCAGCGCCGCGGCGATGTCGTAGACGCGCTCCTCGATCAGCTGTCCGACGCGTCGCAGCAGCTGTGCGCGGGCGGCCGCGGGAGTGTCCTTCCACTCCGGCCAGGCGCCGTGCGCGGCACGCAGCGCCGCGTCCGCATCCTGGACACTGGCCGCGGCGAACTCACCGAGCAGCTGCTCGTGATTGGCGGGATTGAGCTTGACTGTCACCGCTGCGGCGCGCCGGTCCTCACCGGCGATGAACAGCGCATGCGTCCGGCCGAGCTGGCCGGCAATGCGCGCCATGGCGGCCTCGAAGCGCTGGTGCAGCTCTTCGGGCGGGTTGAACATCGTGGCGTAGGTGAGCTTGAAACTCATGGCGGTACTCCTTCAGCGTGCGGTAGTTCGCCTACCGTTCGTCGCTCCGGTGTCGCCGGGGTCGCGCGCATTATGCTATTATTTTCTTGTGCTATTACCGAACAGCAATTCGCACTGCGAATCACACCTTAGACGCCCGTGAATCTGCCGTCAACGACGGTCCCATTCTCAGAAAGTCCCGATTACGTGCAGTCCCTGGACCGTGGACTAGCCGTGATCCGCACGTTCGATTCCGAGCATGCCGCGATGAGCCTGTCGGAGGTCGCCGCACGTGCCGCGCTGTCGCGGGCGGTCGCCCGCCGGCTGCTGATGACGCTCGAGTATCTCGGCTTCGTGCGCCGCGAGGGGCGGCAGTTCTCCCTCACGCCGCGCATCCTCGACTTAGGCTTCAGCTACCTCTCCTCGCTGACCGTAGCGATGCTGGCGCAGCCGTTCATGGAAGAAGTGACGCGCACCATCGACGAGTCGTGCTCGCTCGCGGTGCTCGATGAGTACGACATCGTGTACGTGCAGCGCGTCGCGGTGCGCAAGGTGATGACCATTACCCTGAGCATCGGTGCGCGCCTGCCGGCGTTCTGCACTTCCATGGGGCGCGTGCTGCTCGCGGGGCTCGCGGACGAGCCGCTCGAGCGCTGGCTGCGCGGCCTGCGGGCGCGGGCGTGGACGCGTCTGACGCTAACCGAGATGACCGGGCTGCGCGGCGCAGTGCAGCGCGCCCGTTCCCAGGGCTATGCCTACGTCGAGCAGGAGTTGCAGGAGGGCCTGTGCTCGCTCGCCGTACCGGTGCGTGACGGAGGCGGCCACACCATTGCGGCGCTCAATGCCGGCATGCCGTTTCGCGTCGGCGCGCGCGCACACGCGCTGAAGAAGGTGCTGCCGGCGCTGCGCCTGGGTGCGGGCAAGATCGAACGCAGTCTCATGGCCCGGCCCGGCAACCTCCCGTCGCCCGCCCGCACGTGAGGCCGCACCAGCGTCAGCGTCAGTGCCGGCGGTTGGCGCTGCTCGCGGTGCTGCTCGCCTCACTGCCGCTTGCACAGGCCGCACCAGGTCCACCGGCGATTGATCTGCCGCACTCCTACTACTATCGGGAGATGTATCTGCCGCAGCTCACCAGTGGCCCGAGCGGCGTCGCCTGGTCGCCCGACTCGCGCGAGGTGGTGTACCCGATGGCGGGCTCGCTGTGGCGTCAGAAGATCGATTCGACCGTCGCGCAGCAGCTCACCGATGGCGCGGGCTACGACTATCAACCGGACTGGTCGCCCGACGGACAGTTCATCGTGTATGCCGCGAGCTCGGGTGAGGCGATCGAGCTCATGCTGCTCGACCTGCGCTCCGGGCAGACGATGCAGCTCACGCACGGCGGCTTCGTCAATGTCGAGCCGCGCTGGTCCCCGGACGGCCGGCGCATTGTGTTCGTCTCCACGGCCTTCCACCGGCATTTTCATGTGTTCGTTGCCGAGCTTGCCGGCGGGCAGCTCGGCGAGCCGCAGCGTCTGACGGGTGAGAACAAGAGCCCGCTGCCGCGCTACTACTACAGCGCCTACGACCACGAGATCAATCCCGTATGGACGCGCGACGGGCAGTCGGTGCTGTTCATCTCCAACCGCGGGCGCATTCACGGTACCGGCGGATTCTGGCTCATGCGGGCGGTTCCCGGCGCCGAGGCGCGGGAAGTGCATTACGAGGAAACCAACTGGCAGGCGCGACCGGACTTCTCTCCGGACGGGCAGCGGCTCGTGTACAGCTCCTACCTCGGCCGCAACTGGCTGCAGCTGTGGCTCATGCCCGCCGGTGGCGGCGAGCCCTTCCCGCTCACTTACGGCAACTGGGACGAGACCGGCCCGCGCTGGTCGCCGGACGGACAGCAGATCGCCTTCATTTCCAATCGCAACGGCAACACGGAGCTGCGCGTGCTGCGCGTCCCCGGCGGCAGCTCGCGCCAGCTCGCGGTGAGCGAGCGACACCGCCTGCGCGCCGGCGGGCGCGTGCACCTGTCGGTGCACGATGAGTACGGGCGACCGACCCCGGCGCGCGCCGTGGTGACCGACGCCGCGGGACGCTTCTACGCTCCCACCGACGCCTGGATGCATCACGCCGAATTCGACCGCAACGAGCATCCCTTCGACGCACGCTACTTCGATACCTCCGGCGACGATCTGGTCGATGTGCCGGTGGGCACGGTGAGCGTCGAGGTGATGAAGGGCTTTGCCCGCACGCCGCAGCGACGCACCGTCCAGGTGGGCGCGGGGACGACGATCGAGGTGACCATGGCGCTGCCCGCGACCCCCTGGGTTGACGGAGCAGACCGGCGCTGGGTGAGCGCCGATGTGCACGTGCACATGAACTACGGCGGACACTACCGCAACACACCCGCGCACCTGGTCTTTCAGGCCGAGGCGGAGGATCTCGATATCGTCGAGAACCTTATCGTGAACAAGGAGCAGCGCATCCCCGACATCGCCTATAGCGGACAGGGGGTCGACCGCGCCTCGACGGCGACGCGGCTCGTGGTGCACGGCCAGGAGTTCCACACCAGCTACTGGGGACACCTCGGACTGCTCGCGATCCGCGGCAACATCCTGTTGCCCGGCTACGCCGGCTATCCCAACACCGCAGCGGCCAGTCTCTATCCGAGCAACGCGGATGTCGCGGACCTGGCGCACGCCCAGGGGGCGCTGGTCGGTTACGTGCATCCCTTCGAGGAGGAGCCGCGACCGCTCACTCAACCCGTGCACACCGACGCTGACGAGCTGCCGGTGGATGTCGCGCTCGGCAAGGTCGACTACCTCGAGATCGTCTCGTTCGCCGACCATCAGGCAACCGCTTCGGTGTGGTACCGGTTGCTGAATCTCGGCTTCCGGCTCCCGGCCGCCGCCGGCACCGACGCGATGGCCAACTACGCAACGCTGCGCGGACCGGTGGGGCTCAACCGCGTGTATGCCTCGGTACCGAACGGCCCGATCCAGAGTGACGCGTGGCTCGAGGCGCTGCGCTCGGGGCGGACGTTTGCCACCAACGGACCGCTGCTCAATTTCTCGCTCGCCGGCAGTCCCATCGGCGCCAGCGTGACCCTGGATCACGCACAGGACGTGCCCTTCACCGCCCGATTGTCCTCCATCGTGCCGGTCGATCATGCCCAAGTGGTGTGCAATGGTCAGGTGGAGCGCGAGCTGACACTCGCGGGGGATCGCACGCGACTCGACCTCAGCGGTACGCTGCCGATCACAAGGAGCGGCTGGTGCGTGCTGCGGGCGTTCACCGCCGCGGCCGAATACCCGATCCTCGACAACTTCGTCTACGCCACGACGAGTCCCGTCTACGTGTCGGTCCGGGGTGCGCCGCTGCGCTCCCCCGAAGACGCGCGCTTCTTCGAGGCGTGGATCGACCATCTCTACACGACGACCGCCAGCTATCCCGACTGGAACTCCCCGGCTGAGAAGGCTGCGGTGCTGCAGAAGCTCCAGGAGGCCCGCACGGTCTACCAGCGCATGGAGTGAAAGACGACGGCCCTCACGGTGCAGCCAGGTACTTCGCCATCCAGTCGAGGTAACGTCGCGAGCGGTCTACGAGAAAGCTCGGGCGCGTGAGTACGTGATACTCGCCGGGGTAGACGATGAGCTGCGCCGGGACGCCGAGCGTGCGCAGCGCCTGGTACATCTGCTCGCCGCCCATGATCGGGACGTTGAAGTCCTTGTCACCGCCGAGAAACAGCGTAGGCGTGCGGATGCGATCGGCGTGGAAGAACGGGTAGGAGACCTTGATCCACAGCGGCGTATCGCGCCACGGCGGCCCGAGCTCGGAGTTGTACTGCACGACGTATTCATCAGTGCCGTAGGTCGAGAGTTGATTGCCGCTGCCCGCGCCGCTGATCGCGGCCTTGAAGCGCGTGTCGCTCGCGATGACGTAGTCGGTCAGCAGTCCCCCGTAGCTCCAGCCACCTATTCCTAACCGTGCCGGGTCGGCGATGCCCTGCGCGACCGCGTAATCGACGCCGGCCAGGAGGTCCTCGACTTCCTTGTGACCCCAGTCTGCGAGGATGCTGCGGGCGAACTTCGCGCCGCGACCCGTGCTGCCGCGATAGTTGATCGCCAGCACCACGTAGCCGTGGGTGGCGAACAGCTGCCGTTCGAGCGGCGGCCCGTAGCCCTCGACCTCGAGCGAGTGATCATCCTGGCCGTTGGGTCCGCCGTGGATCCACAGGATCGTCGGATAGCGGCGGCCGGACACGTAGCCCGGGGGCTTGACGATCTGGCCGTGGACCTGCGTCCCGTCGCGGCTGCGGAAGGCGATGTCCTCGACCGCCCCGAGTGAGAGCTCGGCGAACAGCGCGCGGTTGTGGCTGCTGAGGGAACGCAGCCGCCCCTGCTCCAGCGCGTACACCTCGACCGGCGCTTGATCGCTCGCGGCGAGCACCGCGGTATGGCCCGCCGCCACGGCGAGCTCCGTAACGAGCATGGAGCGGCCGAGGGGCTCGATCGCACCGCTCGCGAGTGCGACCTGGGCCGGGTACTGCCAACCGTCGTCCTCGACCGCGAACTGTATCGTGCGACCGTCGGCGCTGAACCGCGGGGAGACGACCGCGCGATCGAGCTCCCCGGTGAGGCTGCGCACGCGTCCCGAGGGTACCTCTGCGACCGCCAGGCGATCCGTGATGTAGGCGTTGTACTTCGGCTCATCGCCCTCGAGGAACATGATCAGCTTGCCGTCGGGGCTCCACTCGAGTCGCTGGTGGTTCGGCGACCAGGTCGAGAGCAGCCGCTGCGGCGCGGAGCCAGCCGCGGCGGCGACGAGATAGATCTCGTCGCGGCCGGCATCGCGGGCGTCGACGACCTTGTTGCTGACATAAGCGATCTGCCGACCGTCGGGCGAAAACACCGGGGCCGAGTCGGCGCGGGTGGGATCGGCCGTCAGCGCCTCGCAGGTGCCGCTGCGCACGTCGAGCAGGTACAGGTGGGTGCGCGATGCGGCGGTGAGATAGCCTTCCGTGTCCTCCTTGAAGTGATACGCATCGATCACCAGGGGCACCGGCGGCTTGCCGGCCTTGTCCTTGTCCTTATCCTTTTCCTGGGAATCCTCGCGGGCATCGTCGGCGTGCATCACCAGCACGATGCGCTGGCCGTCGGGAGACCACTCATAGCTGGTGATCTCGCCAGTGACGTGACTTACCTGCCGTGCCTCCCCGCCGCGGCGATCCAGCATCCACAGCTGTGTGCTGTCCTGCGCGGGGCGCGCCGACAGGAAGCTCAGGTAGCGCCCGTCGGGGCTGAAACGCGGCTCCTTCACGCTCTCGCCGCGCGTCAGCTGCACACTCTGTGTTCCCGCCCAGTCCGCCAGCCACAGCTCGCCGCGGCTCTCGTCGGACGCCTTGTCGTAGCGGGTGACGAGGTAGGCGACCGCGC
>DASYNX010000081.1:0-2347 GCA_036008385.1 Steroidobacteraceae bacterium
CGAACCCGGGCGGGGTCGCATCGCACACTTCCAGAGCAGTGCCGACCGCCTCGCCGAGTTCCATCGCCAGCACTGCGTCGGCGCCGGAGGGCAATGCCTCGCCGGCATGGCAGACCGATGCATATCATGCGGCCAGCGCCACGCCGTTCGTAACAATGGTCAGAAACAGGGGGTTGTAGGTGCTGGCGCCCAGAGTGCTCTCGGCGTGCACCGCGTGGCCGTCGACGAGCGCAAGGTCACGGTCTGGCCGGTCCGTGGGGAAGGTAAGCGGGGCCGGCAGAACACGCCCGAAAGCGAGATGGAGTGGAGCCGCCTCGGCGCCCGTCGCGTCCGGACAGGCATCCAGCCACGCCCAGGCATCGACGAGTGACAGGCGCTCGGTGAAGCGTCCTTGTGTCATTCAACTGAGCCCCGGATGCGTCTGCCTCGCCCACAGATTGCAGCGATCCATTACCGATGCAATTACCTGGGTGGTTGGGGGAGCGGGGCCATGGGCCGGGAGAGCATCGCTTGGCGCGGGGATCGGGGGCAGTCGCCGTGGGACACGGCGGGGTACAGACCGGCTACATGGGTGACAGTTTAGACCGGTGAGGTTGGTAACAGTCCAGACTGCGGTCTGGAGGACCCTCTGATGCCCTGGACTGAGACCTGTGCAATGGACCAGCGCGTTTGTTTTGTGTCGGCCTGTTTGCGGCAAGAGGAGCCGATGAGCTCGCTTTGTCGTCGCTACGGGATCAGCCGTAAGACCGGCTACAAGTGGCTTGGTCGGTACCACGAGCATGGCGCTGCGGGCCTGCAGGCGCGCAGCAGCGCACCGCTGCAGGTGCGCTGTGGGGTTGATGCGGCGGTGGTCTCGCTGATCCTGAAGCTGCGCGACGCTCGCCGGACTTGGGGACCTCGCAAGCTGCTGGCGCGTCTGGTGATGGATCACCCCGATAGCGATTTCCCGGCGGCGAGCACCATCGGCGAGCTGCTGCGCCGTGAGGGGGCATCGGCGCCGCGGCAGCGACGGCGGCACGATGCCGTCTCGAGCGGGCCGGTGACGGAGCCGGCGATGGCCAACGACAGTTGGGCGGCCGACTTCAAAGGCTGGTTCCGCACCGGCGATGGGCTGCGTTGCGAGCCACTGACGGTGAGCGACGGCTACAGCCGCTACCTGCTGGTCTCGCAAGCGGTTCCCAAGATCAGCTTTGAGTGTGTGCAGCCGTTGTTTGAGGGCACGTTCCGCGAGCACGGTCTGCCGCGGGCGATCCGCACCGACAATGGCAGCCCGTTTGCCAGCCGTTCGGGCCTTGCTGGTCTGACGCGCCTGTCGGTCTGGTTCCTCAAGCTGGACATCTGGCCGGACCGGATTGCGCCTGGCCGGCCGGACCAGAACGGCCGGCACGAGCGGATGCATCGCACGCTGGCAGAGGATGTGGCGCGCCCGCCAGCCGCAACGCTGGCCGAGCAGCAGACCCGGCTCGACGCGTGGCGCGAGGACTATAACCAGGTGCGCCCGCATGAGGCGCTCGGGCAGCGCTGCCCGGCATCGTTCTACCAGCCCTCGCCCCGGCCATATCCGGAGCGGTTGGTCGTTTGGCAGTATCCAGCAGACCACCACGTTCGCCGAGTGGCCGCTGACGGGTATATCCGGTGGCAAGACAGGCTGTTGTATCTCTCCGAGGCGCTGCGGCGAGACCATCGGCATCGCCCGACGCGACGATGGCAACTGGGCCGTCCGCTTCCGAGGTTACGATCTCGCTATACTCGGCGAGGCATCCGCTGAGCTTCGTGTTTGTGGCCTGGCCCGATCGGGCCAGGCCACAAACACTCCAACAACTGTCACCTAGGTCGCCGGTCTAAAGTGTTACTAAGGTTCTCGGTTGCACAGGGCCAAGCCCCTGGCCCTCATTCGGCTCACCCGCTGCTGCCGCCGGCGCGCGGCGCCCTTGACTCCGGCCGCACGCGGCGTATGTCTCCGCCGATCCTGCAACCGGCCCGCGGTCTCGCGGGCAAGTCGTGTTTCCCCGCCAGTGCGGCCGCGAAGCGCGCCAACCCGACCCAATGCCGGCACTCGCCGGCGCCCAGTCAACGGAACACCAACACCTCATGGCATCAGCCACTGCGCTCGCCGCTTCGGAAGATCATTTCCGTGGCGAAGACTTCGCCTCCCTCCTCGATGAAACCCTAGGCCGAGACACCAGCTTCGACGGCTCCGTCGTCACCGGCCGCGTTGTCCGCCTCACCGACGAATACGCGGTCGTCGATGTCGGCCTGAAGTCCGAGGGCCGCGTTGCCCTCAAGGAATTCGGCCCCCCCGGCGCCAAGCCCGAGGTCAAGCCCGGCGACATCATCGAGCTGTATG
>DASYNX010000082.1:0-110724 GCA_036008385.1 Steroidobacteraceae bacterium
GCAGGAGCTTGAGGGAGTGATGCACGCGTGGATGGGCGGCGAAGAATCCGACCGCATCATCGACGTCCATCGCCAGCACATCAGCGATGCTCTGCTGCCGCCACAACACCGCCCGCGTCTCGGAATTGAAGCGCCGCCCGCCGCACACGTCGCACAGCACCTTCACATCGGGCAGGAAGCTCATCTCGATGGTCTTGACTCCCTGACCCTCGCAGGCCTCGCAGCGCCCGCCGGCGGTGTTGAACGAGAAGCGGCTGGCGCTGTAGCCGCGGATGCGCGCCTCGGTGGTGCCGGCATAGATGCGGCGGATCTCGTCCCAGAAGCCGATGTAGGTCGCCGGACACGAGCGCGGGGTCTTGCCGATCGGCGTCTGGTCCACTTCCAGCACGCGATCGACCTGCTCGAGCCCGCGCACCGCATCGCAGCCGATGAGCTTCGCGGGGGCCGGCCGGCGGCGGCGCCGCCCGGCCGGGGCAGCCTTGGTGAGCAGCTGGCGCAGGTTGGTATACAGCACGTCGCGCGCCACGGTTGATTTGCCGGAGCCCGAGACGCCGGTGACCACCACCAGCCGTCCGAGCGGGATGCGCACCTCGCTGCCGCGGAGGTTGTGCAACGTGACCCGCTCGAGCGTCAGCCACGCGGTCGCGCCGTTCACCGCGCGTTGCGGCTGCGCCGGGTGCAGCAGCGGCTCGCGCAGGAATCGCCCGGTGGTCGAGCGCGGGTTGGCGATCAGATCCTGCACCGTGCCGGAACCCACCAGTTCACCGCCGCGCACACCGGCCTCGGGTCCGAGGTCGACCAGATGGTCGGCGCGGCGGATGGTTTCCTCGTCGTGCTCCACCACCACCAGCGTATTGCGATGTCCGGCGAGTTCGCTCAGGGAGTCGAGCAGCACCCGGTTGTCGCGCGGGTGCAGGCCGATGGTCGGCTCGTCGAGCACGTAGCACACGCCCTGCAGATTCGAGCCGAGCTGCGCCGCCAGGCGGATGCGCTGCGCTTCCCCGCCCGAGAGCGTGGGCGCGGCCCGGTCGAGCTGCAGGTAGCCGAGGCCGACGCGCTCGAGGAACTTCAGCCGCGCGCGAACTTCCGCGATCAGGTCGCGTGCGATCTGCCGCTCGCGCGGGCCGAGTCGCAGCCGCGCGAAGAAGGCGGCGCTGGCGGCGACCGATTCTGCGGCGAGCGCTGCGATCGACCGCCCCCGGAAGCGCACGTTGAGCGCGACGGTGTTGAGCCGCTGCCCGTCGCAGGCGCCGCAGGGTGGCGGGGTGTGCTGGTACCACTCGTTCCACCACAGCTCTTCACCGCTCTGCTGCGCATCGAAGCCCGGCAGCTCCGCGCCGGTTCCGTAGCAGCTCTCGCACCAGCCGTGCCGCGAGTTGAAGGAGAACAGGCGCGGATCGAGCTCGGCGAAGCTGCGTCCGCAGGAGGGACAGGCGCGCTTGGTGGAGAACACCGTCACCCTCCCGCCCGCCGCCGGCAGCACGTGCACCAGGCCCTTGCCGAAATCAAGAGCGCGCGCGAGCGCGGCGCGTAGCGCCGGCTCATTGCGGACGCCGACCTCGACCTCGGCCACCTGCAGCTCGAGGGTGTGCTCGCGAAAGCGCGACAGGCGCGGCCAGGGCGAGGTCGGCAGCAGCTCGCCGTCGACGCGCAGCGTGCGGAAGCCCTTCTTCGCCGCCCACCTGGCCAGGTCGGTGTAGTAGCCCTTGCGCGCCACGACGAGTGGCGCGAGCAGCGCGATGCGCTTGCCGCGGTACTCGCGCAGCAGCCGGGCGGCGATCGAGGCCGGGCTCTGCGGCTCGATGGCGACGTCGCAGTCCGGGCAGTACTGCGTGCCGAGCTTCAGGTACAGCAGCCGCAGGAAATGGTAGATCTCGGTGAGGGTGGCCACCGTGCTCTTGCGGCCGCCGCGGCTGGTGCGCTGCTCGATGGCCACCGTGGGCGGAATGCCGAAGATCGCGTCGACGTCGGGACGCGCTGCCGGCTGCACGAACTGGCGCGCGTAGGCATTCAGCGACTCGAGGTAGCGGCGCTGCCCCTCGTTGAAGAGGATGTCGAAGGCGAGCGTCGACTTGCCCGAGCCCGACACGCCGGTGATCACCGTGAAGCGATCGCGCGGGATCTCCACGTCGATGTTCTTCAGGTTGTGCTCACGCGCCTTGTGGATGACCACGGCCTGCGCGTCGTGCCCGTTGCCGCGGCGGTAGCGTCGCTGCGGCTCGGCCAGCGCGCGCCCCGCCGCCGGCGACAGGGCCGCCTCGTAGGCGGCGAGCGCCTGGCCGGTGAAGGAGCGCGGCGCTGTGCGCACCTGTGCGGGCGTGCCGGTGCAGACGATCTCGCCGCCGCGCTCGCCGCCCTCGGGGCCGAGATCGATGATCCAGTCGGCGGCGCGGATGACATCGAGATTGTGCTCGATCACCAGCAGCGAATGTCCGGCGACCAGGAGCTTGCGGAACGCGCGCAGCAGCTTCGCAACGTCGTCGAAATGGAGCCCGGTGGTTGGCTCATCGAACAGGAACAGCTTGCCCTTGTGGGTAGTGCTCGAGAGCACCGAGCCCGCTTGCGCCAGGTGCCCGGCGAGTTTCAGCCGCTGCGCCTCGCCGCCGGAGAGCGTCGGCACCGGCTGACCGAGCTTGAGATATTCGAGCCCCACATCCGCGAGCGGCGCCAGACGCGCCGCCACTTCCGGCGCATCGGCGAAGAACGCGCGCGCCTCGGTCACGGTGAGCGCGAGCACGTCGGCGATGCTGCAGCGGCGCCCGTCGGCGCCCTCGCGGCGGATGTCGAGCACCTCCTCGCGATAGCGGCAGCCGTTGCAGTCGGGACAGCGCAGGTACACATCCGACAGGAACTGCATCTCCACGTGCTCGAAACCGTTGCCGCTGCAGGTGGGGCAGCGGCCGTTGCCGGAGTTGAAGCTGAAGGTGCCGGCGGTGTACTTGCGCTCCTGGGCGGCGGGCTCGGCGGCAAACAGCGCGCGGATGGCGTCGAAGGCGCCAACGTAGCTCGCCGGATTCGAGCGCGTGGTGCGGCCGATCGGGTTCTGATCAACCATCACGACATCGTCGATCAGCTCGGCGCCGGCGAGCCCGGTGAACCGGCCGGGAGCCTCGGTCGGCCGGCCGCGGTACTTGAGCAGCGCCGGATAGAGCACGTCCTCGACCAGCGTCGATTTGCCCGAGCCCGACACGCCGGTCACGCACACCAGGCGCTTGAGCGGAATGCGCACGTCGAGGTCCTTCAGGTTGTGCTCGCTTGCTCCCTTGAGCTCGAGCCAGCGATTGGAGCGCGCCTCCGCCACGATGCCGCCGGCGGTATCCACGGCGGTGGAGGCGCTGCGAGCAGCCTCGCCCACCTCGCTCCCGGGCGTGACGCTGCGGCGTCCGTCGAGATACTCGCCGGTGAGTGAGGCGCTGGCACGCAGCGCCGCGGGACTGCCGAAGAACACGATCTCGCCGCCGCGCTCGCCGGCGCCCGGACCCAGGTCGAGGATGCGGTCGGCTTCCAGCATGATCTGTGGATCGTGCTCGACTACGATCAGCGAATTGCCGGCATCGCGCAGGCGCTTCATCACGCCGATCACCCGCTGCATGTCGCGCGGGTGCAGCCCGATGGACGGCTCGTCCAGCACGAACAGCGTGTTGACGAGCGAGGTGCCGAGCGCGGTCGTGAGGTTGATCCGCTGCACTTCCCCGCCCGAGAGCGTGCGCGACTGGCGATCGAGTGTGAGGTAGCCGAGGCCCACGTCGACCAGATAGCGCAATCGCCCGCGGATCTCGCCTAGCAGCAGCTCGGTCGCCTCATCGAGCGGTCGCGGCAGCTCGAGGGCGCGGAAGAACTGGTAAATGCGCTCGATCGGCAGCAGCACCACATCGTGGATCGAGAGGCCCGGCAGTGCGGTCAGGGTCTGCGCGCTCCACTCGACGCCCTGCGGGCGGAAGTGCGCCGCGCCGCCGAGCGCCGCCTCGGCCAGCGCGTGACTGCCGACCCGCCACAGGAGCGCCCCGGGCTTGAGGCGCGCGCCGTCGCAGGCAGCGCAGGGCGTGTAGGCGCGGTAGCGCGACAGCAGCACACGCACGTGCATCTTGTAGGCGCGAGTCTCGAGCCAGGCGAAGAAGCGCTTTGCCCCGTACCAGACCTTGCGGGTCCACGAGCCCTCGCCCTCGATCACCCAGCGGCGCGCCTCGGGGGGCAGCTCGCGCCACGGCGTATCGAGCGCAATGCCGCGCAGCCGCGCGAACTTCTCCAGGTCCTGCTGGCATTCGACGTAGGACTTGCTCTGCCACGGCCTGATCGCCCCACCACGCAGCGTGCGGGTCTCGTCCGGAATGACCAGCCCGTAGTCGATGCCGATGGTGCGGCCGAAGCCGCGGCAGCTGTCGCAGGCGCCGAGCGGCGAATTAAAAGAGAACGCACTGGGTGTCGGCTCCTGGTAGGCGAGGTCGCAGTCCGCGCAGTGCAGCTCACTCGAGAAGCGCCAGGTGCCGAGCCGCCGGGGAGGCTCGCTGTCGTCGACCTGGTGCACGCTCAGGCGCCCGCGGCCGACGCGCAGAGCCGCCTCGAGGGATTCCAGCACCCGGCCCTTCTCTGTGCCGCCGAGGCGCAGCCGGTCCTGCACCACCTCGAGCGTGACCACCGGCGCTGTGGCGGCTGAGCGCCCGCGTTTGCGGCGCCGCCCCGCCGGCGCAGCCGCGGGGGCAGTCGCCACCCGCGGCGGTGGTCCGCCTGCGTCAAAGAACCGCGTGTAGCCCTGGCGGGCGAGGAGCTCGCGCACCTCGGTCTCGGTGAAGTTCGCCGGCACCGGCACGGGAAACGTGATCAGCAGCCGCGGGTCGCCCGCTGCCTCGGCGCGCCGGTGCAGTTCCGCGTAGATGCTCTCCGCGGTGTCGCGCCGCACCGGGCGGGCACAGCGCTGGCAGAAGAGCGCGGCGGCACGCGCGTAGAGGAGCTTGAGGTGATCGTTGAGCTCGGTCATGGTGCCGACGGTCGAGCGGGAGGTGCGCACCGGGTTGGTCTGGTCGATGGCGATCGCCGGCGGTATGCCGGCGATCGACTCGACCTGCGGCTTGTCCATGCGATCGAGGAACTGCCGCGCGTAGGGGGAGAAGGTCTCGACGTAGCGGCGCTGGCCCTCGGCGTACAGCGTGTCGAACACCAGCGACGACTTGCCCGACCCTGAGACGCCCGTCACGACGATCAGCTCGTTGAGCGGGATGTCGAGATCGAGGCTCTTGAGGTTGTTCTGGCGCGCGCCACGCACGAGGATGGCGTCGCCGGAGACGTCGGTCATGCCGTCACCGTCGGTTCATCGCAGGAGGAGCGCGCCAGAGGAGGCCGGGCGCGAGCCTGATGGCATTGTAAAGGATCCCATGGGTGCAGTGCGTCAAGCGACCGATGTGGGGGCTGGGTGGGCCGACTGCAATCCGCTGCTGCGCTGCCCGGTCTACTCCCCTGGCGACCAGCGTGCCTTAGCTCCAGTGTCGGGCGTGCCCGACACGCTGCAGTTTCGCCGGCCGGCGTTACAATCGGCGCCGCCCAACCCTGACTACCTAAGGAGAATCCCGAATGAATTCAAGAGTACTGTCTGGTGTTGCCCTGGCCGCGGCGGCTGCGGTGATGTTCTCGACCGTGGCGGCAAGCACCGCCAGCGCCGATGAGGCGAAAGTGAAGTGCGAGGGCGTCAACTCGTGCAAGGGACACTCCGCCTGCAAGAGCGCCAACAACGCCTGTAAGGGCCAAAACTCCTGCAAGGGCAAGGGGTTCATGGAGATGACACAGGCGCAGTGCGACGCAGCCAAAGCCAAGGCCGCGGGCAAGTGATCGTTCGCGGGCCGGCGCCCTGACGCTCAAGGGCGCCGGCCCCGCTGTTCGCCCATGCGCTATCCCGCGCTCGGTTTCGGTCTCGGGCTGCGCGCCGATCACTACGAGGCGATTCTCGGCGGGTCTCCTGCGGTCGACTGGTTCGAGGTGCTCACCGAGAACTATCTGGTGCCGGGCGGCAAGCCGCTCCATTACCTGATGCGCATTCGCGAGCGCTACCCGCTCGCGATGCACGGGGTGTCGCTGTCGATCGGCAGCACCGCGCCGCTCGATCGCGAGTACCTGCGCCAGGTGAGGGCGCTCGCACGGCGCGTCGAGCCCGCCTGGATCTCCGATCACCTGTGCTGGACCGGCGTGGCGGGCAGCAACACGCACGATCTGCTGCCGCTGCCCTATACCGAGGAAGCGCTCAACCACGTAGTCGAGCGTGTGCGCACGGTGCAGGACGTGCTCGGACGGCGCATTCTGCTGGAGAACGTCTCGAGCTACGTCGCGTTCCGCGACTCGTGCCTGAATGAGTGGCAGTTCCTCACCGAGATCGCCGCGCGCGCCGACTGCCTGATACTGCTCGACGTCAACAACATCTACGTGAGCGCGGTGAACCATGAGTTCGACGCGCTCGAATACCTCAACGCCATCCCCGCCGATCGCGTCCAGCAGATCCATCTCGCCGGGCACGAGAATCACGGCGACTACCTGGTCGATACCCACGACTCCAACGTGCCGGATCCCGTGTGGCAGCTGTACGCCGCCGCCGTGCGCCGCTGCGGCGCCGTCTCGACCATGATCGAGCGCGACGATCACATCCCGCCGCTCGAGGAGTTGTGTGTCGAGGTCGAGCAGGCGCGCGCGCTGTGCGCGCGCACGCTGGCCGAGGGCGGCAAGCCGGCGTGTGCCGCATGAGCCACCTCGCGCGCCTGCAGGGCGACTTCCAGGACTACCTGCTGCGCGGCGAGGCCGGGGTGGAAGCTCACGTGCTGGGGAGCGAGCGCGTGCCGGTGGCGACGCGGCTTGGCATCTATGGCAATGCCTACGTGAGTCGCCTCACCGAGGCGCTTGCCAGGAACTTCCCCGCGCTCGCCCGGCTCCTCGGCGAGGGCGACTTCCACGCCCTCGCCGCCGACTACGTGCGCGCCCACGACTCGCCGTTCTTCTCCATCCGCTATTACGGCGATGCGCTGGCGGAGTTCCTGGCCACCGACGAGAACTACACCGCGGCCCCGGTGCTCGCCGAGCTGGCGCGCTGGGAGTGGGCCATGACGAGTGCGTTCGACGCGGCCGATGTCGTATCTCTCGGCCACGAGGCGCTCGCCGGCGTGCCGCCGCAGCAGTGGGCGCAGCTGCGCTTCGGCTGGCACCCGAGCGTGCAGCGCCTCACGCTGTGGTGGAACGTGCCGCAGCTGTGGCAGGCGCTCACCGACGAGGCCGAGCGGCCGCCGGCCACTCTCGCGGGCGAGCCGATCGACTGGATGCTGTGGCGCGAGGATCTCACCACCTACTTCCGTTCGCTCACCAGGACCGAAGCCGCGGTGCTTGATGCGGCGCGCAGCGGCTGGCCGTTCGGCGAGCTGTGCGAGCTGTTGTGCGATGAGGTTGGCGCAACGGCAGCGCCGCTGCAGGCCGCCACGCTGCTGCGCGGCTGGATCGCCGCGCGACTCATCGTCAGCGCGAGCTGACACCCGCACGCGCGCCGCCGGCGCGCCACGTGCGGCGCCCGTCATGGCGTACAATCGCGCCCCGGCCACACCTCAGGATCCCCATGCCGCTTGCGAGCTACGGCAACGTGCTGGAGATGATCGGCAACACGCCGCTCATGGCCGTGCGCCGGCTGGATACCGGGCCGTGCGAGCTGTTCCTGAAGCTCGAGAACCAGAACCCCGGCGGCTCGATCAAGGATCGCATCGGGCTCTACCTGATCCAGGGGGCCGAGCGATCCGGCCTCCTCGTCCCGGGCGGCACCCTGATCGAAGCCACCGCCGGCAACACCGGCCTGGGGCTCGCGCTGGTGGCGGCGCAGAAAGGTTACCGGCTGCTGCTGATCATTCCCGACAAGATGAGCCAGGAGAAGATCTTTCACCTGAGGGCTATGGGCGCCGACGTCGTGATGACGCGCTCGGACGTCAGCAAGGGACATCCGGAGTACTACCGCGACGTCGCCGAGCGGCTCGCGCGCGAGATGCCGGAGGCGCATTTCGTCAATCAGTTTGGCAATCCCGCCAACGCCCAGGCGCATGAAGAGACTACGGCCCCGGAGATCTGGGAGCAGATGGCCGGAAGGCTGGATGCGGTGGTGTGCGGTGCCGGCACCGGAGGAACGATCGCGGGACTGACGCACTATTTCGCGCGTGCCGCGCCGCAGGTGGACATGGTGCTCGCCGATCCCGTCGGCTCGGGGCTGGCGCACTTCGCGCGCACCGGCCGGTTGCCGGAAAAAATGGCTCCCTGGCTGGTCGAAGGCATCGGCGGGGACACGGTGCCACCGGTCGCGGACTTCTCGCGCGTCGCCGCGGCCTACAGCATCCCGGACGCGGAGGCGTTCCGCACCTGCCGGGAGCTGCTCGCACGGGAGGGCATCATCGCCGGCACATCCACCGGCACGCTGCTCGCCGCGGCGCTGCGCTACTGCCGCGAGCAGCGGTCGTGCAAGCGCGTCGTGACCTTCGTGTGCGACAGCGGCAACAAGTACCTGTCCAAGGTCTACAACGACTACTGGATGCTGGATCAGGGATTCCTCGAGCGCGCCCATCGCGGCGACCTGCGCGATCTCATCGCGCGCCCGCACTCCGAGCACGCCGCCGTCACGGTGAACTCCACCGAGACGGTGATGGCGGCCTACCGGCGCATGAAGCTGTACGACGTGTCGCAGGTACCGGTGATGCAGGACGGACGTATCATCGGCATCGTCGATGAGGAGGACATCCTGCTGGAAGTGGTCGGCAATCCCGAGCACTTCAACGAGCCGGTGACGCAGGCCATGGCGAGTCACCTGGTGACGGTGTCGGTGGATGCACCGGTGTCGCAGCTCATGGAGATCTTCAAGCGCGGCATGGTCGCCATCGTCATGCACGGCAGCGAATTCCAGGGACTCATCACGCGCATCGATCTGCTCAACTGGCTGCGCCGCAAGCTGTGAGGCAGACTCGTTGTTGCGATCACGGCTGCCAGCGGCGGGTTTCCCATGAGTGACGACAGTTCCACGCAGCGATTCGCCACGCGCGTGATCCACGGCGGCCAGCGTCCCGATCCACTGACCGGTGCGGTGATGCCTCCGATCTACGCGACCTCGACCTACGTGCAGTCGAGCCCCGGGGTGCACCAGGGATACGACTACGCGCGCACGCGCAATCCCACCCGCGATGCCTTGCAGGCGGCGCTCGCGAACCTCGAGGGCGGCGCGGCGGCCTTCGCGTTCGCCTCCGGCATGGCCGCGACCGCCACACTCCTCGAGCTGCTCGATGCCGGCTCGCACATCATCGCCATGCACGATCTCTATGGCGGCAGCTACCGGCTGTTCGAGAACGTGCGCAAGCGCTCGGCCGGGCACAGCGTGTCATTCGTCGACCTGTCGAAACCGGCGGTGCTGCAGGCGGCCATCCGCCCCGGCACGCGCCTGGTGTGGGTGGAGACACCCACCAACCCGCTGCTCGAGCTCGTGGACCT
The DNA here is from genome assembly GCA_036008385.1 of Steroidobacteraceae bacterium. Taxonomy (GTDB): domain Bacteria; phylum Pseudomonadota; class Gammaproteobacteria; order Steroidobacterales; family Steroidobacteraceae; genus 13-2-20CM-66-19. The sequence goes on from DASYNX010000082.1 coordinate 9,481, forward strand.
TGCCGCCGTGGCGCGCATTGCGCACCAGCACGGCCTGCTCGCGGTGTGCGACAACACCTTCGCCACCCCGTTCCTGCAGCGCCCGCTCGAGCACGGCTTCGACATCGTCGTGCACTCGACCACCAAGTTTCTGAACGGCCACTCCGACGCCGTCGGCGGGGCGGCGGTGGTGCGGGAGGGCTCCGATCTCGCCGAGCGCGTCGCGTATCTGCAGAACGCGGTGGGCGGCGTGCCCTCGCCCTTCGATTCATTCCTGACACTGCGGGGGATCAAGACGCTCGCGCTGCGCATGGAGCGGCACTGCGCCAACGCGCTGGCGGTGGCGCAGTTTCTGGAGAAACACCCTGGCGTCGAGCGCGTGCGCTATCCGGGGCTTGCGAGCCATCCGCAGCACGCGCTCGCCCGGCGCCAGATGAGCGGTGGATTCGGCGGCATCGTGACCGCGGTGCTGCGCGGTGGGCTCGAGGCGGCGCGGCGCATGCTCGAGCGCTGCCAGCTGTTCGGCCTCGCCGAGAGCCTGGGCGGTGTCGAGAGCCTCATCGAGCATCCTGGCCTGATGACGCACGCCTCGCTCCCGGCGCAGGTGCGCGCCTCGCTCGGCATCAGCGACGGGCTCATCCGTCTCTCGGTCGGCGTTGAGGATGTCGAGGATCTGATCGCGGAGCTGCGCCGGGCGCTCGCCTGAAGCTCGCGCCGGGCGCAGCACCGGCTGACGCAAACACCCGGTCGCCGCCCGATCCCAGGCGCTGCGCCTCAGGGATTGAGTCCGGCCCGACTGGTGAGATACACGGCGAACGTGCCGAGCCAGTGGCCGCCCTCGTAGTACTGACCGGTCACGGCCGGCAGAGAGGCGTCGGCGTGTTTGGCCGCGGCCGCGAGCAGCGGTGCAATGCGCGCATCCTGGCGCGGCAGGCCGTGCGCGATGCCCTGCAGCATCCACGCGCGGCTGAGGTTGAGCCCGTCGATGTGCGCGAGCTTCGGATCCGAGCGGTCGGTGATTACCCCGGGCGCCAGCCAGGCCGCTGCTGCGGAAGCGGGCGGCCTGGCTGCGGCCCCCGGAATCTGCGGCAGGAAGGTCGTCAGCCAGGATGCAAAGACCGGCGCGGCGAGCACGCGGCGCATGAAGTCGGCCTCGGCAAGACACGGCGACAGGAAGTCCTCACCCGAGGGCTCGTAGGCGAGCGGGCAGCTGCGATCGTGCCGGTAGAAGCGCCGCGCGGCGTCACTCAGCAGATCGCGCATGTGCGCATCGCCGCTGACCGCAGCCCAATCCCACATCAGGCCGAACGCGAAGGCGGTCTGGTCATGCTCGCCGATGCGAATGGGGTAGTGGAGCCTGGGCAGCCAGCTCGTGAGACGCGCCGCGGTCTCGATCTCGAGCGGAGCGAGCGTTGCCAGCCAGCGCCGCGCGTCGGGATCGTCCCAGCGCCGCAGCTCCGCCGCCAGCCGCAGCAGCCACGCCAGCCCGTAGGGGCGCTCGAAGGAGGAGCGGCCCGCGCCGTGCAGATAGGCGACCTCGCCTGCGATGTGTTCCGGCGTGAAGCTCGTAGCCAGCTCGCTGCGTGCCGCGGCTGCGAACGGCGCATCCGGAAAGGTGCGCAACAACCGCACCAGCAGCCAGTGACCGTGCACGTCCGAGTGCCAGTCGAGGCAGCCGAAGAACGCTGGCGTCAGCTCATGGGGTGCGCGCACATCAGTCTCGCTGTTGAGCGTGTGGCTGATGTGGTTGGGGTATTCCTGGTGCAGACATTTGAGTGCCAGCGCCGCAAAGCGCGCGGCCGCGGTGGCGGTGAGCGCGCCGGCCGGCGCCGCGGCCGCCGCAGTTGGCGCGGCGCGCGGATCAGCGGCGGGACGCCCGCTCGCCGCGCCGAGGGCGACGCAGGATGCGAGGACGGCGAGGCCGGCCATGCGATGTCTCATGAGTGCATGTTAACCTCGCCGCCGTGACCGAGCCGCTTCCGCTGGTGCTGGTTCCCGGACTCCTCGCTTCGCCGCGGCTGTACGCACCGCAGCTTCCGCAGCTGTGGCGCTCGGGGCCGGTGATGATCGCCGATCACACCCGCGACGACAGCATGGCGGCAATCGCGCGGCGTATTCTCGAGAGCGCGCCGCGCATGTTCGCGCTCGCCGGCCTCTCGATGGGCGGCTACATTGCGTTCGAAATGCTGCGCGTCGCGCCCGAGCGGGTCGCGCGCCTGGCGCTGCTCGACACCAGCGCCTGGCCCGACACCGCCGAGCAGGGTGCGGCGCGCCGCGCGCAGATGGCGCTCGTCTCGCAGGGGCGTTTCGCCGAGGTGCTGGACGGGTTGTTCCCGCGCCTGGTGCACCGCACACGGCGCGAGGACGCCGCCCTGCGCGCACTGTTTGATCTCATGGCGGAGGACGTGGGACCTGAAGGGTACCTGCGCCAGCAGGCCGCCAACCTGGGACGCGCCGATTCACGCGCGACGCTCGCTCACATCCACTGCCCGACGCTGGTGCTGGTGGGTGATGGCGATGAGGTCACGCCACCCGAACGTGCCGCCGAGATGGCGCACGGCATCGCCGCGGCGCGACTCGTGACTGTGCCGCAGTGCGGGCACCTGTCGACTCTCGAGCGGCCCGAGGAAGTGACCCGGGCTCTGCTTGAATGGCTGCGGACCTGACCCAACGGGCGCTGCTGCTCGCCCACCCCGACGCCTGGAGCGAGTCGGTGTGGAGCGTTGCCGTGGAGGCGCAGCTGGTCGGGACCCACCTCACGTGCCGGTACGCGCTGCACGGTGACCTCGCGCGGATACGCATACCCGCGGCCGATAGCGGTCGCCGGGCCGACGAGCTGTGGCGGCATACCTGCTTCGAGGCCTTCATCGGGTCGGAGGACGACCCGGGTTACTACGAATTCAACTTCTCGCCGACGCTCGAGTGGGCGGCGTACCGCTTCGAGAGCTACCGCGAGCGTATGACCGCCGCGACTCTCGCCCGGGCGCCGGGCCTGCAGGTGCGCAGAACCGCAGGACAGCTCGACCTCACGGCCACCGTGCACCTCGCGGGGCTGTGGCCGCTCGCCGGCGCGCAGCTGCTGCACCTCGGACTGGCCGCGGTGGTGGAGGAGGTCGACGGCCGGATGTCGTACTGGGCGCTGCAGCACCCGCCCGGCGACCCGGATTTCCATCATCCCGCCGGCTTCGCGCTCGAGTTGAGTCCCGCATGAAGCTCGGCATCGAGCGGCTGCTCACGGAGCCCGCGCTGCGCCGGCCGCTGGTCGGGCGGCGCGTCGCGCTGCTGGCGCACCCCGCCTCGGTCACGCGCGAGCTCACCCATTCGCTCGATGCGCTCGCCGCGTTGCCCGCGGTTCGCCTGACCGCGGCGTTCGGTCCACAGCACGGGCTGCGCGGCGACAAGCAGGACAACATGGTCGAGTCGCCGGACTATGTCGACCCGGTCCACCGCATTCCGGTCTTCAGCCTCTATGGCACGGTGCGCCGCCCGACCGCGGCGATGATGGACGCGTTCGACGTGCTGCTGGTCGATCTGCAGGACCTCGGCTGCCGCATCTACACCTTCATCACCACGTTGCGCTACGTGCTCGAGGAGGCGGCGCAACGACACAAGGCCGTGTGGGTCCTCGATCGTCCCAACCCGGTCGGCCGCCCGGTGGAGGGATTGACGCTGCGGCCGGGCTGGCAGAGCTTCGTGGGCGCGGGCGCGCTGCCGATGCGTCACGGCCTCACCATGGGCGAGCTGGCACGCTGGTTCGTCGCGACACTCAAGCTCGACGTCGAGTGCCAGGTGGTGTCGATGCAGGGTTGGAAGCCCGACAGTGCACCCGGTCACGGCTGGCCGCTGCGCGAGCGGACCTGGGTGAATCCGAGCCCGAACGCGCCGAGCCTGTGGATGGCGCGCTGTTTTGCCGGCACGGTGCTGCTGGAGGGCACGACGCTGTCGGAAGGCCGCGGCACGACACGGCCGCTCGAGCTCCTCGGCGCGCCCGACCTCGACGTCCCGGCGCTGCTCAAGCAGATGCAGTCGCTCGCGCCGCAGTGGCTCGCCGGCTGCCGGCTGCGGCCGTGCTGGTTCGAGCCGACCTTCCACAAGCACGTCGGGCGCCTGTGCGCGGGTCTGCAGATTCACGTCGCGGATGATGCCTACTACGACCACGAGGCGTTCCGGCCGTGGCGTCTGACGGCGCTGGCGCTCAAGGCACTGCGGCGGCTTCACCATGACTATCCGCTGTGGCGCGACTTCGCGTACGAATACGAGGCCGGCAAGCCGGCCATCGACGTGATCAGCGGCAGCGAGCTGCTGCGCGAGTGGGTGGACGATCCGGCCGCGATGCCCGGCGACCTGGACGCGCTCGCGGCGGCCGATGAGGCTGACTGGCGCGCGCAGCGGCAGCCGTTGCTGCTCTATTGAAGTCCGCGGCCGGCGGCACGGCCGGTACGTCACTGCTGCTATGAAAGTCGCCGCGTTGTCGCGAGCGCGCGATCCATGGCAACGATGAGCAGCGAGCTGGCCGCGTACTGCAGGAAGCGAGTCGGATAGCTGCCCGCGGCAGCCGAGATCACCTGGGCGCAGGCGAACACCACGAGCAGCAACGCGGCTCCGGCCCATTGCGTTCTGCGCCAGCTCAGCAGCAGCGCACCGGCGATCTCGGTGGCCGCCAGCACAGCCGTGTGATATGCCGGCTGAGGCGCCGCCGCCAGCGTTTGAACGCTGGCGATGGCGATCAGGGCGCAGAAGATCAGCCGGTAAAGGGCGAGCAGCCGCGCCGCGCTCACGCCGGTGGGTCCGGCAGAACGAAAGTGCGCCGCGCGACCTCGCTGGCGAGCCGCTCCGGCCGGTACCAGCGCGCCAGCGCGTGCTTGTCGATCAGATCCGGGTTGTGGCGCGCGAACGAGACAAAATCGTCCCAGCGGCCGCCCGCCATGCGCTCGGCGATCAGCGCGAGAAACGCGACCGTGAGCGTCTGATGAAACGCCTCGGGCCTGCCTGCCCTGGCCGCCATGGCGCGCAGCGCCCGGGAAAAGTGCAGCGCGGTCTCAGGGAAGTCGTGACGGCCCAGCAGCTCGAAGGCCATGCGCACGTGCTCGCGATGCGGAAAGCTCGCGGCATCGAGCTCGCCGCGCAGGAAGCGCTCGAGGTCGGTGCACTCAACGGTCATCGGCGCCGGCCTCGCGCAGGTGGTGGGAGTCTTTGGCGGTCAGGTTGAGTCCGTAGACCGCCTTCAGCGCCCGGATCTTGCGCAGCGTCGTCGCCGAGAACGGCGCCTTACCCTCGAAGGCGTGCAGCACGATGCCCTCGAGAAGATCGCCGAGCGACAGCTCGAGCTCGGTGGCGAGCGCTTTGAGCACCTTGAGCAGCCGGCTCTCGAGGCGCACGCCGGTCTGGGTGCGGGTGATTTCTTTCATGCGGACTATGTTACCGTGGTAACAAGTTACCAGCAAGCGACCCACGTCCCGGCCGTGTGAGCGCGCGGCCGAGCGCGCGCAGCGCACCACCGATCGCCTCAGCTTCGATGCAGCCGAAGCCGAACACCATGCCCGCCTCGTGCTCGCCGAGTGCGAACAGGCTGAGGGGGCGCGCGCCCGGGGTATGCTGGCGCGCCTGCGCGATGATGCGCGCGGCGGCGCCGCGCTGGACGAACCGGGCGGCCAGGTGGATGCCGGCCTCGGACGGCAGCGCCTGCAGCCACGGGCGCAGCTCCTGCGCCAGGCCATCGAGCAGCGCCTGGCGGCGCTCGGCGTACACCCGCCGCATGCGGCGCACGTAGCGGGCGAGGTGTCCGTCGACGATGAAGTGCCCGAGAGCGTCCTGCAGCTGCGCATTGCCGGCCGAGTCGCTGCACAGCCTGACGGCGGTGAGCACCTCGCGGGCCCACGCCGGGGCCACGACGTAGCCCATGCGCAGCGCGGGAAACAGGCTCTTGGAGAAGGTGCCGACGTACAGCACGCTGGCATCGCGATCGAGTGTCTGCAGCGCATCGAGCGGCCGGAGCCCAAAGCGGAATTCCCCGTCGTAGTCGTCCTCGATGATGAGCGCGCGGCGCGCGCGGGCGAACGCGAGTAGCCCTGAGCGGCGCGCCATCGACATCGCCACGCCCGTGGGGAACTGGTGGGAGGGCGTGACGTACACCACCCGCACGTCCTCCGGGAGACGCTCCACGCGCAGTCCCTGCTCGTCCACCGGCACCGGCACGATCTGTGCGCCGGCGGCCGCCATGGCCGCGCGCAGCGGCGGGTAGCCGGGATCCTCCACCGCCACCCGGGTGCGTCCAGGCGTCACCAGCGCGCGCGCCAGCAGGTCGAACGCCTGCTGCGCGCCGTTGGTCACGATCACGTCGTCGGCGGCGCACGCCACCGCGCGGGTGTAGGACACGTGCCGGGCGATGGCCGAGCGCAGCAGCGCTCGTCCGCGCGCTTCCGTGTAGCCGAAGCAGCTGCCGCTCGCGCGGTGGTTGAGCGCGCGTGTCAGCAGGCGCCGCCAGACATCGAGGGGAAAGTGGCGATGCTCGGGCGTGCCCAGCCGGAAGCCGGGGCCGGCGGGGCGTGCCGCGTCGGCGAATCGCATGACTGTCGGCGCGGCGCGCCGCCACCAGGGGTTCAGCTGCTCGCCCGCGGCTCGCGAGCGGCGACGCACCGGCCGCGGGCGCGCGATGAGATCGGCCACCTGTGCCCGGGCGCCCGCGTGCGTGAGCACGTAACCCTCCGCCACCAGCAGCTCGTACGCGGCGATCACGGTGTTGCGGGCGATGCGGTAGGCCCTGGCCACACGCCGTGTCGAGGGCAGCTGCGCGCCCGGCAGCAGCCGACGGTCGAGGATCGCGGCGCGCAGCTGCCCATGGAGCTGGCGTGCGAGGCTCCCCGCACCGGTGGCCGTGAAGGCGATCGGGAACTCGAAGACTGGTTCCTGAGGATTCATAGGTTCTGGGGTCGCTGGGGGACCAGCGGGAGATTACACACCGCCGGCCGCGGGCGCCCGAGCGGCGCTGCGGCCGGCGCGTGACCGGCTGCGGCGGCGCCGTCATAATTGCCGATCCCATGCAGACCGCGCGCGACATCAGCAGCTACCGCAGGCACTGGGCGGCACGTTTCGGCACGGCGCCGTTTTTGCCCATGTCGCGCGCGGAAATGGAGCTGCTCGGTTGGGACAGCTGCGACGTCATCATCGTGACCGGCGACGCCTACGTCGATCACCCGAGCTTCGGCATGGCGATCATCGGCCGGGTGCTCGAGGCGCAGGGCTTTCGCGTGGGCATCATTGCGCAGCCCGACTGGCACAGCGCGGAAGGATTCGCGGCGCTCGGCCGGCCGAACCTGTTTTTCGGCATCACCGCCGGCAACATGGATTCCATGGTGAATCGCTACACGGCCGACCGCCGGCTGCGCAGCGACGATGCCTACACGCCCGGCGGCGGCGGCGGGGCGCGCCCCGATCGCTCGGTCATCGTGTACGCGCAGCGCGCGCGCGAGGCCTTCCGCCACGTGCCGATCGTGATCGGCGGGATCGAGGCCTCGCTGCGCCGCATCGCGCACTTCGACTACTGGTCGGAGAAGGTACGCCGCTCGGTGCTGCTCGATGCCAAGGCGGATCTGCTCGTATACGGCAACGGCGAGCGGCAGATCTGCGAGCTCGCCCATCGGCTCACCCGCGGCGAGGCCATCGGCGACATCAGCGACATTCGCGGCACGGTGTTCGCCCGCAACGGTCTCCCGCAGGGCTGGATCGAGATCGATTCTACCCACCTCGATGCGCCGGGGCCGCTCAATCCTCCCGTCGATCCGTACGCACTGGCGGCGAGCGGGCCTTCCGGCGCCGCCGCACCGGCTGCCGCGACGGCGCCGCCGCCCGAGGCGGCCGTGCGAGCCCCGCCGCCGTGCGCCGGCGCCGTGCCGGGTGCGCCGCGGGGCGAGCAGGTGGTGCGTTTCGTGCGACGCGTGAAGAATGCCGATCGCGAGCGCAGCGTGATCCGCATGCCGTCGCACGAGGCGGTAGCCGCCGACCCGGTGCTGTACGCGCACGCCTCGCGCATCCTGCACCTGGAGTCAAATCCTGGTAATGCGCGCGCGCTGGTGCAGCGCCACGGCGATATCGACGTGTGGCTGAATCCGCCGCCGATCCCGCTTACCACGGAGGAAATGGACTGGGTGTACGAGCGCCCCTACGCGCGCAGGCCGCATCCGTTTTACGGCGACGCCGGCATCCCTGCATACAAGATGATCCGCTTCTCGGTCGCCATTCAGCGCGGCTGCTTCGGCGGCTGCACGTTCTGCTCCATTACCGAGCACGAGGGCCGCATCATCCAGAGCCGCTCGGAGGAGTCGGTGCTGCGCGAGATCGGGGAAGTGCGCGACCGGGTCCCCGGATTCACCGGCGTCATCTCCGACCTCGGTGGGCCGACCGCGAACATGTATCGTCTCGCCTGCAAGAGCCGCGCGATCGAGAGCGCCTGCCGCCGCCCCTCGTGCGTGTACCCCGGGATCTGCCCAAACCTCAACACCGATCACACGCCGCTCATCCGCCTCTACCGGCGCGCGCGCACGTTGCCCGGCATCCGCAAGGTGCTGATCGCCTCCGGGGTGCGCTACGACCTCGCCAACCAATCGCCCGAGTACGTCAAGGAGCTCGCCCAGCATCACACCGGCGGCTACCTGAAGATCGCGCCCGAGGCGCTCGCCGAGGGGCCGCTGTCGAAGATGATGAAGCCGGGGGTCGGCGCCTACGACCGCTTCAAGGAGCTGTTCGAGCGCTACTCGAAGGAGGCCGGCAAGCAGCAGTACCTGATTCCGTACTTCATCGCCGCGCATCCGGGCACCTCCGACCAGGACATGCTGGAGCTGGCGCTGTGGCTGAAGCGGCACGGCCTGCGCGCCGATCAGGTGCAGGCGTTTCTCCCCGGCCCGATGGCGACCGCGACCGCCATGTATCACTCGGGCAAGAACCCGCTCAGGCGCATCACCCGCAGCAGCGAGACGGTGCTGATTCCCAAGGGACTCAGGGTGCGCCGCCTGCACAAGGCGTTCCTGCGCTACCACGATCCCAACAACTGGCCCATGCTGCGCGAGGCACTGCGACGCATGGGACGGGCGGATCTCATCGGCAGCGGGCGCCGGCACCTGGTGCCGGCGTACCAGCCCTGCGGCACCGGCGATGCAGCGGAAGGACGGCGCAGCGCCGCCCGACCGTTCCGCACGCAACACACCGGCCTGCCGCGCACTCCGCGCTTGCGGCGCGGCGGCGCGCCCGGCGCGTAGCGCTGTCCGACGGTTTGACCAACTGCTCGCGACGCTGCGGCACGACGGTGCACCCGGCGCCGCCGGCCGTCAGCGGGAGTGCGCACGCGCTGTGGTAGCCGGGGCGTGCGCGCGGCGCGGTGCACGCGATTGCGGATGCAGGTGGCGCCAGAGTAGGGTGAGTGTCATGAGAGCGCAGGCACGGTATGCCGGATGGCGGGGGCTGCTTGCGGTCGCCCTGACACTGGCGGCGGCGCGCCTGACCGCGGCGCCGGCGCCTGCGCCCGCCAAGGCCGCGCCGCCTGCAGTGGCAACATCCGCGGCCGCAACGCCCACGGCCGGATCGCCTGCTGCCGCCGCCGCGCCTGCGGCCACGCCACGGCCCGACGGCGGCACGGCTGCAGTGCTGGAGATCAACGGCGCGATTGGCCCGGCGACCTCGCGCTACGTCGTTCGCGGGCTCGCCGCGGCCCAACAGGGCGGCAGCCGTCTGGTGGTCCTGCAGCTCGACACGCCGGGCGGGCTCGACAGCGCGATGCGAGACATCATTCGCGCGATCCTCGCCTCGCCGGTTCCGGTGGTGGGGTACGTGAGTCCGCCGGGCGCACGCGCGGCCAGCGCCGGGACCTACATTCTCTATGCCTGCCACATTGCCGCGATGGCGCCGGCGACCAACCTCGGGGCGGCCACTCCGGTCGCGATCGGCGGCGAGCCCCAGCCCGCGCCGGTACCGCTGCCCGGCGGCGCGCGTCCGCCGGAGAAGAACGGCGGCGGCGCGGACTCCGGTTCGGGGCCGGGCAACAGCGGCGCACACGCGCCGGCCGAGCCGGCGAGCGCCATGGAGCGCAAGGTGATCAACGACGCCGTCGCCTACATCCGCGGGCTCGCCGAGCTGCGCGGTCGCAACGCCGACTGGGCCGAGCAGGCGGTGCGCGGCGCGGCGAGCCTGTCGGCCACGGCGGCGCTGCATCAGAAGGTGATCGATGTCATCGCCCGCGATATGCCGGATCTGCTGGCGCAGATCGACGGCCGTGAAGTGCGCATCGAGAACCGCACCGTGAAGCTCGCGAGCCGCGACCTCACCCTCGAGCACATGAGACCCGACTGGCGTACGCAGCTGCTGGCGGTGATCACCAATCCCACCGTGGCGTACGGCCTGATGGTGATCGGCATCTGGGGCCTGCTGCTCGAGGGCTACAATCCCGGCGCGGTGCTGCCCGGCGTGGTCGGCTCGATCTGCCTGCTGGTGGCGCTGTTCGCGTTCCAGATCCTGTCGGTAAACTACGCCGGCCTCGCCCTGGTGCTGGTGGGCACCGGCATGATCATCGCGGAGTTCTTCTTTCCGACCTACGGTTCGCTCGGCGTGGGCGGTCTCATCGCATTCGTGGTCGGCTCGCTCATTCTTTTCGATACCGACGTGCCGGGCCTCAGCGTCGGGCGGGGAGTGATCGCGGCATTCGCCACCGTGGGCGCGCTGGTAATTGCCTCCATCGTCTACCTCGCGACCCGCGCCATGCGTCATCCGGTCTCGACCGGGGCCCAGGCCATGATCGGCGCGAGCGCCGAAGTGGTCGCGGACTTCACCGGCAAGGGGCGGGTGCGCTACGGCGGCGAGCTGTGGAACGCGCGCAGCAGCGCGGCGTTGCGCACCGGCGATCTGGCCCGCATCGTAAAGGTGGAAGGTCTAACATTGTGGGTCGAGCCGCAGTGAGCGGCTGAACACCGGAGAGTTTTATGCCGTTCGGAATCGCCGTATTCGTCATCATCGTGGTGCTGCTGTTCAGCGCGCTCAACGTGCTCAACGAATACGAGCGCGCCGTGGTATTCACCCTCGGGCGCTTCACCGGCATCAAGGGTCCGGGTCTGGTGCTGATCTGGCCCGCCATCCAGCGCATGCGCCGCGTCGACCTGCGCGTCATCGTGCTCAACGTGCCGAAGCAGGACGTGATCACGCGCGACAACGTGTCGGTGAAGGTGAACGCCGTCGTCTACTTCCGCATCGTCGATCCCGGCAAGGCCATCATCCAGGTAGCCAACGCCTTCGACGCCACCAGCCAGGTGGCACAGACGACGCTGCGCTCGGTCGTCGGCCAGCACGAGATGGACGACCTGCTCGCGCAGCGCGACAAGCTCAACGTCGACCTGCAGCGCATTCTCGATCAGAGCACCGAGAACTGGGGCATCAAGGTGTCCACCGTCGAGATCAAGGACGTCGATCTCGATGAGAGCATGATCCGCGCCATGGCGAAGCAGGCCGAGGCCGAGCGCACCCGGCGCGCCAAGATCATCCACGCCGAGGGCGAGGCCCAGGCCGCGCAGCAGCTCGTCGAAGCGGCGAAAGCACTCGCGCAACAGCCGAGCGCGCTGCAGCTGCGCTACCTGCAGACACTCGCAGACATCGCCCACGAGCGAACGCAGCTCATCGTCTTCCCACTGCCGCTCGACCTGATCAAGCCGTTCTTCGGCCCGCACGGTGAATAGCAGCCGTGCGCTGGCCGCCGCCGGGCTCTTGCTGGCGCTCGCCACCGCGTGCGGCGCCTTCGGCGCCCACGCCCTCAAGGGTCAGCTCGCTGCGGAGCGGCTGCAGCTGTGGGAGACGGCCGTGCGCTATCAGTTCTTCCAGTCCCTTGGGCTCATCGCGGTGGGCCTGACGTTGCGCACGCTCGACGGCGGCGCGCTGCGCGCCGCGGCGGCGCTGCTCGCCGCCGGCACGCTGTTGTTCTCGGGGAGCCTCTACGCGCTCAGCCTCGGCGCGCCGCGCTCGCTCGGCGTGCTCACCCCGCTCGGCGGTATCGCCTGGATCGGCGCCTGGCTGCTGTTTGCAGTCGGCGTCTGGCGCCACTGAAGCCGGCAAACTTCATCTCCAGGAACGTCACTCATGTTGACTCGCACGCAACTGACCCTGCTCGCTCTCATCGCCGCCCTGGCAGTTATCGTGCCGCGCTCGCCGGCACCCGCGGCGGCCGCGGCGTCCACGGCGGCCGCGCCGGGCGCTGCTCCGGCCGCACAGGCGCAGATCCCGCCCTGGGGACTCGACCTCACCGCCCGTGATCCATCGGTCAAGCCGGGCGATGACTTCTATCGCTACGCCAACGGTCATTGGCTCGATACGCACAACATTCCGCCCGACCGCGCGCGCTGGGGCGCGTTCGACGCGCTGCAGGAGCGCTCGCTCCAGCAGGTGCGCGATATCCTCGAGGCGCTGCCGGCCACCGCGAGTCCGGGAAGCAACCAACAGAAGCTCAGGGATTACTATCGCGCCTACCTCGATACCGCGGCCATCGACCAGCTGGGGCTCGCGCCGGCGCGCGCGGGCTTCGATGCCATCGCCGCCGCACGCAGTTATGAGGACGTGGCACGTCTCATGGGCCGTGCGGAGCTGCGCCTCACGGCGCCGATCGGCTTCGACACCGATCCCGACGAGAAGGATCCGGACCATTACATGGCGGAGATCCTGCAGAGCGGGTTAGGACTGCCGGATCGCGATTACTACCTGAAGGACGAGCCCGTCTACCGCGAGCTGCGCACCAAGTACGCCGCGCACATCGAGCGTCTGCTGGCGCTCGCCGGTGTCGCGGATGCGGCCGCGGCGGCGAAGTCCGTCGTCGAGGTGGAAACGCAGATCGCCAGCGCGCACTGGCCGCGCGCCAAGAGCCGCGAGCGCGACCTGACCTACAACCCGCACACCCGCGAGGAGCTGGCCACCTTCGCTCCCGGCTTCCCCTGGGCGGCGCTGCTCGGCGGGGCGGGACTCGATGCGCAGCCGCGCTTCATCGTGCGCCAACCCGATGCGGTGCAGGCGCTGTGTGCACTGTTCGAGAAAGTGCCCGTGGAGCGCTGGCGGACGTACCTCGAGTACCACTACCTCGTCGGCAACGCGGACGTGCTGCCGAAGGCCTACGACCAGGAAGTGTTCGACTTCTACGGCCGCACCCTGAACGGCCAGCCCGAGCAGCGGGCCCGCTGGAAGCGTGCGGTGAGCTCGGTCGACCGCGGACTCGGTGAGGCGGCCGGCGAGTTGTACGTGCAGCGTTATTTTCCGCCCTCCTCCAAGCAGCAGATGCTCGAGTTGGTCGAGAACCTGCGCGCCGCTTACCGGCAGCGCATCGCCCATCTGCCGTGGATGGGCCCGGCGACCCGCAAGCTGGCACTGGAGAAGCTCGCGGCGTTTCACCCGAAGATCGGCTACCCGGACAAGTGGCGCGACTACTCCGGCCTCGAGGTGAAGGCGGGGGATGCGTTCGGCAACGTCGCGCGCGCCGTGGCCTTCGAGTGGCAGCGTCAGGTCAAGCGCCTCGGCGGACCGACCGATCGCGGCGAGTGGGAGATGACGCCGCAGACCATCAACGCCTACTACAACCCGACCTTTAACGAAGTGGTGTTCCCCGCTGCGATCCTGCAGGCACCGTTCTTCGATCCGCATGCCGATGCGGCCATCAACTACGGTGCGGTGGGCGGCGTCATCGGACACGAGATGGGTCACGGCTTCGATGACCAGGGCGCCAAGTCGGACGCGCGCGGTGTGCTGCGCGACTGGTGGCAGCCGCAGGACGAGCAGGCGTTCCACAAGCGCGTCGACCGGCTCGACGGGCAGTACTCCTCGTTCGAGGCGCTGCCGGGGCTCAAAGTCAACGGCCGGCTCACCCTTGGTGAGAACATCGGCGACCTCGGCGGCATGTCGGTGGCCAACGAGGCCTACCATATCTCGCTGCACGGCAAGCCCGCGCCGGTGCTCGACGGCTTGAGCGGCGATCAGCGCTTCTTCCTCTCCTGGGCGCAGGTGTGGCAGGAAAAGCAGCGCGATGAAAACCTGCGTAACCAGGTCACCAGCAATCCCCACAGCCCGGCAAAGTTCCGCGTCAACGGCGTAGTGCGCAACGTCGACGCCTGGTACCCGGCCTTCAACGTGCAACCCGGCGAGAAGCTGTATCTCGCGCCGGAGGAGCGCGTTCACATCTGGTGAAGTCCGGGCTGCCTATCGATGAGGCGCTGCCGGCGCTGCGCGCAGCCCTGCAGCGGCACCATGCCGCCGTGCTGCAGGCGCCGCCGGGCGCGGGCAAGAGCACGGTGGTGCCGCTCGCGCTGTTGGATGAGGACTGGACGCGCGGCCAGCGGCTGCTGATGCTCGAGCCGCGGCGGCTCGCCGCGCGCGCGATCGCCGCGCGCATGGCGCACACACTCGGCGAGAGCGTCGGCGCCACCGTCGGCTACCGCATGCGCCTCGACACCCGCGTCTCGCGCGCGACGCGCGTGGAGGTGGTGACTGAGGGCGTGCTGACGCGGCTGCTGCAGGACGACCCGGCACTCGAGGGCGTGGCGGTCGTTATCTTCGATGAGTTCCACGAGCGCAGCCTGCAGGCGGACCTGGGACTGGCGCTCGCCATCGATGCGCGCGCCACCCTGGCACCGCAGCTGCGCCTGCTGGTGATGTCGGCTACGCTCGACGGCGAGGCGGTGGCGCAGCTGCTCGCCGATGCGCCGCTCGTCAGCGCCCCGGGTGAGGCTTTCCCGGTCGAGACACGCTACGCCGGCAGCGGCCTGCCCACGCTCCCGCCGCCTCCCGGGGTGCGCGGGCCGCAGCTGGCCGCACTCATCGCGCCGCTCGTCACCCGCGCGCTGCGCGAAGAGCGCGGCGACCTGCTGGTGTTCCTGCCGGGCGCGGGCGAGATCCGGCGCCTGCAGACGCTGCTGGCGCAGGCGCCCGCGGCCGCCGCGGGCGTCGCGATCCTGCCGCTCTACGGCGAGCTGACGGCCGCGGAGCAGGACGCCGCACTCGCCCCCGCCGTCGGCGGCGCGCGCAAGGTCGTGCTGGCCACCAACATCGCCGAGACCGGGCTCACCATTCCCGGCGTGCGGGTGGTGGTCGATGCAGGGCTCATGCGGCGCGCACGCTTCGATCCGGTCACCGGCATGAGCCGCCTCGAGACCGTGCGCATCTCGCGTGCCTCGGCGGAGCAGCGGCGTGGCCGCGCCGGCCGCACGCAGCCCGGAGTGTGCTATCGCGCGTGGAGCGAGGGCGCGCAGGCGGCGCTGACGGCCTTCACGCCGCCGGAGATCATGGAGGCGGATCTCGCGCCGCTCGCGCTGGAGCTGGCGAGCTGGGGTGTCCGCGAGACGAGCGAGCTGCGCTGGATCGATGCGCCGCCGGCGGCGATGCTCGCGAGCGCGCGCGATCTGCTCGAGCGACTCGGGGCGCTGGACGAGACCGGGCGCATCAGCGCGCACGGGCGTGAGATGGCGCGCCTCGGCGTGCACCCGCGTCTCGCGCACATGCTGCTGCGTGCCCGCGACCTGAACGCCGTGCCACTCGCAGCCCAGCTGGCCGCGCTGCTGTCGGAGCGCGACGTGCTGCGCGGCGGCGGCGCGCGGGATGCGGACATCCGCACCCGCCTCGAGTTGTTGCACGGCGGCGCTGTGCCAGCGGGCGCCGACCGCGCCACGCTCGCACGCGCGCGCCGCGCGGCCCGCGACCTCGAACGGCTCGCCGCGGGCGGCGCCCCGGGCAAGGCGCGCAACGCCGGCGCGGGTGAGACCCGCGGCGACGTGGATGCCGGCGTGCTGCTCGCGTTCGCCCATCCGGATCGCATCGGTCGCCGGCGCGCCGGGGATGGCGGTCGCTTCACGCTCGCCAACGGCCGTGGAGCAGCCTTTGCCGAGGCGCAGGCGCTCGCGCGCCAGGAGTTCATCGTGGCCGTGGACCTCGACGATCGCGAGCGCGATGCACGCATCCTGCTGGCCGCTCCCCTCAGCCGACAGCAGCTGCTCGAGCAGTGCGGCGAGCGCATCCGCGAGCGCGAGTCCGTGGAGTGGAGCTCGCGCGAGCAGGCGGTCCTCGCACGGCGCACGCTGGAGCTCGATGCGATCGTGCTGGAGGAGAAGCCGCTGGCACCGGTGCCGGTCGAGGCGGCGCGCGCGGCGATGCTTGCGGGCGTGCGCGACCTCGGCGTTGCCGCGCTTCCCTGGGACCGCGCGGCGCGCGACCTGCAGGCACGCATCGGGTTCGTGCGCCGCGCGCTCGCGGAGGCTCCGGGAATGCCGCCGGAGTGGCCCGACGTATCCGATGACGCGCTGCTCGAGTCGCTGGACCGCTGGCTCGCGCCGTGGCTGGAGGGGGTCACGCGCCGCGAGCACCTGGCGCGCGTGCCGCTCTGTGAAGCGCTGCAGGCGCAGCTCAGCTTCGCGCAGCAGCGCGAGCTCGCCGAGTGGGCGCCGACGCATCTCACCCTGTCGGGCGACGCGCGCGTCCGCGTCGACTATCGCGACGACAGCGCACCCGTGGTGTCGGTGCGGCTGCAGGAGGTGTTCGGGCTCGCAGCGACGCCGCGCCTCGGTCGCGGCCGTGTGCCGGTGACCTTCCGGCTGCTCTCGCCCGCCCAGCGCCCGGTGCAGGTGACCCGCGATCTCGAGAGCTTCTGGCGCGGCTCGTACGCCCAGGTGCGCAAGGACCTGCGCGGCCGCTATCCCAAGCACTACTGGCCGGAGAATCCGCTCGAGGCGCAACCGATGCGCGGCACGCGCCGCCCGCCGGGCCGGCGCTAATCGGGTATATTCGCGCGCTCACGGCCGGCGGGGGTCATTCGCGATGATATCGGCACGCGCCGCTCTCGATACTTTGTGTGAAGGCAACCGCCGCTTCGTCAGTGAGCTCGGGTTCGAGGCGGGCGCGCTCCGCACGCGGCGCCGCGAGCTGCCGGAGGTGCAGGAGCCGTTCGCCATCATTCTCGGCTGCTCGGACGCGCGCGTGCCCGCCGAGATCATCTTCGATCAGGGGCTCGGCGACCTGTTCGTCATCCGCGTGGCGGGCAACATCGTCGCCCCGTCGCAGGTGGGTAGCGTCGAGTTCGCCGCCGAGACGTTCGGCACACGGCTGGTGGTCGTGCTCGGGCACACCGGCTGCGGCGCCATCCATGCAACGCTCGAGCAGCTGCGGCGCCCCTCGCGCGAGCAGTCGCGCAACCTGCGCACCATCGTCGAGCGCATTCGCCCGGCGGTGGAGGGGTTGTTGGAGCGCGGACCGCCGCGCGATCTGCCAGCGCTCGAGCAGCAGGCCGTGCGCGCCAACATCCGCATGTCGGCCGATCACCTGCGTCACGGCTCCGAGGTGCTCGAGCAGCTGATCGAGAAGGACGGCCTGATGGTGGTGGGGGCGGAGTATTCGCTCGCGACTGGCGTGGTGGATTTCTTCGACGGCGTGCCCCTGGCCCGCTGAAGCGCGTGGCACACCGGGCCCCGGCCCGGGTCAGAAGATCGGTGGCTGGCTGCCACCATTTGTCACGACGCCCCGCGATTGGCCTCGGCCGGCGTAGCGGCGGCGGCGCGCCCGCCGCGCTCGAACCAGCGCTCGAGCCAGTGATCGACCGACAGCCGGCCAGGACCTGCGATCGCGAGCCACAGGAACAGCGCCAGGTACTCGAACTCGTCGAAGCCGAGCAGAGTCTCGAGCGAATCGACCTCGGCCCACTTCGCCGAGCGGATGGCCACGATCATGGTGACGCCGAGCGCGCCCGCGGAGATGCGCGTCAGCAGTCCCAGCAGCAGCAACAACCCGCCGAAGAACTCGACTCCCGACACGAACGGCGCCAGCAGCTGCGGCGCGGGGACCCCCCAGCCGACAAAGTTCTCGGTCACCTGCGGCAGGTTCATGAGCTTGCCCCAGCCGCTCAGCAGGAATACCCAGCCGACCGTAATGCGGGCAAACAGCGGTGCCAGCCAGGCGAGATGCCCGGCAACGCGCCGGGGCCAGTCGATGAGCCATTCAACCAGGAACTTCACGGTAACTCCTGTGTGTGCGGGAACAGTTGGCCGAGCAGACCGGGCAGTCCGGCGCGATATTGCCGGAGCCGCGGTCGCGCATGCGTATAATCGCCGCCTTCGGCGAACCCGGCATGCGCAATTCTCAGCCCGAATCTCCGGTCTCCTCAATTAGCGAGCGGCTGCCCGGATCCGAGGTGCGGGCGGCATTCAGCCAACTGCTCGAGTCGCTGCGCCCGGACCTGCTGCGTTTCGCGCACTGGCTCGCGCGTGACCGGGCGATCGCGGAGGACATCGTGCAGGAGTCGCTGCTGCGGGCCTGGCGCTCCCAGGATTCCCTGAAGGACTCCGGCGCTGCGCGCGCCTGGCTGCTGACCATTGTGCGCCGCGAGCACGCACGACTGTACGAGCGCAAGCGCCTGGAGCTCGTGTCGCTCGAGGAAGTGGCCGAAACTCACGCAGGCCCGAGGGTGGCGCAACCCGACGGCGACCTCTTTACGCTGCGTCATGCGATCATGAGATTACCGATTGAGTATCGTGAGCCTCTCGTCCTGCAGGTCCTCGGCGGATTCTCCACCGAGGAGATTGCGCGCGAGCTGGCCCTTTCCCCGACCGCCGTGCTGACGCGCCTGTTTCGTGCGCGCAACAAGCTGCGTGTGATCTGCGGCATGGCGGCCGCACCTGACGTGACCGGCGGCGAGGCCCTGTCATGACCTGCGACGACGCGCGCCTCTCGATCGGGGCGGAGCCGGGCTCCACCGGTCCCGCACTGGAGGAGCACCTGCTTGCCTGCCCGGCCTGCAGGCAATTCCGCGAGGAAATGCGTGCCCTCGACGGTAATATCCGTCGGGCGCTGGAGCACGCGCCGGAACCGCTGACGGCGCAACGTCGCACAGCGCCGGCGGTGTGGCGGCAATGGGCGCTGGCGGCGAGCGTGGCGCTTGCCATGTTCGCGGCGCTGGCGGTCTGGGTGCTGCGGCCGAGCGACACGCTGGCGCGCGACGTAGTGGCGCATGTGCAGGCCGAGCCGGAGAGCTGGCTCGCCACGCAGCACGTGGACGCCCAGGCCATCGAGGCGGCACTGCGCGGTGCGGGCGTTGAGCTCAACATCACTTCCAACCGGATCAGCTACGCGCAGAGCTGCTGGTTCCGCGGTCACTACGTCCCGCATCTGGTCGTGAATACGACACAGGGCCCCGCCACGGTGATAATCCTGAAGCACGAACAGGTGAGCGCGCGCCACACCTTCCACGAGGCGGGGATGAGCGGTGTCATCGTGCCGGCGGGCGCGGGCAGCATCGCGGTGCTCACGCGTGGCGGCGGCAACGTCGACCAGATCGCCGGGCAGATGGAGCAGGACGTGCGCTGGCTGCCGAAAACGTCCTGAGGCAAGCCGGCGCTACCCCGGTGTCAGGATCCGGGCGCGCCCGCCAGCGGCAGCGTTAGCCGGCTGGCATGGCCGCTGTCGTGGAAGATGCGGATGTGGGCTACCCGTGCGTCCGCGGGGTTCTCATAGCCTATGCGGCCGCCGGTGTTGTAGTTCTTCTGGTAGCTCGGGGAGTTGAGCGGTGCGAGCACCAGGCGCAGTCGTGCTCCCGCCGGTATGCGCCAGGCGACCCAGTGGAACTCGAACGGGATGCGCACCGTCTCGCCCGGCTTGAGCAGCTCCTCGCGGAACGGCCCGTCGCGGAAACGGGCGCGACGCATGTCCTGGCCGAGCTGCACGACGGAGCCATCGGGCTTGACCAGCATCACCTGGGCCCACAGATCGAAGTCCGGGGTGTCGGCCGCACACACGAGATCGAGCCTCAGGTGCCCGGCGATCTCGGTATCCCGGACGAACGGCTCGGAGTGAAACACCAGGGCGCGCTTCTGCAGCGCGCGAAACTGGCTCGTCAGACCCTCGTCCGCGACGTACTTCGCGACCTCGAGCTCCGGAAGCTCGTGCGGATCGCTGACCATCTGCGCCGGCGGCTCCGTTCCCGCAGCGTGTGCGCTCAGGTGGCCGGAGTGAAACAGGTCCCCGGGGGTGCCCTCGGGCGCGGACAGGCTGAGCGTCAGCTCCCCGCCGGAGGAGGCGCCGGCGAGCGTGCCGGCGTAGCGCCACTCGTCGGCTCCCATCATGAAGTAGGCAACCTTGTCGCGGAAAAACGCCGGCAGCGGGCCGCGCCCGAGCGCCCAGTCGTACCAATCGAGATGCAGCTTCTTCATGTCGATGACGG
The DNA here is from genome assembly GCA_036008385.1 of Steroidobacteraceae bacterium. GTDB lineage: Bacteria > Pseudomonadota > Gammaproteobacteria > Steroidobacterales > Steroidobacteraceae > 13-2-20CM-66-19. Next base: position 29,663 of record DASYNX010000082.1, read on the forward strand.
CGGCATCGGGAATGGTCAGGCCCTCGACGTCCTTCGCCGGCGACTGCGTACCGCCATGGTCCCAGGGGCCGATCACGAGGTAGTGCTTCGCCACAGCAAGGGTGGGCGCGCCTGCGATGTGATTGCGGTAGTAACGCAGCGCGCCCGGCTGATCGTCGTCGAAGAACCCGGTGGCGGTGAGCACCGGGAAGCTCATGGCGGCGTAGGCCGGCGGCTTCGGCTCGGCAGCCAGGTTGAAAGTCTCGTCGCCGACATGGTCGAGCCAGGCCGTCATTATCGGTACCCGACGGCCGTCCTCAATCATCCACCAGTCGTCGGGAGCGATCCCCTCCGCGTGATCGAGCTCGCCGAACGGTCGCTGCGCGGCGTACTGCTCGAGCATCTTGCCGAACCAGTAGTCCCGGTTGGCGATGAAGGCGGGATTGAGCGCGCGCCCGGAGGTGTATCCGAGGATGACGGCGGTCCAGGCCTGCGGGATGCCGTTGGTGTTGGGGACGTCCCAACCGGGATAGATCGACACATAAGGCGCGATCGCCGTGAGGTGGGGCGGATGCTGCGCGGCCGTGCGCCACTGCGTCATGCCGACGTACGAGCCGCCGTACATCGCAACCTGGCCGTTACTCCAGGGTTGCTGCGCGATCCACTCGACGACGTCGTAGCCGTCGCGGCCCACCTGCAGGCCGAGGTTATCGCTCTTCACCCCGCCGGAGCGGCAGCGGCCGCGTACGCACGCTTGCACGAACACGTAGCCATGGCGCGCGAAGTAAGGTGGCTCGCCGCGGCGGCTGCCGTCGATGTCGTACTGCGTCAGTGTCAAGATGGCCGGCGCCCGGGCTTTCAAATCCGACGGCCGGGTGATCCACGCCTCCAGCTCGACGCCATCGCGCATCGGGATCATGCGGCTGAGCTCGATGTCATAGCCCGGCCCGACGTTGGTCGCCGGGGCGGCCGGCGCGGCGGTCAGCCCCACGGTCGCTACCGTGGCCAGCGCCAGCGCCGCCGCGCCGACACGCGCGCCACGCAGCCACGGCCGGCCGCGCATGGCGGGCGCGCGCGGCTCAGGTGTCGTCGCAGTTTGCCGCTTCATTGTGATACGCATGGCCGAGCGCGGCAGTTTACACACGTTATGTTCCCTTGCCGGTTTGATTGCCGCGCAGCGCGCGCATACGCTCTCCCCCTGACCGCAGACATCGCAGGAGCGTTTCCCCCATGATGCGCATTCAAGGACCGAACCTCGCTGCCGTCGTGCTCCTGCTCGCGGGCTGCTCGACGTCCTCGCATGTACTGATCGGCACCCCGCGCCCGCCGATCTCCCCGGAAAGCGTCCGGGTCTATCTGCAGCCCCCGCCGCACTACGAGCAGATCGCCACGATCAGCGGCACGAGCCAGGGATCCCTGGCTCTCACCGGCCAGCAGAACATGGACAAGGCGATCGAGCGGATGAAACAGGAAGCCGCGAAGCTCGGCGCCAACGGCATCCTGTTGCAGGGCGTCCAGGACGTCCAGTCGGGCTCCGTCGGCACCGGGGTCGGCAACTCGAGCGTCAGCGGCAACAGCGCCACCGGCGTCGGCGTCGGTGGATCCTTCGGGCTCTACAGCAAGGCGGCGAGCGGCATTGCGATCTACGTGCCGCCGGAGTGAGGCCGGCTGCGCGACCCGCCGGGTGCGGCGGAGTGGATGACCCAGTTACGTTGTCTCCGGTTTCCTGCGGAACGCGATCATGAGCCCCTTCCCCGACGACATCTTCACCGAGCAGACCGCCGATGCTGACACGCTAGCTAATCTCGGCCCGCTGCGGCGACTGGCCGGCATCTGGGAAAGCAGCGCCGGTGTGGACATCAATCCCAAGCCCGAGGGGCCGCAACGGCGCGAGTATCGCGAGCGCATCGAGTTGCAGCCGATCGACGCGCAAGCCAACGGGCCGCAGCTGTTCTATGGCCTGCGCTACCACACGCGCATCCTCGCAAGTGACGAACAGGCCACCTTTCACGACCAGACCGGCTACTGGCTGTGGGAGCCGGCCACCGGACTGGTGCTACAGACGCTGTCCATCCCGCGCGGCCAGGTGGCCATCGCCGCCGGCCACGCCTCACCCGACGCCACCGAGCTGGTGCTGACGGCGAAGCGCGGACAGACCGACTACGGCATCTGCTCGACGTCCTTCCTCGAGTACGCCTTTTGCACCGAGTCCTATCGCATCGAGGTCGTCTTCAATCCCGACGGCAGCTGGAGTTATGTGCTCGACACGATGCTGGCGGTGCGCGGCCGCGAGGAGCTCTTCCAGCATCGTGATCGCAACACGCTGATCAAGGTTGCGGAGCCGACGCCTAACCCGCTGCTGCTGCTGCGCCGCGCTTCCTCCTGACCGCTCGCGGAACGGAACGGGACACCAGCGTCACGCTCACCGGCTGCAGGTAGAAGGCGTACTGGGCTAGACAGAGACGCAGGAAATTCCGCGCATTGTATCCGCAGTGGCGTAACAGCGAACGGTGCGTCAACCACACTGCGATCGCTGTGCCCGCGAAGAAAGCGCGGTGAGCCAAACGCAGCAGGGTGCGCGCCGGCGCGGCGCGGCGCGCACGCAAGGCGAGCAGCAGCTGAGACTCGAATCCGATGTGGGCGAGCTCATCGGAGACCAGGGTGCGGCACAACACCTTCAGGCGCTGGCAACCGGTGGCGCACTCGAGCGCGCGGTAGTACACGTTGCCGATCAACTCGGCGCTGATGAGCACGTACAGGTACAGCTCCAGACCCGCGAGTCGTCGCACGCGCCGGAACACCCGATCGGTCCAGTCGCTGCTCTTGAGCGGAATCTGATGATCCTCCATGAACGTCCGCAGCAATGCCGCATGCCGCTGCTCCTCGCGGATGAACAACTCCGTGATCCGAACCACCGCGGGGGTCCGGTGCAGGCGCGCGAAGCGCTCCGCCGCGCGCAGCAGTGAGCCGCCCTCGGACTGTTCACCGAGCTGAAAGGTCGCGATTGAGCTGGCGATGAGCCGCCGCTCAGCGGGTGGCAGGGAGTCGGACAGACCGCGCGGAATGCAACGCGGATGCTCAGCGTGGTATTCAAAGTGATTCAGCCAGATCTGCAGATCATCGGGAAACATGCCGGGATCCTCCTGTGCTGCACGAAACAGCGTGCGAGCACATTCGGATGACGCGGTGGCGCGATCAGGGCAGATTGTGGCAGCGCTGCTGCTGCGCGAGAGCCTCCGGTTCGACGTTGCCGAGAACCACCTTCATCCCTTCGCTGGCAAACCGCTCTGGACGGGCGACGCTCCGTGTTGGTAGTTGGAATGGGCCCGGTAGGATTCGAACCTACGACCAAGGGATTCACTCTGCCCCGGCGTTTCCGCCGGGAGTGGACTATCTCTTCACCCGCGCACGTGGTCGCGTGCGTGTGGGTGCGGGATGCTCCAGCCTGTCATCAAGGGCACTCGAGCCCTCAGGTAGTCTCTGCACCTTCCGCCGGTGTACCGGCGGCTCGGCTCAGGGTTGCCATGGGCAGGATTCCCGAAGGTTTCCCTGAATTCATCCCGTCCACTTCGCGCGTTTCCGCGTGAAGGCACCTTTGTCGATGAGTCCCCTGCACTAACCGCTGTGCTACAGGCCCAACGACGCGATTGTAGCAGTCGGTCGTGCGCTCAGTTGCCCGGCGCAGCGGGCTCTTGCGGCTGGGTCTGGAATATCGGGCCGCCCTGGTGCGTGAAGTAGACCTTGCCCTGGCTGCGCGCGATGTAGATGCACGACGTATCCGCCCAAGGCGAAGTCACGGACGGTGAAGATGTCGGCTTCGTCGGCGCCGTTCACTCCGATGAATCTCGCACCAGAACCCACAGCATGCAGACCGAGAGACTCGAGGGCCGGGCGCCACAGCGTGCTCTTGGCGGCACCGGTATCCACCAGCATTTGTGCGGCATGTCCGTCGATGGAGACGGCTGCCAGCGGCTCGTTGTGGGTCGTTGTGACGCTCAGCTCGCCGATCTTCAGGAGCTGGCACGCGCCCTTGGCCGCCATGACGGGCTCGCCTGCGAGCGTGAGAGCGGATATAGCCGCAGCTCCGATCCATGCCCTGAGACCCCTCACACGCCCCCCGGACCGCTGATCAATAGCGAATCAACGGACGGCTCTCGTTGGAGCTGCGCCCCTTGGAGCTGCGCCGCGAGAAGGCTTCCTCGAGCGTGCCCTGGAACCAGGAAATCTCGCTCGCGCCGCGCCGGTGGGAAGGGCAGCCGGGGGCCTGTGATGTTGTCCCGGACGACGGCGTCAGCGGTCGCGCGCTGCACGAGCGCGGACTGCGGACCGGGAACAGGCTCGGGCTGCCTCTTGCCCCGACAGCCGTCCAGCATGAGCGCCACGGCCAGTGCCGCCGTAAGCCAAAGCGACCTCATGGCAGGTACCCCCTTGCCATCGCCGGCGGCAACGTTAGCATGGCCCTCCCGCCGCGGATACGTCGTTGTCCGCCGCGGAGATGAGCCGAGGAAGGAGACCGCATCATGAAGCTCTACTATCGTCCCGCCGCCTGCTCGCTGGCGTCGAACATCGCGCTGCGCGAAGCGGGACTGAAATTCGAGCTGGTCAAGGTCGACCGCCGCACCAAGAAGGCCGCCGACGGGCTGGACTTCAACGAGGTGAACCCCAAGGGGTACGTACCCGCGCTGACCCTCGATAACGGCGAGGTGTTGACGGAGAACGTTGCGGTGCTGCAATACATCGCCGACCGCAACCCTGCGGCGAAGCTGGCGCCGCCGGCGGGCACGATGGAGCGCTACCGTCTGATGGAATGGCTCAGCTTCATCAACTCCGAGGTGCACAAGGGGTTCTCGCCCCTGTTCCGCGACGATGCCTCAGAGGACGTCAAGCAATTCACGCGCATGAACCTGCAGGGTCGCCTCGACTATCTCGAGCGCATCCTCGGCGGCCGGACTTTCCTCATGGGCGAGCAGTTCACCGTCGCCGACGCCTACCTGTTCGCGGTGGCGAGCTGGGGCAGACACGTCAAAGTCGACCTCGGTCCCGCGCTGCAGCGCTACGTGGAGCGTGTAGGCCAGCGCCCACACGTGATCGAGGCGCTCACGACGGAAGGGCTGGTCAAATGATGCCGGGCCAGCGCTTCGGAAGCAGGCGGCCGGTGATCGTCGGCCGTTTGCTGTTACCATCGGCGCGTGCAGCCCTGGGATGCGAGAGGACGCAATGGCTACCAAACTCAACAAGCAGCTCAAGCGCGAAATCGACGTGGACGGCAAACCGTACATGATCACGCTCTCACCGGAGGGCGTGAAGCTGACCGAGAAGGGCAAGCGGCTCGGGCGCGAGCACACCTGGAAATCGCTGCTGGGCGTGGAGGGTGGCGCCGCGGCGCCGGCCGCCGGCTCGTCCTTCGGCGAGCTGAGCTGACCCCGCCCGACCAGGGACCCGTGGCGATGACTCAGGAGAGCCTGCGCGAGCTGCTCGCCCGGGTGCACGAGCGCCTGAGCGTCAGCGGCGGGGCGCTCGATGCGGAGTCGCGGGCGCTGCTCGGCGCGGTGATGCGCGACATCGAGCGCCTCGACCCCGGCGCGGCGGCTGCGGCGGCGCACGCGCCGCGACTGGAATCGCTCGCGGTGAGATTCGAGGCCGGGCATCCGGGACTGGCAGAAGCGCTGCGGGAAGTCATCGACGCGCTCGGCAAGGCCGGAATCTAACGTGGCCTGATCAACCGATTGTTTGCCGTCCCGCGACCGGGAGCGGCATACCTTCGCTGGCCGCTCGAGGGGACGGTGGCGAATAGCCCTGAAAGATCTCCGGTCTTCTATGCGCGGGTCGCAGGGTGCATCTACCTGGTTGCGATGGCCTTAGGGATCTTCAGTCAATCATTCGTTCTGGGGCGCATGGTGGAAGACGATGCGGCGGCAACGGCGCACAACATCGTAGCTGCCGAGGGCCTCTTTCGGCTTGGCATCGCCATCGATGTGATCACGTTTGTAAGCGACGTCGTAATCGCCTGGGCGCTGTACGAATTGCTCAAGTTCGTGGACAAGAGTCTCGCCTTGCTTGGCGCATTCCTGCGAATTGCCGATGGAGCCATCCTCGCCGTCGTTACACTGAACGGGCTCATCACCCTGCGGCTGTTGAGCGGTGTTGGCTACCTTCACGGATTCGATACGAATCAGTTGCAGGGACTTGCGAGATTGTTTGTCAGCGCGCGTGGCCTCGGTTTCTATATCGGCTTCGTATTTCTGGGGCTCGGGTCGGCGGTATTCGCCTACCTGCTGCTGAAATCGCGCTACGTACCCGCGATACTGCCGGCGTGGGGCATCTTAGCGTCGCTGCTGTTGGCGATCGGGTCGCTTGCCGTGATTTTCTCGCCCTGGTTCGCGGGCAACGCTGCGATGGCCTACATGGTCCCGATGTTCTTCTACGAAGTGCCGCTCGGCCTGTGGTTCCTGATCAGGGGTGTCAGGTCCCCCACGAGGCAGGCAGCACTCACAGCCGACTGACGGAAGTACCGCAGCGCTGGCGCGCCGCGCGCGTCAATCGTCCATCAGGAAACTGCGCAACTGCTCGCTGCGGCTCGGGTGACGGAGCTTGCGCAGCGCCTTGGCCTCGATCTGACGGATACGTTCGCGCGTGACGTCGAACTGCTTGCCGACCTCCTCGAGGGTGTGGTCGGTGTTCATGTCGATACCGAAGCGCATGCGCAGCACCTTCGCCTCACGCGGCGTCAGCTGTGCCAGCACGGCGTGGGTGGTCTCGCGCAGCGACTCCATGGTCGCCTGGTCGATCGGAGAGGCCACCGAGGTGTCCTCGATGAAATCCCCCAGGTGTGAATCCTCATCATCGCCGATGGGCGTCTCCATGGAGATCGGCTCCTTGGCGATCTTGAGCACCTTGCGCACCTTGTCCTCGGGCATTTCCATGCGCACCGCCAGCTCCTCGGGCGTGGGCTCGCGGCCCATCTCCTGCAGCATCTGGCGCGAGATGCGGTTGAGCTTGTTGATGGTCTCGATCATGTGCACCGGAATGCGGATGGTGCGCGCCTGGTCGGCGATCGAGCGCGTGATGGCCTGGCGGATCCACCAGGTCGCATAGGTGCTGAACTTGTAGCCGCGGCGGTATTCGAACTTGTCGACCGCCTTCATCAGGCCGATGTTGCCTTCCTGGATGAGGTCGAGGAACTGCAGCCCGCGGTTGGTGTATTTCTTGGCGATCGAGATCACCAGGCGCAGATTCGCCTCCACCATCTCCTTCTTGGCGCGGCGCGCCTTGGCCTCACCGATCGACACCTCGCGGTTGACCTCCTTGATGTCGTTGATGCTGAGGTGATAGAGGCCCTCGAGCTGCTCGAGCTTCTTCTGCCGCCGCTCGATCTCGTCCTTGAACTTCGCGAGCGGCGCCGAGTACTTTTTGCCGCCCTTGACGTGCTTGCCCAGCCAGCGCGGGTTGGTCTCGTTCTTGGGGAACGAAGCGATGAAGTCCTTGCGCGGCATGCCGGCGTCGCGCACCGCGATGACCATGATCTCCTTCTCGAGCTGGCGCACCTCGGCCACGTGCGTGCGCAGGTTGAGGATCAGCGCCTCGAACATGCGCGGTGACAGGCGCAGCTCCATGAACTCGTCGGCGAGCCTCTTGCGCTGGCGCAGCGTCTTTGGGTCGCGCGCGCCGAGCTTGGCGATCGAGCCGAGCACCTGGGTGTGGATCTTGGCGATCGAGCCGAAGCGCGTCGCCGCTTCCACCGGATCAGGTCCGGTGTCGACGGCCTCCTCTTCGCTGTCGCCGTTCTCGCCGTTCTCCTCCTCGTCGTCGTCGGCCTTCTCTTCCGCGGCGACCACTTCCACGCGGGTGGGATTCTGCGGCTGCGCGATGACGTCGGGGGCGTTGGGATCGATGTAGCCGACGATCACGTCGACCAGGCGCGCCTGGCCGGCCTTGACCGGCTCATAGGCCTTGAGCAGGAAATCATAGGAGGACGGATACAGCGCGAGCGCGCTGCGCACGGCGTCGAGCCCCTCCTCTATGCGCTTGGCGATGCGGATCTCGCCCTCGCGGGTGAGCAGCTCCACGGTGCCCATCTCGCGCATGTACATGCGCACCGGGTCGGTGGTGCGGCCGAGCTCGGCATCGAGGGCGGCGAGCGCCGCCGCGGCCTCCTCGATTGCTTCCTCGTCGGCGGGCGCGGAGGGCTCACTGGCCAACAGCGACTCGGTGTCCGGTGCCTTCTCGTACACCGGAATGCCCATGTCGTTGATGGTGTTGACGATGTCCTCGATCTGCTCCGGATCGACGATCTCGGAGGGCAGGTGATCGTTCACCTGCGCGTAGGTGAGATAACCCTGCTCCTTACCGCGTGCGATCAGCAGTTTGAGTTGCGACTGCCGGTCCTCCGGCATCACCGGCGCACGCCGCTCGATGCCGAGCGGGCGCTTGTCGGCGCCAGGCTTGCCGCCTGCCGCCCGCATCTCGGGAGCGCGCGCGCTGTCGTTGACCTTGGCGTGCGGCACTGTTGCGCGCGCCGCCGCCGCAACCTTCTTCGCCGGCGGAGCGTGCCGGCCGCGATCCCGCTCGCGCAGGCTCGCCACCGCAGCGACCGCCTTCTCGGCGGCCGCCGGCTTTGCCGGCCGGGAGGGTGCTGCAGAGCGCTTCTTGTGTGCGGTCGGGGATTTGTGCTTGCGTGTCATGTGTCGGGGTGTGCTGCGGGCCTGAAGTGCTCTATCTGCTGCCGGGAGCCGAGCAGCTCAAGGGGCGAAAGGCAAAGCTCGCAAGTTTATTTGACTCCGGTTAAATCACCAAATCGATATTAGCCGCCGCGCAGCTCACGGTGGCTGAGTCTCTCTATAAGCCTCTGAAATTCCTCAATTTCCGCGGCCGCCAGGCTGCCTGCCCGACTTTTGGCCTCGAGGGCCTCCAGACGCCGTCCGGCCGCCTGGTCGGCCAGCTTGACGAGCGCGGCCCGCAGCTCGCCCACCGCTGCGGACGCTTCCGTAATGACCTCCTCGCGCTCGAGGAGTTTCTGCAGCGCAGCGCCGCCCTCGCGGCCCGAGAAGCGCTCGATGACCTGGGCGGCAATCTGCGCGGGCTGCTCGCGCAGATTGTCGAGCAGCTCGCGCAACAGCGCGACACCGGCCTCGTCGCTGGCATCGAGGCCGGCGCGCTCTGGCGCCGTCACCTCGAGCGCGATCGGCGGGTAGTGCAGCAGCCGCACGATCGCCTGGCGCACGAGGCTGCCGCGTCCGGCGCCGCGTGCCGGACGTGCGGGCCGCCGGACTGGCGCCGGAGCGGCGGTTGGTGCGTCGGCGCGGCCGTGTGTCCACAGCTCCGCCAGACGCGCAGGGCTCAGGCCCACGACCCCGGCGAGCCGCTCGAGCAGCAGCTCGCGATAGACCCCCTCGGGGACCTTCGCGAACAGCGGCCGGGCGCTCTCGGCAAAGCGCGCGCGACCGTCGGCGTGCTTGAGCTCGCTCTGCTCCGAGAGCTCGCGCACCAGGTACTCCGACAGCGGCACGGCGCCGGCGAGGCGCTGCTCGAACCCGGCGCGTCCCTCGGCCGCCACCAACGTGTCCGGATCGTGACCCTCGGGCAGGAACAGGAAGCGGATCTCGCGTCCCTCGCGCGCTTCGGGCAGCGCCTGCTGCAACGCGCGCCACGCGGCCGCCCGCCCGGCGCGATCGCCGTCGAAGGCGAACACCACCGCCGGCACCAGCCGGAAGATGCGCCGGAAGTGCTCGGCCGTGGTGGCGGTGCCGAGGGTCGCCACGGTGTAATCGACGCCCTCCTGATGCAGCCGCACAGTGTCCATGTAGCCTTCGACGACGACGAGGCGCGTCAGGTTGGACCGGGCGCGCCGCGTCTCGTACAGGCCGTAGAGCTCCCGGCCCTTGTGAAACAACACCGTCTCCGGCGAGTTGAGGTACTTCGGCTCCCCGGCTTCGATGACCCGCCCGCCGAAGGCGATTACCCGACCGCGGGTATCGCGGATGGGGAACATGAGGCGGTCGCGGAAGCGATCGTAGTAGCGCTCGCCGTCGCGCACCGTGCCGCGCTCGCGTTCGACGATGAGGCCGGCGTCGCTCATCAGCCGCCGCTCGGCGTCGCTGCCGCCAAAGCGGCGCAGCAGCTCGTTCCACGAGTCCGGTGCATAACCGATCGCGAAGCGCTCCACGGTCGCCTCGCTCAGGCCGCGCCGCGCCAGGTACTCCCGGGCACGCGGCGTGCGCGCGAGCTGTTCGGCGTAGCAGCGGGCGACCCGCGCCATGAGCTCATACAGCGGCTCGTCGCTGCGGCGCGCGCCGGGCGCGACGCCGCCCTCGTGCGGCACCTCCAGGGCCAAGCGCGTGGCGAGCTCCTCCACGGCCTCGGGGAAGCTCATGTGATCGTGTTCCATGAGAAACCCGATGGCCGTACCGTGCTTGCCGCAGCCGAAGCAGTGATAGAACTGCTTGTCGGGGCTCACCCAGAATGAAGGAGTCTTCTCGTTGTGGAACGGGCAGCAGGCCTTGTACTCGCGGCCCGACTTCTTCAGCTGCACGCGCGCGCCGATGATCTCCACGATATCGGCGCGAGCAATGAGCTCATCGATGAAGCTCTGGGGGATGCGTCCCAAGTGCCGCGTCCCGTGCAGGAACTCAGCCCAGCTTCTGCCTGATCCGCGCGCTGACCGCGCCCATGTCGGCGCGACCCTGCGCCTTCGGTTTGACGACCGCCATCACCTTGCCCATGTCCTTGACGGAGGCGGCGCCGGTGGTGGCGATCGCCGCGACAATCAGCGCATCGATCTCGGCATCGCTCAGCTGCGCGGGCAGGTAGCCCTGCAGCACGGTGATCTCGGCGGTTTCCTTCGCGACCAGGTCGGCGCGGCCGCCGCTCTGGAACTGGGTGATGGCCTCGCGTCGCTGCCTGATCATCTTGTCGAGGACTGCGAGCACCTGGCCGTCATCGAGCGTGATGCGCTCGTCCACCTCGCGCTGCTTGATGGCGGCGAGTGCCAGACGAATGGTGCCGAGCCGCTCCTTGTCGCCGGCCCGCATCGCACTCTTCATGTCGTCGGTGATGCGTTCCTTCAGCGCCATGGCGCGCGCCGCCCCTAGCGGGAGCTGCGCATGCCGTCGCGGGAGACGCGCTTCATGTGGCGCTTGATGGCGGCCGCCTTCTTGCGCTTGCGCTCCTGCGTGGGCTTCTCGTAGAACTCGCGCCGCCGCAGCTCGGTGAGAATGCCGGCCTTCTCGCAGGCGCGCTTGAAACGCCGCAGGGCGGCATCGAAGTACTCGTTCTCACGCACTCGAACGCTCGGCATCCAAACCTCAAGTCGTTGATCGGAAAGGAGATTTAAGACACCCACCCGGCCGTGACAGGTTCAGCGGCCAGTCGGGGGCGGGGGATTCTAAAGGACCCCCGCCGCAAAGGCAAAAGCGCCTCGCCGCTTTGGGGCCGCGGCGCACATCACTGGCAAGTGCGGCTCGCGCCCTGGATGCTTGAGGCCTGCGGTCAGCGGCACTCGCACACGGCGGTCTTCATGCAGGAGGCGCTGCCACCCGGCCACTCCTCGCCCGTCGTGCACGACGCCTGCTGGTCGCCGCAGCTCACCGAGCAACCGCCGCAGATCCCTTTCGGCAACGACACCGGCGCACTGCAGGAGTGGGCCTGAGTGGGCGGCGCGGGGCTGGGGCCGGCGGCCTGGGCCTCGGACGGTGGCTGCTCCCGCGCGACCGCGGCGCAGCCACCGAGCGACACGACCGCCGAGAGCACAGCCGGGATCAGGGCAACAGCGCAGGCAGGTGCACGGGTTCTCATGCGATCGGGGCTGCGGCTCAAACGGGCCGGCATATTACCTCCACCCCCGTCTGCCGGTGCGCGCGTGCGCTTTCAATTACAATTTTTTTATGCGGGTCCTCGCCCTCGAATCCTCCTGTGACGAGAGCGCCGCCGCGGTGCTCGATGCGCACGCGGGGCTGCTCGCGCACGAGCTGTTCACGCAGGTGGAGCTGCACCGCGCCTACGGGGGCGTGGTGCCCGAGCTCGCCTCGCGCGACCACGTGCGACGTCTGCTGCCGCTCGCGCGCCGCGCGCTCGAGCGCGCGGCGACGCGCCCGCAGGACCTCCACGGCGTCGCCTACACGGCCGGCCCGGGGCTCATCGGGGCGCTCCTCACCGGCGCAGCGCTGGCACGCAGCCTCGCGTATGCCTGGGGCGTGCCGGCGATCGGCGTCCATCATCTCGAGGGACATCTGCTCGTCCCGCTCCTCGAGCCCGAGCCGCCCCCTTTCCCGCACCTCGCGCTGCTGGTCTCCGGCGGCCACACGCTGCTCATCGAGGTCTCCGCCGTCGGGGCCTACCGCGTGCTGGGCGAGAGCCGCGACGATGCCGCGGGCGAGGCCTTCGACAAGACCGCCAAGCTTCTCGGGCTCGCCTATCCGGGCGGCCCGCAGCTGGCGCAGCTCGCCGCGCGCGGCGCCGCGGGCGCGTTCACCTTCCCCCGTCCCATGCTGGATCGGCCCGGGCTCGAGTTCAGCTTCTCGGGACTGAAGACCGCGGTGCTGCAGGCGCTGCGCGGACGCGAGCTGACCGAGCGGCTGCGCGCCGACGTGGCGCGCGCGGTGCAGGAGGCCATCGTCGCGACCCTGACGGCGAAAGCGCTGCGGGCGCTCGAGTACACGGGCCTCGGCGCACTGGTGGTGTCCGGGGGTGTCAGCGCCAACCAGTTCCTGCGCGAGCAGCTCACCGCCGCCGCAGGCGCGCGCGGCGCGCGCGTGTACTATCCGCGCATCGAGTTTTCCACCGACAACGCAGCGATGATCGCCGTGGCGGGACTCAAGCGCCTCGCGGCCGGGCAGCACGACGGGCTCGCCATCCAGGCGCACGCCCGCTGGCCGCTCGAGTCACTGCCGGCCCTGAACGCATGAGCCACACCCCCGAGCGCGGCGACCGCATCTTCCTGCACGGGCTGACCGCCGAGTGCATCATCGGATTCATCGACTGGGAGCGGCGCGTCAAGCAGACGGTCGTGCTCGATCTCGAGATGCCGGTCGATTGCCGGGCGGCATCTCGCAGCGACAACGTGGCCGACACGCTCGACTACAAGAAGGTGGCCAAGCGGGTGCTGGCGTTCATCGAGGCTTCCGAGTTCCAGCTGGTGGAAACGCTGGCGCACCGCATCGCGCTGCTGGTCCTCGAGGAGTTCGCGGTGGAGTGGGTGCGCGTCGCGCTCAACAAGCCCGGTGCGATCCGCAGCTCCCGCGACGTCGGCGTGGTGCTCGAGCGCACGCGCGCGGACCTCCCGCCCGCGTCCCCCGCCCCCGCGCGGACCTGACGCACCGTGCCCGCGGTCTACGTCGCGGCCGGCAGCAACATCGAGCCCGAGCACAACCTCGCCCGCGCCGTGGCAGAGCTCACGCGCGAGTTCCCCAGCGTGCGCTTCTCGCCCTGGTACCGCAACCGCGCCTTCGGATTCGCAGGCGCGGACTTCATCAACCTGGTCGCGGGCTTCGACACCGAGCGGCCGGTAGGCGAGCTGCTCGCAGCGCTGCACGCCATCGAGACACTCTGCGGGCGCCCGCGCGCGGCGCCGCGCTGGGCGCCGCGCTCGATGGATCTCGACGTGCTGCTGTACGGCGACCTGGTGTGCGATGAGCCGGGGCTGAAGCTGCCGCGCCCGGACCTGCTGAAGCGTGCCTACATGCTCGGGCCGCTGGCGCAGCTGGCACCCGCGCTCGTGCACCCGACGGAGAAGCTGACGATCGCCGAGCTGTGGCGGCGCCTCGATCCGCTCGCGCACCCGCTCGAGCAGGTGCGCCCCTAGGTGCGCGCGGGCCGCCGCGTGTTACCAGCCGATGCTGCGCCCGCCGTCCACGGCGAGAATCTGCCCGGTGACGTACGGCGCCTCGGTGGCGAAGAACAGGCAGACGCGCGCCACGTCCTCGGCCGAGCCGGCCCGCTTGAGCGCCGTGCGCTGCACGATGCTTTCGCGCAGCGCCGCATCGGGCCCGTCCTCGGGCCACATGACCGGCCCGGGGGCTACCGCGTTCACCCGCACGTGGGGCCCGAGCTCGCGGGCGAGCGATTTCGTCAGCATGATGAGGCCCGCCTTGGCGACGCTGTACACGGTGTAGCGACGCAGGGGCATCACACCATGAATATCCGCCAGATTGATGATGAGCCCGCGCGCCTCGTGCAGCATCGGTGCCGCCGCCTGAGCGAGGAACAGCGGCGCCCGCAGATTGGTGCCGATCAGATCGTCCCAGTCGATTGGGGTGATGTCACCGAGCGGTGTCGGATAGAACGTCGAGGCGTTGTTCACCAGGATGTCGAGGCCGCCGAAGGCATCGGCCGCCGCCTTCGCCAGCGCCGGCAGCTGTGCCACCTCGAGCAGGTCGGCGTCGACGGCTCGGGCGGAAGCGGCGCGCGCGGCGTTCAGCTCGCGCGCGAGCGCCGCGGCATCGTCGGCGGAGCTGCGATAGTGCAGCACCACGTTGGCACCGGCGCCGTGCAGCGTGCGCGCGATGGTGGCACCCACGCGGCGCGCCGCTCCGGTCACGAGTGCCGTCTTGCCCTTGAGCGCGGCGGGCGGCGTCGCCGGATGCGGGGTGTCGTGCTCCATGGGCGCCGATTATGACTGCATCCCCGCCGCGCTCAATCCTGCCGCCGCTCACGCCCGAGGAGCAGCGCCACAGCCGCGCCCTGGCTGCGCTCATCCACGGCGAGCTGCGGGCCGCCGGCGGGTGGCTGTCGTTCGAGCGCTTCATGGAGCTGGCGTTGTACGCGCCGGGGCTGGGTTACTACAGTGCCGGCAGCACCAAGCTGGGCGCGGGCGGAGACTTTGTCACCGCCCCCGAGGTGTCCGACCTGTTCGGGCGCTGCCTGGCACGCCAGTGCGCCGCCGTGCTCGCCGTCACCGGCGGGGACATTCTCGAGCTCGGTGCCGGCACCGGGCGGTTGGCGGCGGCGCTGCTCGGCGAGCTCGCCACGCTGGGTGTGCTGCCCGAGCGCTACGCGATTCTCGAGGTCAGCGCCGATCTCGCGGCGCGCCAGCGCGCGCGCCTCGCGCAGCTGCCGCCGGCGCTGCGCGAGCGGGTAGTGTGGCTCGAGGGGTTGCCGCAGCGTCCGCTCACAGGCGTCATGCTGGCCAACGAAGTTGCCGATGCTCTGCCGTGCCGCCGCTTCAGCTGGCGTGCGAGCGGTGTGACGGAGCTCGGCATCGAGGCCGCGGGCTCATCAGGCGAAGCGGTCAGCTGGTGCGAGCGCGGCCGCAGCGCCGACGCCGCCCTCACGCAGGCGTGCGCGGCGCTGCTCGCGGGATTGCCGGCGCCGCTCCCGCAGGGCTACACCTCGGAGGTGTGCCTGCGGGTCGCGCCGTGGATCGCATCGCTCAGCGATTGCCTCGGGCGCGGCCTGCTGCTGCTCTGCGACTACGGACTGCCGCGGTCGCACTACTATCACCCGCAGCGAGTGAGCGGCACGCTGCGCTGTCATTTCAGACAGCGCGCGCACGCGGACCCATACATCAACGTGGGAGTGCAGGACATCACCGCCTGGGTGGACTTCACACGGGTCGCGGAAGCCGCCGCGGCGGTTGACCTCGACGTCGGCGGCTTTGCGACCCAGGCGGCGTTTCTGTTGGCGCTCGGCATCGAGCAGTTGGTGGCCGCCGCGCCGCCCGGTGCCACGCACGCGCGCCTCGCCGGTGAGGCGCGGCGGCTGCTCATGCCGGAGGAAATGGGCGAGGCGTTCAAGGCGATGGCGCTCACCCGCGGCATCGAGCTGCCGCTCGCGGGCTTTGCGCTTCAGGACCTGCGTCACCTGTTGTAGCCGCGTACACGTGTATGCCGGCGTGGGTAGCCGGCGCCAGGCGCCACGCGACCCCTGCGGTTAAGATGGCGTGCCCGGCGCGGTCTCGCCCGGCGGCACAACTCCTCACCAGGCTTTGGGATAAGGGTGAATGTCAGTACTGAAAGTGATCATTCTCGCGATCGTGCAGGGACTGGCCGAGCTGCTGCCGGTGTCGAGCTCGGCTCACGTCGTTGTGGCGGAGAAGCTGCTGGGACTCGACCCGTCCTCGCCGCCCATGACACTGCTGCTCGTCATGCTCCACACGGGCACCATGGTGGCCGTGATCGTGTATTTCTGGCCGCAGTGGCGCGGCACCTGGTTTCAGAGCGCCGCGGCCTTCAAGACCGTTGCCGGTCAGGTCGTGATCGCGACAGTCCTCACGGCACTCGTTGGCGAAACGATCGTGAAGATCATCGAGCGGACGGTGTTACGCGACGTCCCGCATGCGCAGATCGAGGATCTCTTCAGCCACCTCGAGTACATCGCACCCGCCCTGGCTGCCGTCGGCGTGCTGATCGTGCTGGCGGGGATATTCGAGAGACGGCATCGCGAGCGGACGCCAGCGCTGACGGATGAGCTGACCGCGGGCCGGGCGGGAGTGATTGGTGCGGTCCAGGGACTGTGTCTGCCGTTCCGGGGCTTCTCGCGCTCGGGAGCGACCATCTCCACCGGGATGCTGTTGGGAGTGGCCAAGTGGCGCGCGGAAAGTTTCAGCTTCGCTTTGGCCGTGGTCCTTACTCCACCGGTGGTGGCGCGCGAGGTCATGCGTCTGCTACACGCCGCGCACGCCAACGGCCGCGGCGATCTGGCCTCCGCCGCGATGCTGAGTGTGCTCGGCGCGGTGGTGGCGTTGCTCGCGGGCCTGCTCGCGTTGAAGTGGCTCAGCCGCTGGCTGGAGAACGGCCGCTGGTATCTGTTCGGACTCTATTGCCTGGTGGCCGCCGCGGGCGTCGCCCTGTTGCACCGCGCCGGATATTGATCCGCCGCGGTCAGGCGTAGCGGCGACCTCAGATCCCGTTCGCCTGCGCCTTGACGGCACCGACGGCGACGAGGCGCCGCCGCCGCAGCTCTTCGCCGATGGCGCGGCCCTCGAGCCCGTGACGCTGCTCCTCGGACAGCGTGACCGCGGCGGCGGCGCCCAGCGCCCGCCCGAGATACGCGGCCTGCGGATAGGGCTCGTGCTCGCGGCCGGTGCGCCCGCGCGCATCGGCCTCGCAGGCGAGCAGCAGCTCTGCGAACCGCTCGGGCCGGCGCAGTGCATCGCAATCCTCCAGCAGCGTGAGCAGCGTCGTCGGCTTGAGCTCCGGCGCGCGGTGCACCAGGGTGTGGTAACGCGACGCGAGGATCGCCAGCTCGCGGTGACCGTTCGGCACCTTGAGACGCGCGCACAGTCCCTCGATCAGGGGCACACCGGCCTCCTCGTGACCGTGATGACTCGGCCAGCGCTCGCGCGGCGTGCGCGCCTTGCCCAGATCGTGGGTCAGTGCGGCAAAGCGCACCGCGCCCGAGGCACCGAGCGACGCCGCAAGTCCCACCGCCAGCATGACGTGCACGCCGGTGTCGATCTCCGGATGCCAGCGCGGCGGTTGCGGCACTCCATAGAGCGCGTCGATCTCCGGGAAGATCACCCCGAGGGCGCCGCAGGCGCGCAGCGTCTCGAAGAACACCTGCGGCTGAGTTTCCGCAAGCGCGCGCTCGGTTTCCTGCCAGACACGCTCGGGGACCAGTGCGCTCACTTCGCCGGCCGCGGTCATGCGCTGCATCAGCTCGAGCGTCTCCGGCGCGACGCGAAAGCCGAGCGGCGCGAAGCGCGCCGCAAAGCGCGCCACCCGCAGCACGCGTACCGGATCCTCGACGAAGGCCGGCGACACGTGACGCAGCAGCCGGGCGGCGAGGTCTGCCTGACCGCCGTAGGGATCGATGATCTCGCCGCTCTCGCTCGCGGCGATCGCGTTGATGGTGAGGTCGCGGCGCCTGAGATCCTCCTCGAGCGTCACCTCCGGAGAGAACTGCGTGGTGAAGCCACGGTAGCCGGGAGCCACCTTGCGCTCGAGCCGCGCGAGTGCGTACTCCTCGTGCGTCTGCGGATGCAGGAACACCGGAAACTCGCGGCCGACGCTCTGGTAGCCGGCACGCTCCAGCTCCTGCGGCAGTGCCCCGACCACCACCCAGTCACGCTCGCGCACCGGCAGCCCGAGCAGCTGGTCCCGTACGGCGCCGCCGACCAAGTAGACTCGCATGATGTGCATGTTAACTGAGACGCCTGCGCTGAGTGCGACGCCGGTAGGTGTTGCCGCGCACCGCCGGCGAGCCGTGCGACTGCGGCGCGGCGCTCGGTTGCCAGCGCTGGTGGCGGCGTGTGCGCTGCTCGCCGGCTGCGGCACGACGTACGTCATGCAGGCCGCCGGCGGCGAGTGGCGCGTATTGCACGCACGCGAGCCGATCGACCAGGTGATCGCAAATCCGCACACACCGTCCGAGCTGCGCAAGCGACTCGAGCAGGTGCGTGCCGCGCGCGACTTTGCCTCCACCGAGCTGGGACTGCCCGACAACAACAGCTTCCGCACCTACGCCGACATCGGCCGGCCGTACGTGGTGTGGAACGTCGTGGCCACCCCCGAGTTCTCGGTGGAGCCGAGGCGCTGGTGCTTCCCGGTGGCCGGCTGTGTGGACTATCGTGGCTACTTCAGCGAGCGCAAGGCGCACGACTTCGCCCTCGACCTGGAGGCGCGAGGCTTCGATGTCGCGCTCGGAGGCGTGCCGGCGTACTCGACGCTGGGCAAGTTCGCGGATCCAGTGCTCTCCAGCATGCTGCGCTATGACGACACCGAGCTGGCGGCAATCATGTTCCACGAGCTGGCGCATCAGCTCCTGTACGTGCGCGATGACTCGGAGTTCAACGAGGCCTTTGCCACCACCGTGGAAGACGCCGGCCTCGAGCGCTGGCTGGTGCACCAGGGGGAGGCGGCGCGGATCGAGGCCTATCGCCGCGATCAGGCGCATGAGCAGGCGTTCGTCGATCTCCTGGTGCGTACCCGCGCGCGGCTCGTGACGCTCTATGCCTCGGGTGTGCCGCGCGCGGACATGCGCGCCGGGAAGGCGGCGGTGTTCGACGGGCTGGCCGGCGAGCTGCGGGCGCTCGAGCGCCTCCAGGGCGCGAACTATCCGCTCTACGATGAATGGATCGCCGCGGGGCTGAACAATGCCGACCTCGCCTCGGTGGCGACCTACTACGACTGCGTGCCGGGCTTCACGCGGTTGCTGCAGCAGGAGGACAACAATCTCGAGCGTCTCTACGCCGCGGCGCGGGCGCTGGCGAAGCTGCCGCGCGCCGAGCGGCACGCGCGGCTGTGCACGCCGGCGAAGGCGCCCGGGTGAGCCGCGACTCAGGCGAGCGCGTGCGCCGTCGGCGCCAGATACAGCGGTAGCTCGGCCAGCATGGGTCGCGCAGCGATGCCGAGTGCCGCGCAGCCGTCCTCGCGGCACACGCAATCGATCGTCAGCGAGCGGAAGTTGTCGAGCGAGAACGGCTTGCCG
The DNA here is from genome assembly GCA_036008385.1 of Steroidobacteraceae bacterium. Classification (GTDB taxonomy): domain Bacteria; phylum Pseudomonadota; class Gammaproteobacteria; order Steroidobacterales; family Steroidobacteraceae; genus 13-2-20CM-66-19. Next base: position 49,001 of record DASYNX010000082.1, read on the forward strand.
GGCAGCAGGCCCATGAGTACGCCCTGGATGACACCGAGTGCATCGGGCACACGCACGATGTGGCAAGGCAGGCCGGCGACGCGGGCGGTCAGGTGCACGAGCTGCTCGAGGCTCATGATCTCCGGTCCGCACAGCTGGTAGGTGGCGCCGCGGCTCGCATGGGTATCGAGCGCGCGCACGAACGCCTCGGCCACGTCGAGCACGCTGACCGGGGCAAAGCGCGCCGCGGCGCGTGCCAGCGGCAGCACTCCGGCGCTCAGGCGCAGGAGGCCCGCGAAGCGGTTGGTTAGCGAGTCGCCCGCCCCGAAGATCACCGACGGCCGGAAGATGGTCAGCGCAGGCTGGGCCGCTTCCGTGTGGGCGGCGGCGCGCAGCTGCGTCTCGGCGGCGCCCTTGGAGCGCAGGTAGCGGCTCGGTGCGTGCTCATCGGCCCCGAGCGCACTCATATGCAGCAGGCGGCGCACGCCCGCGCCACGGGCGGCCGCCATTGCCTTCGCCGCCAGCTGGGTGTGCACGGCCTCGAAGGTGGCACGTCCGCGGGGATTCAGGATCCCGACCAGGTTGATGACCGCGTCGCAGTCCTTGAAGAGCTGCCCGAGCACCCGCGGGTCGTGCACGTTCGCGCGCCGCAGCTCGGCGGTATCGAGCACGCGCAGCCGCTCGGCGTGCGCGAGGTTGCGGGTGGGCACGCGTACCCAGTGCCCGGCACGCACCAGCCGGCTCACCAGCTCCGTGCCGACGAAACCGCTGCCTCCCAGCACACAGACGTTCACATCCGGTCCTCTTGCGGTGTCGCCGGCGGACTGCCCGCGCCGGCGTGCACGGCCGTGACTTCGTTTTCTCTCAGCGCAGCGGGATGAGGAGCACCGTGTTGCCGCGCCGCACTTCCAGCACCAGTACCGCCGCGCCGCGGGCGCGCTCGCGCAGCTCGCGCAGGTCGCCGACGCGGCCGCGATTGGCGCCGACGATGACATCGTCGGCGCGCAACCCCGCCTGGGCGGCGGCACTGCCCGCCTCGACGCTGCGCACCAGCGCACCACCCGAGTCGGGCGCATCGGCGAGCACGGCGCCCTCGAAGCTCTTGTGAATGCTCGCCGGACTGCCGGTGAGCTCGCGGCTGGTGTCGGCGATCACCGCGGTGACGCGCAGCGGCTTGCCGTCGCGGACCAGGCCGATATCGACCTTGTCGCCCACGCGTAGCAGTCCGATGGTGTTGCGCAGCTCGCTGTTGGATTTGACCGGCTGCCCGTTCACCGAGGTGATGACGTCGCCAGTGCGGATCCCGGCGTGGTCGGCCGGTGAGCCCTCGACCACCTGCGACACCAGCGCACCCACGGCGCTCGGCAGCCCGAGCGAGTGGGCGATGTCGGGGGTTACGGTGTACATGCTCACGCCCAGCTGTCCGCGCTTGACCGAGCCGTACTTGATGAGCTGGTCCATCACGCTGCGCGCCATGTTCACCGGGATCGCAAAGCCGATGCCGATGTTGCCGCCGCTGCGCGACAGGATGGCGGTATTGATGCCGATCAGCTCACCGCGCAGGTTGACGAGGGCGCCGCCGGAATTGCCCGGATTGATCGAGGCATCGGTCTGGATGAAGTCCTCGTAGCCGTCGGGGTTGATCCCCGAGCGCGACAGCCCGCTGACGATTCCCGAGGTCACGGTGTGCTGCAGGCCGAAGGGATTGCCGATCGCCACCACGAAATCACCCACCTCGGCGCGCGCAGAGTCCCCGAGCGCGATCTGCGACAGCCCGTCGGGCTTCACCTTGAGCACCGCGACGTCGGAGGGGGCGTCGCTGCCGACGATCTCGGCCTTGAGGTCGCGCCCGTCCTGCAGCGTCACGGTGATCTCGTTGGCATTCTCCACCACGTGGGCGTTGGTGACGATGTAGCCGATCTTGGCATCGAAGATCACGCCCGAACCGGCGCTCTGGAACGGCCGATCGCGCGGGCCGGTGTCGGGAGGCACGTCGAAGAAGCGGCGGAAGAAGGGATCGTCGAGCAGCGGGTTCTGCGGCCCGCGCTCATGGATGGTGCCGCGCGTGGCGATGTTCACCACCGCCGGCGACACCTTCTTGATCATCGGCGCGAGCGTCGGGAGCGGGGTATCGCCGATCGCCGGCGGTATGGCAGCCGGCAGTGGCGCCGCGGCCAGCGTGACGATCAGCCACAGGATGAACTGCGCGCGTCTCATGCCGCGGGAATTCTAGCCCGAAGCGACTGCCCGGGCTCGTGAGGAAGATAACGGGAAAATCAGGCGCCGGTGGCGGATGCTCCGCCACCGGCTGAGCCTGGCAGGCCCTCAGGCAGCCTTGATCTCGATGCGGCGCGGCTGCACCTCGGGGCGCTTCGGAAGGGTGACTTCCAGCACGCCGTTGGTGTGCGTCGCCTTGATCGCCTCGGCATTGACGCTCTCCGGGAGCGTGAAGCGGCGCAGGAACGTTCCTGCCGCCCGCTCGACGCGCTCGTAGCCGTCCTTGGAGGACTTCTTCTCCGAGCGGCGCTCGCCCTTGATGGCCAGCACGCCCTGCTCGGCGGTGATCTCGATATCCTTGTCCTCAACGCCCGGCAGGTCGGCGACCACGACGAAGCGCTCGGCCTCTTCGTGAATGTCGACGTGCGGGATCCAGCTGACGCTGGCGCCGTCAGCGCTCTGGTCCAGGGCGCGATCGAGCTGCCGCTGGAAGCGGCCGAACAGCGCCCACGGCTCATAACGAACGATGGTCATGGAAAAATCTCCTCTAGCAAACGATAAAAACTTGGGCGCACGAAGCGCTTGTGCCACCGATGTGCGGTCGGGCGCGGCGCTTTCAAGAGGAAGCCGACCAGCGGTGTCGCGTCGCCGCGAGTCGCAGCGCGCCGCCTGAGCACACGCCCGCGGGTGCTGAGCTGCTGGTCGGAAAGCAGCCAGTGGCGAAGTTGCGGTGCCGCGCGCTGCGGTCAAAGCCGCGCTCAAGGTGCGTAGCGTTGTGAGCAGGCTGTGCAGAACCTGTGCCCGCCCTGGGCACAATATATTGGGATTGGCTGGCTCTGTGACAAGGCTCACATTTCTGCGAAATATGTCATGAAAGTTACGGCCAAAAATATCGTAAACGTCTAAAAACACTTGAGAAAAGTGACCAATAAAAATGACGGCGGCAATCTTGACGCACCCTGGCATGCTCATTAGTCTTTTGACCCCGACACAAGATCTTGTGTTCGCACGAAGCGATAAAGGGTCACGCGGTCGGGGGGAGGATTCAGGGACCTGGTTGCCGGAAAGGCGGCAGGTACCGGTCAGGCTGACGGGGGGCTCAACAGCTCCATTGCGCGCTTCGGCCGGATTTTCCCTGCAATCCGTTGGGCAAGGCGTCAAGAACTCGGAGCGCCGCGGATTACATGAACACCGTGATGAAGACCGAGCCTATGGGTGTCGAGGCGATTCCCTTCCAGGAAGCGTCACTCGACATCTGGGACAAGAAGTACCGGCTCACCGCCAAGGACGGTACGCCCATCGACAAGACGATGGACGATACCTACAAGCGTGTGGCGCGCGCGCTCGCGGAGGTTGAGTCACAGGACGTGCGCGAGCACTGGTACGAGCGCTTCCTGTGGGCACTGCGCCGCGGGGCGATTCCTGCCGGCCGCGTGACCTCCAACGCCGGCGCGCTCGAGCACAAGCCCGCGACCTCGACGATCAACTGCACGGTGTCGGGGACGATCCTCGACTCGATGGACGACATCCTCAAGAAAGTGCACGAGGCGGGGCTGACGCTGAAGGCGGGCTGCGGCATCGGTTATGAATTCTCGACGCTGCGCCCGCGTGGCGCGTACGTCTCGGGCGCTGGCGCCTACACCTCGGGCCCGCTGTCGTTCATGGATATCTTCGACAAGATGTGCTTCACCGTCTCGTCCGCCGGCGGCCGCCGCGGCGCGCAGATGGGCACGTTCGACATCGGCCATCCGGACGTCATGGAGTTCATCCGCGCCAAGCGCGAGAACGGCCGCTTGCGCCAGTTCAACCTGTCGCTGCTGATCACCGACGAGTTCATGCAAGCGGTGCGCGAGGATCGTGAGTGGAGGCTCGCCTTTCCGCTTTCCCGCCGCGAATACGAGACCGACAGACCGGATGTCAGCGATCAGACCAAGTTCCTGTGGCGCGAGTGGCCGGTGCACGAGGGCTACGTCGTCAACGACGAGGGTCTGGTGGCCTGCAGGATTTACAAGACTCTGCCGGCGCGTCGCATGTGGGATGTCATCATGACGTCCACCTACGACTTCGCCGAGCCCGGCTTCGTTCTCATCGACCGCTCCAACGAGATGAACAACAACTGGTGGTGCGAGAACATCCGCGCTACCAACCCGTGTGGTGAGCAAAATTTGCCGGCATACGGCGCGTGTTTGCTCGGTTCCGTAAACCTGACACGTTTTGTCAAGCATCCCTTCACCGATTTCGCGGAATTCGATTGGAGCGAATACCGCGAGGTGGTCAAGGTGTTCACTCGCATGCTCGACAACGTCGTCGAGATCAACGGGCTGCCGCTCGAGAAGCAGCGCGAGGAGATCCTGCGCAAGCGCCGTCACGGCATGGGCTACCTCGGCCTCGGCAGCACCCTGACTCTTCTCAGAATGAAGTACGGCTCGCCGGAATCGGTGCAGTTCACCGAGGACGTGTCGCGCGAGATGGCAGTCGCCGGCTGGGAAGCAGCGCTCGAGCTGGCGCGCGAGAAGGGCCCGGCGCCGATCATGAACGAGGAGTTCACGGTCACGAAGGAGATGCTGCGCAAGCGTCCGGAGATGGTGCGTGACGGCTGGAAGCCCGGGGTGAAGATCCCGGGCCGGCTGCTGCACATGAAATACAGCCGCTATATGCAGCGCATCGCGCAGGTGGCGCCGCAGCTGGTGCACGAACTGGCGGAGACCGGTGCGCGCTTCACCCACCACACCTCCATCGCGCCGACCGGCACCATCTCGCTGTCGCTCGCCAACAATGCGTCCAACGGCATCGAGCCGTCGTTCGCGCATCACTATTTCCGCAACGTGATTCGGGAGGGCAAGAAGTCCAAAGAGAAGATCGACGTTTATTCCTTCGAGTTGCTGGCCTATCGCGAGCTCATCAACCCGAATGCCAAACCTGGAGCCACGAACGATGATGAGAGACTGCCGGACTACTTCATCGCGTCCGATAACATCACCCCCAAAGAGCACGTCGAAGTGCAGGCTGCGGCCCAGAAGTGGGTCGATTCATCGATTTCTAAGACGGCGAACGTGCCTACGGATTTTGCCTACGAGAAGTTCAAGGACATCTATCTGTATGCACACGTGCAGGGACTGAAGGGCTGCACCACGTTCCGCTTCAATCCGGAGGCCTTCCAGGGCGTGCTGGTGAAGGAGCAGGACCTGAAGAACACCATCTACAAGTTCACCCTCGAGGACGGCAGCGTGATCGAGGTGCGGGGCGACGAAGAGATCGACTACGACGGCGAGATTCATACCGCCGCCAATCTCTTCGATGCGATGAAGGACGGGTACTACGGACGCATGTAGCGCCTTGAAAAGCGCCACTGCAGCCTCAGGAAAATGCCATGACCATCAAGATCGATCGGAAAATCGTCAAGTATCAGGTACAGAAGCCTGACGAGAAGCGGGCTGTGCTACCCGAGCCGAAGGCAACGGCTCAGGCCGCGCCGCAGGCGGCAGAGCCGGAGACGGTGCGCGACCGCAACGGCCATATGGCGAAGGTCATCCGGATGCACGAGAAGCTCGAGCGTCCGGAGGTCCTGGTCGGCTCGACCTACAAGATCAAGACGCCGATCTCCGATCACGCCATGTACGTGACCATCAACGACATCGTGTTGAACGAGGGCACCGAGTACGAGCAGCGCCGTCCGTTCGAGATCTTCATCAATTCGAAGAACCTCGATCACTTCCAGTGGATCGTGGCGCTCACGCGCATCATCTCGGCGGTGTTCCGCAAGGGCGGCGACGTCACCTTCCTGGTCGATGAGCTCAAGGCGGTGTTCGATCCGCGCGGCGGCTACTGGCAGCCGGGCGGCAAGTTCATGCCCTCGATCATCGCCGAGCTCGGCTACGTGATCGAGAAGCACCTGCAGACCATCGGCCTGATCAGGAAGACCCAGCTCGACAGTCACCAGCGCAAGCTGGTCGACGAGAAGCGCGCCGAGTTCGAAGCGCGCGCGCGCCAGGCCGATGCCTTCGCCAAGTCGCACTTCCCCGAGGGCGCGCAGCTCTGTGGCCGCTGCAGCACCGCGGCGGTGGTGATGCTCGATGGCTGCATGACCTGCCTCAACTGCGGCGACTCGAAGTGCGGGTGAACCGGTTTCCAGTTTTTGCGACGACCCACCACTGACAGAATCGACGCGCTTTGCGAGGCAGCCAAGCGGCTGCCTCGTTTCTTCAGCGCCGCGGCAGGCGCTGTCCTGGCAGGCGATCCTGTGCGAGCAGGCTGACCTGCGGGAGTGCCGGTCCGCCGGCATGCTCGCAGCGCGCTCGCATGCGATCCTCCGGCAGGCTCGGGTCGCAGTTGAGCGCCATCTGCAGCTCGATGCTGCGCGGCGCCGCGAGCCCGCCGAAGCGCCGATCGATCTCGAGCAGCAGCTTCTGGGCATCGGCGGGCCGGCCGCGGCGAATGAGCGCATCCGCCTCATCCAGCTGAGCGCTCAGCGCCTTGTCGAGTTGCGAGCGGCAGGCGGCGAGCTGCGACGGGTTCGGGCTCGTGTGCGTGGACAGCTGCTGCAGCGCCAGCGACAGTGCCCGGGCACTTGCCACTTCGTGGCCGGTGCCGTGCACGACTTCCGTGTCCACGTCGAACACGCACCACTTGCGCATGGACTCCCGGCTGTCGGCATCCGCGGCGAGGTGTGCGACATCGTATTCACCCGTCAGGTAGACCAGTCGCGTCGACTCCTGGAATCGCCGGAACAGATCCATGCGCGGCACGGCCGGCACGCCGTTGCCAAGCGGATCGCTGCCGGCGTTGAGCAACGCGCCGCGAAAGACATCCGGATAGCCGAGCGCCAGACGCAGCGCGATGCGCGCGCCCCCGGAGAAACCGCCCACGTACACGCGCTGCGCGTCGACCGCATAGCGCTGCATGACGTTGTAGGCGGCCAGCAGCGCCAGCGGCTCGCGGCGCGCCAGGACGTTCTCCTCGTTGCCGGAGCGGCGCGCGCTCACGTAGATCAGGCCGTAGTGATCCAGCACCACGCTCCAGCCCTCCGGCAGCCGCGCATCCTGCCAGGGCGGCACGAACACCAGCAGGCCATAGCCGTGAGGCGGCGCCGTGGCGGGTACGTACAGCACGAACCTCTCGGCGGGGAGGTCGAGCGGCTGCTCGACCAGGTGCCCGGTGGAGCGCGCGAGTATTTCCTTGGCCTGCTCCGCGGCGAGCGGGCTGAGCAACCGGCGCAGCAGCTCGGCGCTCGCCGCCTCAGGTGCGTACTCGGTGAATACCACCTCGGTCTGCAGGCCGGTGGGGGCGGGCGCGGCCGCAACGGCGCGCACATCAGGCCCGGCCGCCAGCGCGGCGCTGAGCGCCAGCGCGCGAACGATGGAGCGGAGTCTCACGCGCCGCATGCGGGCAAGTGTGCCACTTGCCACGCTGCTGGGCCGACGATCACGGTCAGTGACACGTTCCGGCGCAGTGCGTGTCGTGCGCCGCCGGAACGCGCTGCCGTCTCAGGTCAAAAAAAACCCCGCTTGAGGCGGGGTGTCGGTCGCTTGCTTGTGTGTGGAGGAGTGTCGTTCTCGTTGTTATCCGGTCAGGACACGGTATCCGATGAGCCAAACCGGCTACATTGCGGATCCATGCTTTCTTCTGTTATCCCGTGGCGTTGAGTACCTTCCCCGGCTTTTGCCTCTGATGCCTATAGGATGAGCAACACCCGTGCCAACGCGGCCGGTCGCTGAGCCCATGCGACATCTTGTGCCCGCGGGGTCGCACAAATGTGATCCAGTGCACAGTGCAGGTGCCTCCGGGCGTGCCCCGGGGCACCTGCGGGGCAGGTTCTGGCAGGGGCCTGTCGGTGCCGGGGACCCCCAAGTGTCAAGATATTCGACGTATTGGACGCCGCCGGGCGGGGTTGCGCGGAGGCCGAGGATGCTGCAAGCCCTTGAATGCACGTTGGATCTGGCCGTTCTGCCGGGGTGTAAATGAACCCGACATGGCTCCCGCGGGGCTCGCGCGCGCGGCTCCAGCACCTTGCGGTCGTGGCCCGGGGGCTGTTTGCCGTGAGCGCGCTGCTCTTGTGCTTGCCCGTCGCGGTCGCCGACAGTCCCATGCCGCGCCCGCCACAGCTCGAGCGCGATGTGCAGTTCTGGATCCGCGTCTACACCCAGATCGACACCAACTCCGGATTCCTCCACGACCAGTACAACCTCGCGGTGGTGTACGACACGCTGCATTTCGAGCCCGACAGCTCACCTACCATGCGGCAGCGGGTCGTCGATGCCGCCCGCAACCGCTACGCCGCGGCGCTGCGGCGGATCGCGGACGCCGGCGACGGAGAGTTGTCGGCCGACGATCAGCGCGTCAAGGCTCTGTGGGGGCCCGAGGGCACGCCCGCGCGGCTGCGCGCAGCGGTCGACGACATCCGCTTTCAGCTCGGACAGGCCGATCGCTTTCGCCGCGGCCTGGTCCGCTCCGGTGCCTGGGAAACGCACATTGCCGAAACACTCGCGAACCTGGGACTGCCGGCCGAGCTGGCGGTGCTGCCGCACGTCGAGTCCTCGTTCAATCCTAACGCCTACTCCAAGGCCGGTGCTGCGGGGCTGTGGCAGTTCATGCGCTCGACCGGACGGCGCTACCTGCGCATCGACGGCGCGGTGGACGATCGCCTCGATCCGTTCCGCTCGACCGAGGCCGCCGCGCAGCTGCTCGCCTACAACTACCGGGTGCTCGGGACCTGGCCGCTGGCGCTCACCGCCTACAATCACGGCACGGCCGGGGTGCGCCATGCGAAGGAATCCATGGGCACCGACGACATCGTCCGCATCGTGCGCGGCTACAGCGGACGCACCTTCGGATTCGCCTCGCGCAATTTCTACGTGTCGTTTCTCGCCGCACTCGACATCGACCACAACCCGGAAAAGTACTTCGGCTCCGTGCAGAGGGACAGCGAGGCGCGCTTTCACGAGGTCGTGGTGCCCGCCTACGTGCCGGCCACCGCGCTCGAGCGCAGCCTCAAGGTGGACGCGGTGAAGCTGCGCGAGCTGAATCCGGCGCTGCTGTCGTCGGTGTGGAACGGTCAGCAGCGCGTGCCGAAGGCGTACCGGCTGCGCCTGCCGCTCGATGGCGGGCAATGGACCAGCGAGCTGCTTGCGCAGCGCCTCGCCCCCGAGGACATGTTCGCTGGCCAGCGCGGGCCGCGTCGCTACCGCGTGCAGAGCGGCGATACACTCGCGGCCCTCGCCGATCGCTACGGCGTGTCGATTCAGACGCTGGCGCGCATGAACCGCCTGCGCATCAGTGCGCACCTGCGCCCGGGCAGCACGATCAGTCTGCCGGAAACTTCGCCGGCGACGGCATCCGTGACGCTCGCCGCCGCGACCCCGCCGGTCCCGGCGGTCTCCGCACCCGCCGCACCTGCCCAGGCCGCCTCCGCCGCCACTGTGGCGGCGGTGGCGCCGCCCTCGCCGGGAGGCGCGGTTTCGGCCGAGGTCGCACAGCGCGAGAGCGCGGAGGAGGCGGCGGCCATGGCGGAAATCGTGGTCGCGAGTGCGCGGCCGCACGCGGCCGGTCTCCAGCCGGTCTCTGAGGCGCAGGCGGAGGCGCTCGGCCCGGCGCTCGGAGCGCCGGCGGACAGCGAGCAGAGTGCCGATCCGTTCGACTACAGCGTCGCGCAGGACGGCACCATCCGGGTAGCGCCGGAGGAGACGCTCGGCCACTACGCCGACTGGCTCGGTCTCACCTCGGCGCAGCTGCGCACGCTCAATCACCTGAAGCAGCGCGCGCCGGTGCGCATCGGTGAGCGCCTCAAGCTCGACTTCACGCAGGTCACCCGCGAGGTGTTCGAGACGCTGCGCCACGAGTATCACCGCGAGCTGCAGGCCGCCTACTTCGCCGCCCACCGCATTGTCGGCACCGAGGTGCACATCGCGCGGCCGGGCGATTCGGCGTGGACGCTCACCAAGCACGAGTCACGACTGCCGGTGTGGCTGCTGCAGCAGTACAACCCCGATGTCGATCTCGGCGAGCTGCATGCCGGCATGCAGATCGTGGTGCCGCGCGTGGAAGAAGTTGGCAGCGGTGGCTAGCCGCTGCTGTGCGACCAGGCCGCTCGGGCGTGAACCAACCATGCGCGCAACGAACCGCGCCGGCGGCGTGTCGCGGACGACGTCGGCACCCGACGACAGTCGGTTTGTGACGCAACGGTCGGCTGTGACGGAGGTATGTGTCGGGGAGGCGGCGCTGCGCCTATAATTGCTGCGGCCTGCGGAAGCCGGCACGGAAACCGATGCGTCTCAGAAACTTAGCTCTGATATTGGCAGTAGCCTTGAGGCTGGGCGCCGCCCACGCGGACAGCGTGCCGCAGGCGCAGCCGGTGATGCTGACCCCGCCCTCCACGGTGACGCTGCCGATCGTCGACCGCGTGGTGGTGAAAAAGGGTGAGCGCCGGCTGCTGCTCATGCACGGCGGCAACGTGGTGCGCTCGTATCACGTGGCCCTCGGCCTCAACCCCGAGGGACAAAAGGAGCGCTCCGGCGACTTCCGCACCCCTGAAGGGACCTACCACCTCGATAAACGCAATCCGCGCAGCGACTTCTTCCTGTCGATCAAGGTGTCCTATCCGAACGAGACCGACCTGAAGCGCGCGCGGGCGCGCCACTGGGACACCGGCGGCTCGATCATGATTCACGGCCTGCCGAACCAGCTCAAGCACGAGCCGGAGTACTACGAGAGCCACGACTGGACCGATGGCTGCATCGCGGTGTCCAACGCTGACATGACCGAGATCTGGATGCTCACCCCCGACGACGTGCTGATCGACATCCGTCCCTGAGCAGTGACCAGCGAGTTTCCAGAATTCGTCGACGCGCGCGTCGGTCCGCGCGGCAGTCTCGAGAATCTGTCGCAGACCGAGATCGACAAGCTGCTCGATACCGGTCAGGGCGGGCTGTATCCGCTGTTCCGCCGCTGCGCGCTGGCGGTGCTCAACTCCGGCGCCCCCACCGACAACGCCAAGGAGATCTTCGACCGCTACCGCGATTTCGACATCCGCATCGTGCGCCATCCCTGGGGCGTGAAGCTCGAGATGCAGAATGCCCCGGGGGCGGCGTTCGTCGACGGGCAGATGATCCGCGGCATCAAGGAGCACCTGTTCGCGGTGCTGCGCGACGTGGTGTTCATCTCCAACGAGATCATCGCCAGCGGGCGCTTCGACCTCACCGACTCCGCCTCCATCACCAACGCGGTGTTCCACGTGCTGCGCAACGCACGGCTGCTCGACTACAAGGCACGACCGAACCTGGTGGTGTGCTGGGGCGGGCACTCGATCGCGGCCAGCGAGTACCAGTACACCAAGAACGTCGGCTACGAGCTCGGCCTGCGCGCCCTCGACGTCTGCACCGGCTGCGGCCCGGGAGCCATGAAGGGTCCGATGAAGGGCGCCACCATCGGGCATGCCAAGCAGCGCATCGAGCAGCGCCGCTACGTCGGCATTACCGAGCCGGGTATCATCGCCGCCGAGCCGCCCAATCCGATCGTCACCCAGCTCGCCATCATGCCGGACATCGAGAAGCGCCTGGAGGCGTTCGTGCGCCTGGCGCACGGCATCGTGGTGTTTCCCGGCGGGGCGGGGACCGCGGAGGAGATCCTGTATCTGGCGGGTATTCTGCTCGACCCGGCGAACCGCGAGCAGCCGTTCCCGATCGTGCTCACCGGGCCGCGCGACAGCGCCGCCTATTTCGAGCACATCATCCGCTTCATCGCCGGCACCCTCGGGGAGGACGCCGTACGGCGCTTCACCGTGGTCATCGGCGACCCCCCTGATGTGGCACGGCGCATGGTGCGCGGCATGGACGCGGTGCGTGAATTCCGCCGCCGCCACAGCGACTCGTACAACTTCAACTGGCTGCTGTCGGTGCAGCCGCAGTTCCAGCAGCCCTTCGAGGTCACGCACGCCACCATGCGCGCACTCGAGCTGCGCCGCGATCAGCCGGCGCACGAGCTGGCCGCGAACCTGCGCCGGGCGTTCTCCGGCATCGTCACCGGCAACGTGAAGGAATACGGCATCCAGGCGATCGAGCGCGAAGGCCCCTTCGAGCTCGCGGGAGACCCGCAGATCATGCGGCTGCTCGATGAGCTGCTCGCCGCGTTCGTGGCGCAGCGGCGCATGCGCCTCCCGGGCAGTACCTACCGGCCGGTATACCGCCTGGTGGCGTGACAGCGTCGCACTGCTTGTCGCCTTGCAGCGCGCCGGCGCGCCCGATGACATAACGCTATAACGCTTTGCGTGCGGCACACTTTGTGCGGCACGCGCGAGAGCTGCGTCCCAGCGTAGCGGTGCGGCGACATGCCTGTGAACCAGTTCCTGCGGTGCGCGCGGCGAACGCCGTACGCTCGTCATCAATCTTCAGGAGCTTCTCATGGGCTCAAGCGACAGGGGGCGAGACGACGCGCCCGGCACGCACCGCGACCCGGCGGCACCCGGCAACCCGACGGGTGGGGCGGATGCATACGCCAACTGGCTCGAGCGCATGCAGCGTGCCCGCGCCCGCCAGGCCGCGATAACCCGCAACCTCTACACGTGGTCGAACTACAAGAACTGGGCGGACCAGGTGCGCGACTCGTGGGCCGCGACCGATGCCGCCGCGCACGCCGCTGCCAAGCCCAAGAAGTAACCCACCGGATCTTCCCCCGCGGGCGCTGCGATTTCCGGCGCCCCAGACTCTCCAGGCGATTCCCAGGCCCCTTCCAGGGCCTGTCTCAGGCTTTCTCTCAGGCGATGGCGAGTGCCGCAGGCGCGGCGCTTCCAGTGTGCGCGGCCGAGTCCGGCGCGTCCGGAGGCTCTCCGGCTGCCGCCGCCGCCTCTCCAGCGGCCGCGGATCCCTGCGCGCCCTGCGAGGCGGCGCCCGGCGGCAGCTGCGGAGCGCCGCGCGGCCGTGCCAGCCATTCGACCAGGGGAACCCACTGCTCGACGTCGTGCTGCGCCACGTAGCTCTTCATCTCGTGCACGCCCACCCCGAGCTCGGCGGCGCGCACGTAGTTCTGCGAGTCGCGGATGGTCGCGACGATCGGGATCCCGAGGGTGTGCAGGAAGCGGATGAGCGCCTGGTAGGTGAGTGTGTTGCGGCGGATGCGGTTGGCGATCACGCCGATGCGGTCGTCCTCGCGCCGGATCTTGGCCACCAGCAGCAGGTCGCGGATGCAGCGCGAGCAGGTGTGGATATCGATGTCCGAGGGCAGCACCGGCACGATGACCTTGTCGGCCTCGCGCGTCACGTCCGGGAGGTGGCGCGCCTCGAGCGCGGCCGGTGTGTCGACGATCACGTGGGTGGCCACGTCCGGCACGCGCAACTGGAACGCCCGCGTCGTGCGGCTGTCTTTCTCGAAAGCGGCGATGACGTGAACCTGAGGCTGAGACGGCTTGCGCTTGCGCACCCAGCGCAGCGACGAGCCCTGCGGATCGAAATCCATGAGGACCGGTACCTGCCCGCGACAGGCGAGATAACTCGCCAGGTTGATCGCGATGGTCGTCTTGCCCGACCCGCCTTTGGGGTTCAGGACGACGATGCGCTGCATGATGCCCTTATGTTCTGTCACATCCGCGTGGTGACGCGGTTCGCAGCCAAGCCTACGCAGCTCATAAGTGTGCTGCAAGCCGCGACAACGGCACGCGCCACTGTGAGCGCGCGCACGCCGCTCAAGGGCGGGCTTCCGTAGATTTTCCCGCGTGGAAGAGTTCTTTCTGCACCTGTGGGATGACCTGGACGACGTCGCTGGCGTCTGCCGTCACGTGGCGGCATCGATCGCGGCCGAGTTGGTCGCCGGCGCCGCGCCGCTGATCGCGGCGGCTTCCAGCGCGCTGCTGGCCGGGACCACGCTGCTGCTGGCGCACCGGCAGATCCTGCGCTTCCTCGCGTAAGCGCCACCTGCGGGCCGGGGCCACGCCCGCCGCCGCTCCTCCCGGGCACGACCTGAGCCCGACGACCCTCCCCCAGACCGCTCTCAGCCGAGCCCGCGCCAGGTCGCGTTCGCACGTAGTGCTTGAAAATTCCGCGGTACTTCCCAAGATCGCACGTCTGCGCTTCTCAAGACCTGCGGACATATCAGCATGGAATCCGAACAAACCCAGAAACCCGCCGCCCAGGGCGAACCCACCCCGACTTCCGGCGCCCGGCAGACGCACGGCTTTCAGGCCGAGGTACGCGAGCTGCTGAAGCTCATGATCCACTCGCTCTACAGCCACCGGGAGATCTTCCTGCGCGAGCTCATCTCCAACGCCTCGGACGCCTGCGACCGGCTGCGCTTCGCCGCCATCGCCAACGGTGCGCTGCTGGCCCAGGACCCCGAGCTCGGCATCCGCATCGACGCCGACAGCGCCGCCGGCACCGTGACCATCACCGACAACGGCATCGGCATGACGCGCGCGGAGGCCATCGCCAACCTCGGCACCATTGCCCGCTCGGGCACCGCGGAGTTCTTTCGCTCGCTCTCGGGCGATGAGCAGAAGGCCTCGGCGCTCATCGGTCAGTTCGGCGTGGGGTTCTACTCCGCCTTCATCGTCGCCGAGCGCGTCACGGTGCGCTCGCGCAAGGCCGGCGAGCCCGCGGAAGCCGGGGTGTGCTGGGAGTCGGGGGCGGACGGGGAATTCACCGTGGAGACCGTTACGCACCCGACACGCGGCACGGAAGTGACGCTGCACCTCAGGGAGGATGCGCGCGAGTTCGCCGATCCCCTGCGTCTGCGCGGTCTCATCCGCCGCTACTCGGACCACATCGGCTTCCCGGTGCGCATGCGCAAGCAAGGCGAGGCGTCGCTCGAGTACGAGGTGGTGAACCAGGCGAAGGCACTGTGGACGCTGCCGCGCAGCGAGATCCCCGACGAAGAGTACAAGCAGTTCTACCAGTACCTGGCGCACGACTTCACCGACCCGCTCGCCTGGAGCCACAACAAGGTGGAAGGCAAGCGCGAATACATCAGCCTGCTGTACGTGCCGGCGCGCGCGCCCTGGGACCTGTGGCAGCGCGACGCGGCGCGGGGACTGAAACTGTACGTGCGCCGCGTGTTCATCATGGACGACGCCGAGCAGTTCTTGCCGCTGTACCTGCGTTTCATCAAGGGCGTGGTGGATTCCAGCGACCTGCCGCTGAACATCTCGCGCGAGCTCCTGCAGCAGGAGCCGGAGGTCGAGGCGATCAGGAGCGGGCTCACCAAACGGGCGCTCGACCTGCTCACGCGGCTGATGAAGGAGGAGCCGGAGAAGTACGCCACCTTCTGGAAGGAGTTCGGCGCGGTGCTCAAGGAAGGCATCGCGCAGGATCACGCCAACCAGGCGGCGATCCTGCCGCTGCTGCGCTTTGCCAGCACGCATCAGGCCGACGACACCCCGTCGGTGAGCCTCGCCGATTACCTGGCGCGCATGCAGCCCGGTCAGCAGCGCGTCTACTATGTCATCGCCGAGAGCCTGGCGGCGGCGCGCGGCAGCCCGGCCATCGAGCGCCTCAAGGAGCGCGGGCTCGAAGTGCTGCTGCTCGCCGAGCGCATCGACGAGTGGGTCATGGGGCAGCTTGAGCCCTACGAGGGCAAGCGCTTCAAGGACGCCGCGCGCGGGGATCTCGAGCTCGGCGGACTCGAGAGCGAGGCGGAGCGGGCGCAGCACCACGCCGAGCTCAAGGAGAGCAAGGGGCTGCTGAAGCGCATCAAGGACGCACTGGGCGAGCGCATCACCGAGGTGCGTGTCAGCGAGCGCCTGCGCGAGTCGCCCGCGTGCCTGGTGCTGGGCGAGCACGATCTGTCCGAGCACCTGCGCCGTATCCTCGCGGCCGCCGGCCAGACGGCCCCGGCCGCCCGTCCGCTGCTCGAGGTGAACGTCGCTCACCCGCTGGTGAAGTATCTCGAGGGCGTCACCGATGCCGGCCAGTTCGCCGAGCTGGCGCAGCTGCTCTACGACCAGGCCGCGCTCGCCGAGGGCACCCCGCTCGCCAACCCGCCCGAGTACGTGCAGCGCCTCAATCGGCTGCTGGTGCGGCTCGCGGCACCGGCAGGCGCGAGCTGAGCGTGGTGAGCCAACCGGTGCGTGGCGAGCGCCTCACGCTCGCAGGACCCGCCGGCGCCCTCGAGGCGCTGGTCGAGACGCCCGCAGCCGAGACCGGCAGCTCGCGCGCCAGCGCCTTCGGCGTGGTGTGCCATCCGCATCCGCTCTACAACGGAACCCTGGACAACAAGGTGGTGTGGACGCTGGCGCGCGCCTTCCTGCAGCTTGGCACGCCCGCCATCCGTTTCAACCTCCGCGGCGTGGGCGCGAGCGCTGGGAGCTACGACGAGGGACGCGGTGAGACCGAAGATACGCTCGCGGTCATCGCCTGGGGCCGGCAACGCTGGCCGGGAGCGGCGCTGTGGCTCGCGGGTTTCTCCTTCGGCGGCGTCGTGGCGCTGCGGGCCGCCGCGCAAGAGCTGCCGGCGTGCCTGGTCACCGTGGCGCCCGGCATCACCCGCATCGATCCGGGCGATGCCGCGCCGCCCGCGTGCCCGTGGCTGATTGTGCAGGGAGCGGCGGATGATGTCGTACCGGCGGACGTGGTGATCGACTGGGCGCGGCGGCTGTCACCGGCGCCGGAGCTCGCCCTGCTGCCCGGGGCGGGGCACTTCTTCCACGGTCGCATCAACGAGCTGCGCGACCTGGTGGTGGGTTTCCTCGAGCGCTTCGGGGCGCGCGCGCCGCGCTGAAAAGACCGGGCGCGCTGGAAGAACTGGCCCCGCACCAACAAAAAAGCCCGGCGGGTTCCCCGTCGGGCTTCGTTGTCCGCAGGTGCGGAAAGGGCGAGCCTTAGGAGTTCACCATCGCCTTCAGGCTCTTCAAGGGCATCACGCGAACCTTCTTACTCGCCGGCTTGGCCTTGAACATCATCTTCTCGCCGGTGAACGGGTTGACGCCCTCG
This sequence comes from Steroidobacteraceae bacterium, assembly GCA_036008385.1. Lineage (GTDB taxonomy): Bacteria > Pseudomonadota > Gammaproteobacteria > Steroidobacterales > Steroidobacteraceae > 13-2-20CM-66-19. Next base: position 66,103 of record DASYNX010000082.1, read on the forward strand.
CGCGCCTTGGTCGCCGGCTTCTTGACGACCTTCATCTTCAAGAGGCCCGGCATGGTGAACAGACCGTTGCCGCGCAGGCTCTTCTTGATCACGCCCCCCAGTGAATCGAAGACGCCTCCGACTTGCTTGCGGGAGAGCCCCGTGTCCTTGGAGATGTGTGTCAGGACTTCCGACTTGGTCGGTGCGCCACCCTTTTTCGCCATGTTGCCCTACTCCTCGAGAATTTAGTGTTGCGAGAGGCGGTGCGTGTGCGCACCGCGCGTGAGAATCGGTGCGGGAAAATAGCACATGCGCGTGCTTTCGCAAGCGCTTTTTTTCACTCCGGTGTTGCGAAAATGCCTTTTTTCACAGGGTTTCCCGCAGCACCGGCGGCGCACCGGTGGGGTCAGCTGCGTCCGCGAAGCTGCCGCGAAGCTGCTGCGAATGCTGCGATTCTCGTTGCGAAGTCGGCGCTAAGCGCGTGTTCCCCAACGCAACGGCGCCACGCAACCGCCAGCGCTGCGGCGCACTGTGACGGGATTTTCAGGCCATTTTCAGCGAATCATACCGCGCGAATCAGGATGAGAGTCGCGTAGATCGCAATGATTGCCCACATGGGCGAGAGGTCAAGGCCCGCGACCGAGGGGATCAGCCGCCGGAAGGGCCGCAGCACCGGCTCACACAGCGTCGTCAGCACCGACTGCAGCGGCGAGTAGCCGCCCGGGGCGATGAGACTGAGCAGCGCGTACAGGAAGATCGCGTAGAGGTAGGTCCACAGCAGCGTGCGCGCGATCTCGGTCAGCACCGGGCGGATCCACAGCAATGGCCCGGGTATGCCGATGCCGTGCAGCGCGAACAGGCAGCCGACATCGACGAGCGCCACCAGCAGCACCGCGATCACCGAGGCGGTGTCGACCTTGCCGATCGGCGGCAGCACGCGCCGCAGCGGCAGGATGAGCGGGTTGGTGATGCGCACGACCGCCTGGCAGAGCGGGTTGCGGAAGTCGGCGCGCGTCCACTGCAGCAGCAGCCGCGCTATCACCACGAACAGCGCCAGCGACAGCAGCGTCTCGATGATGAAGATGATCGGGCTCATGCTCTCCCCGGCGTTGGATCAGCTCGCCGCGGCGCTGGCGAGCTCGCGGCTGCGCTGCGTGGCGGCGGCGAGCGCCTGGGCGACCGCACTGCCGAGGCCCGCGGCCGCGAGCGCCTGCAGCGCCGCTTCGGTGGTGCCGCCCGGGGAAGTCACCTCGGCGCGCAACTGCGCGAGGTCCGCATCCCCCGACTGCACCAGAAGTCCCGACCCGCGAAGGGTGACGGCCGCCAGGCGCTGCGCGGCGGCGCCTTCGAGCCCGAGCTGTCGGCCGGCCTCGGCCATGAGCTCGGCCAGCAGAAAGAAGTACGCCGGCCCGCTGCCCGAGAGCGCCGTGACGACATCGAGCGCCGCTTCGTCCGGTACCCAGACGACTTCCCCCACGGCGCTCAGCACCTGCGCGGCATCGGCCCGTTGCACCGCTGCGACGGAGGGCGGTGCATACAGCCCCGTGATACCGGCGCCGATCAGTGCCGGGCGATTCGGCATGGCGCGCACCAGCGGTACGCCCGGCCCGCAGGCGGACTCGAGGGTGGCGATGCGGACGCCCGCCACTATCGAGATGACCAGCGGTTGAGTCCTCGCAAGCGGGCCGGCGAGTGCGCCGAGCGCCGCGGCGGCCTCCTGCGGCTTCACCGCCAGCACGACTACGGCTGCCCCGTCGATCGCGGCGCGATTGTCGGCGGTAGCGGTGACGGCGAATTCCCGCGCCAGTGCCTCGCGGGCCGCCGGCAGGCTCTCCCCGGCGCTCAGCTGCTCGGGCCGCATGCCCGAGCGCAGCAGTCCCCCGATGAGCGCGCGGCCCATGTTGCCGGCTCCGAGAATGCAGATGCGCCTGGCCATGGGATGGATTGTACGAAAAGATTCCGCCGGAGCGCGGTGCCTCAGGCCGGGCGCGGACCGAACAGCGCGGTTCCGAGCCGCACGATGGTCGCGCCTTCGAGGATCGCCGCCTCGAAGTCACCGCTCATGCCCATCGACAGCGTGTCGAGGCGGCCGCCGGAGGCGTTGAGGTCATCACGCAGCGCGCGCAGCTGCGCGAACCAGGCCCGCTGGCGCCCCGGCTCGCTCTCCTCCGGAGGGATACACATCAGTCCGCGCAGCGTGAGGCGCGGCAGCCGTGCGACCGCGGCCGCCAGCGCCGGCAGCTCGGCGGCCGCAACGCCCCCCTTGCTCAGCTCGCCCGCGACGTTCACCTGCAGGCACAGGTTGAGCGGCAGTGCCTGCGGCGGGCGTTGGGCGGACAGCCGCTCGGCCACCTTGAGGCGGTCGACGGCGTGCACCCAGTCGAAGTGCTCCGCGATCAGGCGGGTCTTGTTGGCCTGGACACGGCCGAGGAAGTGCCAGGTGAGGGAGCGTTCCTGCAGCGCCGCAACCTTTTCCAGTGCCTCCTGCAGGTAACTCTCGCCGAAATCCGTGAGCCCGCAATCGGCGGCCGCGGCGAGCAGCTCCACCGGCTGCGCCTTGCCGACCGCCAGGAGTGTGACCGACTGCGCATTCCGGCCGGCGGCGGCCGCCGCCCGCGCCACGCGCTCACGCACCGCGCGGACGCGTTCGGCCAAATTCTGCGGACTCATTAACATATGGGACGGGTGACCCCTTTATACTGCCAACGCGCTTCGCAAGCAGGCGCGTTGGTGTGCGCCTGCTGCGTGCGTGCTGCGTCCTGGGAGCGTCAATGGCCGTCGATATCGCGCAACTGCTGGCATTCGCCGTCAAGAACAACGCCTCGGACCTGCATCTGTCCTCGGGCGTGCCGCCAATGATCCGCGTCGATGGTGACATGAAGCGGATCAACATGCCGCCGCTGTCGCACAAGGAAGTGCACTCCATGGTGTACGACATCATGAACGACAAGCAGCGCAAGGCCTATGAGGAGTTCTTCGAGACCGACTTCTCCTTCGAGATCCCGAAGCTGGCGCGCTTTCGCGTCAACGCCTTCAATCAGAACCGGGGCGCGGGCGCGGTGTTCCGCAACATCCCGTCGGTCATTTCGTCGCTGGAGGACCTGAACGCGCCGAAGATCTTCCGCGACCTGTGCATGCTGCCGCGCGGACTGGTGCTGGTCACCGGGCCTACCGGCTCCGGCAAGTCGACCACCCTCGCCGGCATGGTGAATCACTGCAACGACAATCGCCCCGACCACATCATCACCATCGAGGATCCGATCGAGTTCGTGCACGAGTCCAAGCGCTGCCTGGTCAACCAGCGCGAGGTGCACCGCGACACGCTCGGCTTCAGCGAGGCGCTGCGCTCGGCGCTGCGCGAGGATCCCGACGTCATCCTGGTCGGTGAAATGCGCGACCTGGAGACCATCCGCCTGGCGCTCACCGCCGCCGAGACCGGCCACCTGGTGTTCGGCACGCTGCACACCTCGTCCGCCGCCAAGACCATCGACCGCATCGTCGACGTCTTCCCCGGCGAGGAGAAGGACATGGTGCGCTCGATGCTGTCGGAGTCGCTGCGCGCGGTGATCTCGCAGACCCTCATGAAGAAAAACGGCGGCGGCCGCATCGCGGCGCACGAGATCATGATCGGCACGCCGGCGATCCGTAACCTCATCCGCGAGGGCAAGATCGCGCAGATGTACTCCTCCATCCAGACCGGCGGCGCCCAGGGTATGCAGACCCTCGACCAGTGCCTCACCGAGCTGGTTGCCAAGGGCCAGGTCAGCAGGGAAGAGGCGCGCTACAAGGCGCAGAACAAGGACGCGGTGTAAGCAGGGGGCGAGAGCACATGGATCGCGACCAAGCCATCAAGCTGATGCAGGACCTGCTGCGGCGGGTGACCGAGAAGAAGGCCTCCGACCTGTTCGTCACCGCCGGCTTCCCGCCGGCGATCAAGATCGACGGCGAGATCCGCCCGCAGAGCGAGCGCGCCCTCACCAGCGAGCAGTCGGCGATCCTGGTACGTGCCATCATGAACGACCGGCAGACCAAGGAATTCGACGCCACCAAGGAATGCAACTTCGCCATCGCCCCGCAGGGCATCGGGCGCTTCCGCGTGAGCGCCTTCGTGCAGCAGGGCGCCATCGGCTGCGTCATCCGCCTGATCAACGCCAAGATCCCGACGTTCGAGGAGCTGGAGCTGCCGCCGGTCCTCAAGGAGGTCGTGCTGTCCAAGCGCGGGCTGGTGATCATCGTCGGCGGCACCGGCTCGGGTAAGTCCACCACGCTCGCGGCGATGGTCGGCTACCGCAACGAGAAGACCCGCGGCCACATCGTCACCATCGAGGATCCGGTCGAGTACGTGCACACCCACAAGGGCTGCGTGATCACGCATCGCGAGGTGGGCGTGGACACCGAATCCTGGGGCAATGCGCTCAAGAACACGCTGCGCCAGGCGCCCGACGTGATCCTCATCGGCGAGATCCGTGACCGCGACACCATGGAGTATGGCATCCAGTTCTCGGAGACCGGGCACCTGGTGCTCGCGACGCTGCACGCCAACAGCGCCAACCAGGCGCTCGACCGTATCGTCAACTTCTTTCCCGATGAGCGCCGCGACCAGCTGCTGATGGACCTGTCGCTCAACATCCGCGCCATGGTGTCGCAGCGCCTCGTCCCGCGCGAGGCGGGCGTCGGGCGCATCGCGGCGATGGAGATCATGCTCAGCTCGCCGCTCATCGCGGATTTGATCTTCAAGGGCGACGTGGCCAAGATCAAGGAAGTGATGTCGCGCTCGACCCGCCTCGGCATGAAGACCTTCGACCAGGCGCTGTTCGAGCTGTACGAGACCGGCTTCATCTCTTACGAGGATGCGCTGCGCAATGCCGACTCGAAGAACGAGCTGCGCCTGCGCATCAAGCTCGACAGCAAACGCGAGCAGAAGCACGTCGACGATGGCGGTGCGCTGAAGATCGTCGAGGAAGAGCAGGGCCGTAGCCTGTGACAGCAGCGAGGGATGTGAAGACACGCGAGGACCTCGAAACGACCGGGCGCACTCCGGCGTTGACGGACGCGCTGACCGCGGCCGTTACCTCCCGCCACCCGACGCTCAACACCAAGCCGCTGTTCAAGCTGATGGTGGAGAAGAAGGCCTCGGACCTGTTCTTCACCTCCAACGCCCCCATCAAGATCAAGATCGAGGGCCAGATCCTGCCGGTGAACAAGCAGGTGCTGACGCCGGAGACGGTGCGCCAGACGGCCTTCGCGCTCATGACGTCCGAGCAGCGCGAGCACTTCCAGCGCGAGTGGGAGCTCGACTTCGCGGTCTCCGAGCCCGGACTCGGGCGCTTCCGCGTCAACGTGTTCATGCAGCGCGGCTTCCCGGCGATGGTGATGCGCTACATCACCGCCGACATGCCGCGGCTCGATTCGCTGGGACTCCCGGAGGTGGTCGGCGAGCTGACGCTCATGAAGCGCGGCCTGCTCCTCATGGTCGGGGCCACCGGCTCGGGCAAGTCCACCACGCTCGCGGCGATGATCAACTATCGCAACGAGAACGTCTCCGACCACATCGTCACCATCGAGGACCCGATCGAGTTCCTGCATACCAACAAGCGCTCGCTCGTCAACCAGCGCGAGGTGGGGCTGGACACCAAGAGCTACTCACGCGCGCTGCGCGGGGTGGTGCGCGCCGCGCCGGACGTCATCCTGATCGGCGAGATCCGTGACAAGGAGGGCATGGAGGCCGCCATCAATCTCGCCGGCACCGGCCACCTGGTCCTTGCCACGCTGCACGCCAACAATTGCGCCGAGTCGCTCGACCGCATCATCAACATGTTCCCGCGCGAGCAGCACAACCAGATCTTCCTCGACCTGTCGCAGTACCTGCGCGCCATCATGGCGCAGCGCCTGGTGATGGGTAAGGACAACCGCCGCGTCGCCGCAGTGGAGGTCATGATCAACACCCCGCACATCGCCACCCTCATCAAGAAGGGCGACGTGGTGTCGATCAAGGAAGCGATCAATGCCTCGAGCGACATGAGTATCCAGAGCTTCGATGCGTCGCTGTTCAGCCTGTACCGGGCGGGCCGCGTCGCGCTCGAGGAAGCGCTCGCCAACGCCGACTCGCGCGCCAACCTCGAGGCCAAGATCAACTTCGGCTAGGTATTGCGGGTGTTACGGGCGCTGGCAGCCGGCCGAGCAGCGCCGGTCCGCGCCCCGACGCGCCGCGGCGTCGCCGTCATGGCGTCCGTGGTCCGGCGGCCGGCGCGACGTTCCACTGGTCGATGAGTTTCCAGATTCCGGCGTCGATGTCGTGCCAGCGTGGCAGGTTGCTGACGTGGGTGCGCCAGGCGATGCGCACGCCGCCATAGCGTGTGGTGAAGTATCTCGCCTGCAGCACCGGGAAGACGCCGGGGGCGTACGGCGGCACGGCGACGTACAGCAGGATGTCTTCGCGGTTCGCGGTGTCGCGCCGGCCGTAGCAGGCGATCCGGTCCGTGAGGATGCGGCCCTGGTAGCACCTCAGCCCGTACATGTCCTTGTGGTCGTTGGGGTTGAGGAGATCCTCGAGCGCGCGCTTCAGCATGTTGGGTGGATATTCGCCCGGCGCACCCGGCTCGGCTTCGTGCGGGTCACCCGCGTGCAGGTAGACGACCTCGACCTTGTTCGGGTCGAACTCGTTCTGGTAGTTCTCGAGCGTATAGCCGGTGAAGTCCGGCAGAAAGAAATCGAACTGCACCTCCGCGCGGTCCGACTGCGCGAACATCAGCGCGTGGCTGGCCTCGCCGTGGTGGATCGCCGACAGCTCGTATTGCAGGGGAATCGCGAGGATCAGCTGATCGGTGACCTTCAGGGGGGCCGAGCGGCCCTGCGGCCACTCGCGCGGAGCCTGCGCAGACTCAGCGCCCGGCGTGCGGGGTGTGGACCCGCGCTTGCCGCAGCCGGCCGCAGCGACGGCACAGAGGCACAGCACGGCGGTGAGTGACAGTTTCATCCCACGCCGCCGGCTTCTCAGAACACCGCATGGGCATCGAACACCGGCCCGTCCACGCACACCCGCTTCATCGCCGGCCCCGCGGGCGTGCGCACCTGCACCGTGCAGCCGGCGCAGCCACCGACCGCGCAGGCCATGAACTCCTCGAGCGACACCTGGCAGGGCAGTCGGTAGCGGCGCGCGAGCTGTGCGCTCGCTTCCAGCATCGGCGTCGGGCCGCAGCAGAAGATCTCGACCTCGCCGAGCTCGGCGGCCCGCAGCGAAGCGAGCCACGCCTCGGCAAGCTCGGTGACGAACCCGGAAAAACAACCCGGAAAGTCCGCGCGACTCGCCAGGCGGCTCGGCACTCCCCATTCCTCGAGCAGCGGCATGCAGGCGATGCTGCCCGCAGGGATGCCGGGCACGATGAGGGTCGAAGGACGGGTGCGAAACGGAAACGGCACTTCCGATCCCATGAGCACCAGCGGCTTCCAGGCGGCGCCGGGCTGGGTGCGCAGGCGCTCGGCGAGGAACACCATCGGCGGAATGCCGACGCCGCCGCCCAGCAGCAGCGCGCGCGGCCGCTCGGCATGCGCGCTGAAGGGCCGCCCGATCGGACCCAGCACGCTCACCTCATCGGCCGCGCGGCGGGCGCCGAGGGCCTGCAGCCCCGGCCCCACCACCTTGTAGAGCAGCTCGATCCAGCCCGCGCGCGCGTCGGCACGCATGATCGACAGCGGCCGGCGCATCGGGATCGAGGCATCGCAGCTGACGTGCACGAAGCTGCCGGGCTCGGCGCGGGCGGCGCACCGGGGCGCCGCCAGGCGCAGCACGAACTGCTGCGCGTCGTAGGCCAGCTGCGAGATGACGCGCGCCGTCTCCAGGAAGATCGTGCCGCGGGTGAGGCTGGTCATGACCGACCGCCGCGCGTGGTCAGCACCTCCTCGAGCACCGCCATGCGCACGGCGACGCCGTTGCGCACCTGGTCGCGGATGACCGACTGCGGCCCGTCGGCGACGTCGGAGGCGATCTCGATGCCGCGGTTCATGGGCTGCGGGTGCATGACGATGGCATCGGGCCGCGCCAGCGCCAGGCGCTCGCGGGTGAGGCCCCAGGCCGCGAAGTAGCGCTCGCCGTCGGGCAGCTCCGCCTCGGTCATGCGCTCCTTCTGGATGCGCAGCATCATGATGACGTCGGCGTCGCGCAGCGCATCCGCAAGGCGGGTGTGGCGCTCGCAGCCGGGGAACTCGCCCGCTTCCGGCATGAGAGCGGGCGGAGCGGCGAGCGCGAAGCGGCCGACGCCGAGCGTGCGCAGTGCGTGCCAGGCCGAGCGCGCGACGCGCGAGTGGCGCAGGTCGCCCACGATCGCGACGGCGAGCCCGGCGAAGCGCTGCTTGCGCTGATAGACGGTGAGCGCGTCCAGCAGGCCCTGCGTCGGGTGCGACACGTGCGCCTCGCCGGCCGACAGCACGCTCACGTGGGGCGCCACGTGTGCGGCCACCAGCCCGGGGACGCCGGCTTCCGCGTCGCGGATGACGAAGGCATCCACGTACAGCGACTCGAGGGTGTAGACGGTATCGAGCATGCTCTCGCCCTTGACGCGCGAGGACAGCTGCACCTCGAGGTTCACGACCTGGGCGCCGAGGCGCCTGGCGGCGAGCTCGAAGCTGACGCGCGTGCGCGTCGAGGGCTCGGTGAACAGGTTCGCCACCGTCGCGCCGGCGAGCGTCTGGCTGAGCGGCGGCTTGGCCCCGAGCGGCCGTACGAAGGTCTGCGAGCGTTCGAGCAGGCGCTCGAGCTGCGCGCGCGCAAGCGTCTCGAGGGTGAGCAGATGGCGCAGTGTGCCGTCGGGGCGCAGCTGTTCGGTCATGTTCATTTCCCCTCGCCCTGCAGGAAGCGCCCGAGGATCACGGCCGCAGCCGCGCTGTCGACGTCGGCGCGCTGCACGCGCCGGCGGCGCTGCCCGCTGGCGCGCTGCGCCTTCAGCGCGGCGCTCGCCTCGAGCGACGAGAAACGCTCATCGACCAGGTGAACCGGCAGGCCGAAGCGGCGCTCGAGCTCGGCGGCGAAGCGCCGCACCGCCGCCTGCAGCGTCGCCTCACTCCCGTCGGCATTGTACGGCGCCCCGACCACCAGCAGGCCGGGCGCGAGCGCGCGCACCTCGCGCGCGATCGCCTCCCAGTCGGGTCCGGTGCGGGAGACCGAGGCTGTGCCACGCGGCGTGGCGCTGCGCGTGAGCGTATCGCCGGAGGCGATGCCAATACGTTTGAGTCCGAAATCGAAGGCGAGGACTACTTTCGCCCGCGTCATGCCCTTGCGGCGCGCCGCTCAGGCATGCCCGGCTTCGGTGCTGAGGCGATCGACGTCGATGCCCAGCAACCGCCACGCTCCCGCCCAGCGCTCCTCGAACGGCAGCTCGAAGACCACGCGCGGATCGACCGGCATGCATGCCCAGGCGTTGTCCTTCATCTCGCGCTCGAGTTGCCCGGACTCCCATCCGGCGTAGCCGAGCGCGATGAAGGCATCCGAGGGGCCCTCGCCGCGCGCCATTGCGGCGAGCACGTCGCGCGAGGTCGTCACCTGGATGGTCTCCGAGACCTTGTGGGTGTGATCCCACTGCCCGCCCGGGCGGTGCAGGACGAAGCCGCGGTCGGTGTGCACCGGGCCGCCGCGCAGCACCGGCTGCGCGGCGATGTGCTCGGTGGAGGGCTCGAGCTTCATCTGCGACAGCACGTCCGAGAGCTTCATCGGCAGGGGCTTGTTGAGCACGATGCCGAGCGCTCCCTTGTCGGTGTGCTCGCAGATGATGGCCACGGTCTGCGCGAAGTTCGGGTCGGTGAGCTGCGGCATGGCGATCAGCAGGTGGTTGGTGAGGCTGCCGCCCTCGGCGTCACCGAATATCGGGCCGCCGTTCGTCTCGCCCGGGACGTCCTTGCCGCTCACGGAGCTGTGCTTGCCGCCCATGTAAGGAGTATGGGCATGGCGGCGGCCAGTCTCAAGGCGCGGTTGACACCGTGCCGCCACCGAGTCGCCCGCCTGTGAACTGCCACTCGTAGGCAAAGTGCAACACGCGGTACTGGGCGGCCAGTTCCGGCGGAAAGGGGTCGAAGGGGCTCGCCAGCCTCAGCGTGGAGAGCGCCGCCTGGTCGAGCTCCGCATCGCCGCTCGAGCGGCGGATCTCCGCCACCTGGATGCGGCCGTCGGAATCGATCGCCACCGCCACGAGCGGGCTCGCCTTGGTCCCGGTGGTGCGCGCGGCGTTCGGGAAGTTGAGCGTGCCGATGCGCTCGACCTTGCGCCGCCAGGCATCGAGATAGGGAGCGAGCGCCGCGGCGCGCGTGTCGGGGGTGATCCAGAGTTCGTCGCGCTGCGGTCCGCGCAGCTCCGCCGGTCCCTGCTCGTCCTCGGGTCCCGGCGGCTCGACCGGGGTCTGATCGAGCAGCAGCGGGCGGTTGCGCTCGAGTCCGGTGCTGCCAAGTTCGGCGAGGTAGCGCACGTCCGTGTTCCAGGCAGTCGTCGTCAGCACACGCTCGTCGGGGCTTCCGGTGCGCTCGTGTTGCTCGGCGAGGGTGTCGCCGTCGGGTGTGCCGGAATGTTTCGGAGTGGGAACCGCCGAGGCACGGTTGCGCGGCGTCTTCGGGGTGCGCGTGTTGCCCGAGCCGAGCTGCGTGCGCTGGGCCAGGTAGGTCGCGGTGGGGTTGCGGTCGGCCGAGGGCAGCTCGTCGGAGACCAGCAGCACCTCGAGCCCGGGAGCCGAGTCCTTGTTCCCTGCGGAAGCGTTGAAGGTGAGCCCGAGAATAATGAGTCCATGCAGCATCGCGGCCAGGAACAGCATGGTCAGCAGGCGGTCCCACACCGGGGCTCTGCCCTCCCGCAGCATGAGTGCGCGCCGCGCCATGGGATCAGCCCGCGGAGCCGGCCGAAGCAGGCGCGGCGGGTGAACCGGGTTCGGCGGTTCCCGTGGGCGCAGCCGGCGGTCCGGCCGCGGCAGGCGTGGCCGGCGTCGCCGGCGCGGCGGGAGCCGCCGGCGTGGCGGTTGCAGCAGCCGCGGCGGGTGAAGCGGGTGCGGCGGGCGCAACGGGCCCGGCGGACGCAGCAGGCGCCGTGCCTCCCGCATCGGGCGCTCGCGCTGCGCCACGTGCTTCGGCCGCGCGCGCACGGGCGGCGAGGCGCCGCTCGATGGCGCCCATCAGCAGATCCCCGATCTTCAGGCCGAACTGCTTGTCGAGCTCGCGGATTCCTGTCGGGCTGGTGACATTGATCTCGGTCACGAAGCCGCCGATCACATCGAGGCCCACGAACAGCATGCCGCGCGCGGCGAGCGTCGGCCCGATCTGACCGGCGAGCCAGCGATCGCGATCGCTGAGCGGGCGGCCGACGCCGCGGGCGCCGGCAGCGAGATTGCCGCGGTGGTCGTCGGCGGAGGGAATGCGCGCCAGGGCGTAGGGCACCGGCTCGCCGTCGACGAGCAGCACACGCGCATCGCCCGACTCCACGATGGCCGGGATGTAACGCTGTGCGATGGCGAAGCGCGTGCCGTAGTCGGTGAGGGTCTCGAACACCACGCGCGCGTTGCGATCCTCCTTGTCCAGCACGAAGATCGAGCGTCCGCCCATGCCGTGCAGCGGCTTCACCACGATGCGGCCGTACTCGCGCAGGAAGCCGGCCATCTCCGCCATGTCGCGCGTGATCACTGTCGGGGCGCAGCACTGCGGGAACCAGGCCGTGTACACCTTCTCGTTCATATCGCGCAGGCCCTGGGGCCGGTTGACGACCAGCACGCCGCCGGCCTCTGCACGCTCGAGGATGTACGTGGTGTAGATGTACTCGGTATCGAACGGTGGGTCCTTGCGCATCAGCAGGCAGTCGAGAGCGCGCAGGGGAGCCATTACTGCCGGACCCAGCGTGAACCAGTCGGCCGCATCGGCGCGCACGCTGAGCGCCCGCATGTAGCCGTAGGCCACGCCGTCGCGCAGCAGCAGGTCGCGCTGCTCGAGGTAGGCGAGCTCGAAGCCGCGCTCCTGTGCGGCCAGCAGCATCGCCAGCGTCGAGTCCTTGGCGTAAGTGATGGCGTCGATGGGATCCATCACCACGCCAAGCCGTTTCGGGGTGGCCATCGGCGTGATTATGCTCGTCGGCGGCGCGAATGGGTCTGCCGCCGGCGGGGGCGCCCGGCCGCCGGCCGCGACGACCTTCGAAAAACGTGACGTGCATGGCATAGCAGGGGGTGTACCGATATGTTAAAACCGCCCTGCGCTTGCCCGCGCGCGGGGGACCCCGTGAAACTAAGTGGCTGTGTGGACAGCGCTCGCCGCCGTGAGCCTTAGTTTTCGCGCCGGTTCGTCAGTCCCGCCACGCGTGAGCGTGGCACGCGCGCCCGTGGCGTGGCCGTGCCCGGCGTTATTGAGAGGAGTTCCCTGACCGTGACCGGCAACAACAGCAAGCTCCAGGGCCTGAAGGTACTGGTCATCGACGACAGCAAGACCATCCGCCGCACCGCCGAGACGCTGCTGGCGAAGGAAGGCTGCGAGGTGTTCACCGCCATCGACGGCTTCGACGCGCTCGCCAAGATCGCCGACCACCAGCCCGACATCGTGTTCGTCGACATCATGATGCCGCGCCTCGACGGCTACCAGACCTGTTCGCTCATCAAACACAACAAGGTGTTTCGCTCCATCCCGGTCATCATGTTGTCGTCGAAGGATGGGCTGTTCGATCGCGCGCGCGGACGCATCGTCGGCTCGGAACACTATCTGACCAAGCCCTTCACCAAGGACGAACTGCTCTCAGCGATCGAGACCCATATCGGGAGATGATGGTCATGGCGCTGATCCTGATCGTTGACGACTCACCGACCGAGCTACACGTAATGCAGAAGGCGCTCGAGAGGCACGGCTTCCGCACCGCGGCGGCCGCCGACGGCGCCGAGGGCGTGCGCCTGGCGCGCGAGATGAATCCCGACCTGATCTTCATGGACATCGTCATGCCCGGGATGAACGGTTATCAGGCAACGCGGGCGCTGGCGAACGATCCGCGCACGCGCTCCATTCCGATCGTCATGGTGACTTCCAAGGGCCAGGAGACCGACCGCATCTGGGGCCTGCGCCAGGGTGCGGTCGACTACATGGTGAAACCCGTGTCCCCCGATCAACTGGTCGCCAAAGCGCAGGCGACCCTGTCCCCCTGAGCGTGGCCGCTCGCGCGGCTATGCGCCCCGAAAACATGACCGAGCCGACCGCCCCAGCCGAGATTGACCTCAAGTCGCTCCGCGACCGGCCGTTCGAGCTGCTGGCGGAACTCGAGCGGCGTGGTCGCGCGGTCTCCGCGCAGCTCAATGAGGAAGCCACCGGCGGGCGCGAATGGGTCGGCGTCGCGCTGCGCATGGCCGGGGACCTGTACCTGGTGGCGCGCGAGGAGACCCGCGAGGTGCTCGGGGTCCCGACCAGCCCGACCCGCGTACCGGGTGCCAAGCCCTGGATCAAGGGTCTCGCCAACGTGCGCGGCCAGCTGCTGCCCGTCATCGACCTGCGGCAGTTCCTCGGCAGCGGTGTCACGCCCGTCACGCGCAACACCCGCGTCGTGGTGGTGAATCACCGCGAGATCCCCGCCGGGCTCCTGGTCGATGAAGTGCTGGGCTTCCGGCGCTTCGCCGAAGGGGAATTCTCCGGCGAGGCCCCGCCCACGGTGGCGCGCTGCGAGCGCTATCTCGCGGGCGCATTCCGCCGCGCCCACGAGCAGTGGCCGGTCTTGAGCCTGCGCGCCATCCTCGAGAGTCCGGCGTTCGCGGAGGCGGCGGCATGAGCGCCGGCGACGGCACGCCCCGGGGGCTCGTGCTGCTGCTGGGTCTCGCGACGCTGCTGCTCGTCGGCAGCGGCGCGGCCTACTACCTGCTGCAGCCGCACGTTGAGCCGGCCGCCGCAGCGGTGCCGGCGGCGGCCCTTTACGACCTCGCCCTTGACGCCGGCGATGCGGTGGCGGGCGATGCGGCCGCGCTCAGCCGCTTCCAGCAGAGCCAGCACGCGCTCGAGGAGGCCGCTGCGGGCGCCCCCAACGCGCCGTTCGCCACCGATGCACGCTTCGCGCGCCTCATGACCAATGCCACCGCGGTGGTAAAGACGCGCGAGCGGCTCACCGACGCCCCCGCCACGGCGCGCGCCCTCGCCGCGGATGCGCGTGAGCTGGCCGCGGGCGCCGCGCCGCCGCGCCGCGCCGCCGAGTCTCCCGCCGCGGGTCTGCTGGTGTGGGTGCCGCTGGTCCTGCTGGTGCTCGGACTCGCGCTGCTCGTGGCCGGGTTCATCGGTGCGCTGCGGATGCGCCGTGCCGTGGAGCGCCAGCGCGTCTCGGCCGATGCGCAGCGCAAGGAGAGCGACCGCAACCAGCAGGCGATCCTGCGGCTGCTCGATGAGCTCTCGAGCCTCGCCGACGGCGACCTCACCGTGCAGGCCACCGTTACCGAAGACATCACCGGTGCGATCGCCGACTCGATCAACTACGCGGTGGACGCACTGCGGGGACTGGTGACGACCATCAACGGCTCGGCCATCCAGCTCGATTCCGCCACCCGCCAGACGCAGGCGCTGTCGCAGCACCTCGCCAAGGCCTCCGGCGCGCAGTCCAAGCAGATCGCCTCCGCCACCGAGTCGGCCGCCAGCATGGCGGGCTCGGTCGCCGAGGTGTCGGGCAACGCCGAGCGCGCTTCCGACGTCGCCCGCCACTCGGTGGAGGTGGCGCACAAGGGCGGCGATGCCGTGCGCCGCACCATCGACGGCATGAACACCATCCGCGAGACCATCCAGGAGACCAGCAAGCGCATCAAGCGCCTCGGCGAGAGCTCGCAGGAGATCGGCAACATCGTCGAGCTGATCAACGACATCGCCGAGCAGACCAACATCCTGGCGCTCAACGCCTCGATCCAGTCCTCGATGGCGGGCGATGCCGGCCGGGGCTTCGCGGTGGTCGCCGACGAGGTGCAGCGGCTCGCCGAGCGCGCGGCCAATGCGACCAAGCAGATCGAGGTGCTGGTGCGCACCATCCAGACCGACACCAACGAGGCGGTGGTGTCGATGGAGCGCAGCACCACGGACGTGGTCGGCGGCGCGCTGCTCGCCGAGAACGCGGGAGCGGCGCTCGAGGAGATCGAGCAGGTATCGAACCAGATCGCGAGCCTGGTGCAGAACATTTCCGGCAGCGCCCGCCAGCAGACCCACGCCGCCCAGAACATCGCCCGCAACATGCAGGTGCTCAAGGAGATCAGCGCCCAGACGGCCGACTCGACCCAGGCCACCTCGATCGCCATCGCCAAGCTCGCGGAGCTCTCGGCGGGACTGCGTAAGTCGGCCGCCGGCTTCCGCCTGCCCGGCAGCGGCGACCGCGCCGGCTCGAGCGGCCCCTTCAAGCGTCTCGAGGAGTCGACGCTCACCACGGCCAAGTTGCGGCAGATTTCCGCGCTCGGCGGCTCCTAGAATCCATGCGAAAGCCTTCGTATGCCTGAAGTCGCTTCTCAGACACTCGATCTGGTCGGTCGTGAGGTCAACGCCACGCTGGCGGAGGCCCGCGGCGCGCTCGAGAGCTACGTCGAGCAACCCGACAACGCGGCGCTGCTCGAGCGCTGCGCCCACGACCTGCACCAGGTGCAGGGGGTGCTGCGGGTACTGGAGATCTACGGCGCGGCACTGCTCACCGAGGAGATGGAGCACGTCGCGCAGTACCTGCTTAGCACCCACACCGAGCGCAAGAGCCAGGCGGAGAGCCTCGATGCGCTGATGCGCGCCATGGTGCAGCTGCCGAGCTACCTCGAGCGCGTGCTGGCCGGCGGGCGGGATCTGGCGCTGGTGCTGCTGCCGCTGCTCAACGACCTGCGTGCGGTGCGCGGCAACTCGCTCCTGTCGGAAGGCACGCTGCTGCTCCTGAACCTCAAATCCGACAAGCAGGCGCAGCCGGTCGCACTCACCGCCGGCGAGCCGCCGCTGACGGTCGAGCAGTGGGCGCGGCGATTGCGCGCGCGCTACCAGGTGGGCCTCATCGGCTGGATCCGCGGCGAGCGCGTCGAGCAGAATCTCGAGATCCTCGCCGCCGTGGCGCGCAAGCTGGAGCAGATCGCGACCCGCCAGCCGGTGTTCCAGCTGTGGTGGGTCATCGGCGCCGTGGTCGAGGCGCTGCAGGAGAACGGCCTCGAGGGCGGGCAGTCGATCAAGCGGCTGCTCGGCCTCGGCGATCGCGAGATCCGCCGCCTCTACGACCACGGCGAGGCGCGCTATGCCCAGTCCCCGGCGGTCGAGCTGCTCAACAATCTTCTTTACTACGTCGGCCGCTCCGAGTCCTCCGGCGGTCGGGTGAGCGCGGTGCGCGCCTCCTTCCGCCTCAACGAGCTGCTGCCGGTCGACGAGAGCATCGAGCAGGAGCGCGAGAACCTGTCCGCTCCGTCGGTGAAGCTCATGCAAACCGTGGCCGCCGCGATCCGCGAGGATCTCGGCAAGGTCAAGGACGTGCTGGACATTTTCGTGCGCCGCGGGGCGGGCCAGCCGCAGGAGCTCGCCGCGCAGGTCGAGATGCTGCGCAAGATCGGCGACACCCTCGGCGTCCTCGGCCTCGGCGAGCTGCGCGCCAGCGTGCAGGCCGAGACCGAGCGGCTCGGGAAGATCGTCGGCGGTCAGCTGCGCGCCGATGAGGCAACGCTGGTCGAGATCGCCGCGACGCTGATCGGCGTCGAGGACAAGCTCGATGACCGCCTGGTCAGCCTGATCCTGCCGCCGAAGGAGGTGGACGCGGAAGCGCCGCAGCCCGCCACAGACACCGAGTTCCAGCAGGTGCAGTCGGCCGTGCTGCGCGAGTGCATCGTCAACCTCGCCCGCATCAAGGAGGCCGTGACGCAGAGCGTCGGCGGCACGCTCGATGCCGCGGGCCTCGACAGCTGGCAGGACCTGATGCGCGGCATGAAGGCGGGACTGCTGCTGCTCGGCAAGACGCGCGCGGTGGAGATCATCGAGGCGATCACCACGCAGCTCAGGCGCGTCATGCAGCCCGGTGTACACGTGCTGCCGCCCGGCTTCATCGACCGCCTGGCGGACGCGATCGTGAGCCTCGAGTACTACATGGAGACGCTCCAGGCCGGCCGCGCCGACCCCTGGTACATGCTCGACAACGCGCACTCCTGCGTGCAGGCGCTCGAGCAGCAGCCGACCCCGCTGCCGCCGACCGTGCCGCCGCTCGAGCCCGGCGCCTACGCGCACACCGTGCAGATCCCGAGCGTCGCGCCCGCCGCCGTGGCGCGACCGGACCTCAGCGGCGTCGGTGCCACGGCCCCGACCCTCGCGGCTTCCGCCCGCGCCGCCGCTCCCGTCGAGCACGCCGATCCGGAGCTCATGAAGCTCTTCATCGAGGAAGCGCACGAGGAGCTGGCCAAGATCCAGCGCATCTTCCCGATCTGGGACCAGAACCCGCTCGAGCGCGATGCGCTCGCGACGACGCGCCGCTCCTTCCATACGCTCAAGGGCAGCGGGCGCATGGTGGGCGCGCGCGAGCTCGGCGAGTTCGCCTGGTCGATCGAGAACCTGTTGAACCGCGTGCTCGACAACACGCTCACCCGCTCGCCGGCGATCCTCGAGACGCTGCGTGCCGCGGTGAATGTCCTGCCCGAGCTCATCACGCAGCTCGAGACCGGCGCGCCGGTGCGTGCCGATATCGCGGCCATCTCCTCGCGCGCCCACGCGCTGGCGGCCGGCCGCCCAGGCGCCGGCGCGCGGCCGGAAGCTGCGGAGGAGGAGGCCGAGTCCTCGCCGGCGGGCACCTACACGCTCTCCTCCAGCACCGTCGGCAGGCTCGTGCCGAGCGCGCCGCCCGCCCAGCGGGCATCCGTGGTGGCACCTGCCGCCACAGCCGCCGCGAAGGCTGCGCTGCCGGATGAAACGCTGCGTGACATCTACGCGCGCGAGACCACGGCGCATGTGACGACGGTGCGCGCCTACCTCGCGCGCGAGTCGGGCCTGCCCGAGCCGCACGCCATGCCCGAAGAGGTCTATCGCGCCTGCCATACGCTCTCCGGCAGCTCGAAGATGGCGCAGGCGCGCCACGGCATCCGCCTCGCCGAGCCGCTCGATCACTGGCTGCGACGCGCCTTCAGCAGCGGCGTGGGCCTCGAGACCGAGGATCTGTCGCTGCTCGAGGATTGCATGGTCGCGATGGAGAACGTCGCGATGCACCTGGACGAGTCGACCGGGTACTTCGTCAATCACTGGCGGCTGCTCGAGCGCATCGAGCGTGCCGACAAGGGCCTCGAAGAGCGCATCGCAGCCGTCGCGGCTCACGCTGAAGCACAGGCGGGCAGCGCCGCGGTCGGGGTCGAGGCGGAGCTCGGCGACGAGGGTCTCGACTTCGATCCCGAGGTCGCCGCCATCTTCACCGACGAGGCGACCGAGCTCATCGACGCCTCCGAGCACGCGCTCTCGGACTGGCGCGCGCAGCCGGCGAGCGCCGAGTATCGGTTGAGCCTCAAGCGCCCCCTGCACACCCTCAAGGGCGGCGCACGCATGGCGGGCCTCGTGCCCATGGGCGACCTGGCGCACGAGCTCGAGTCGCTCGTCATGCTGGTCGACACCGGCAAGCTCACCGCCGACGACGCACTGTTCGATGCGATCCAGGCGAGCCTCGATGAGCTCGCGCGCATGCGCGAGCAGGTCGCGAATGGGCGGCGCATGCTGCCGGCGCGTGCCATCGTCGCCCGGCTGCAAAGCCTGTCGCGGCCGGCCGTGGCACCGCCCGCCATGGCGGCAACGGCCCGGCCTGCACCCACGGCCGCCGCACCGCTTGCGCCGGCGCCCGCACGACCTGCGGCGGCGCCGCCGGCACCCGCGCCCGCTGCTGCAGCGCCGGCGCGCGCGGCAGCGGCAGCGCCGGCCGCCGCTTCCGTAACACCGGTAGCCCCGCCCCGCGAGATCCGCGCGAGGCCCGCGCCGTCTGCGCCGCCCGCAGCGGAAGCGCCGGCGCTCGAGCTGACCCAGACGTTCGGTACCGGCACCGATACCGCGCTCGCCAACTTCAATGCCGAGCTGCTGTTGTCGCAGGAGGGGGGCGCCGCTGCGGAGTCCGCTGCTGCCCCCGCCCCGCCTGCACACACTGCAGCGGCGCCGGCCGCAGCCGCTGCGCCGGCTGCCGCACCGGCGGCTACGGTCGCACTGGCAGCGCATCCGGCCTGGACGTCCGCCGCGGCGCTCGGGTCTGCTTCTCCGTTTGCGCGTGCGCGCGCGCCCGAGTCGCACGCGGAAGAGGGGCTCGCACCCCCGCAGCCGGTGCCGCCCGGACGTGAGCCCGTGGTCGCGACCGAGCGGCAGGAAATGGCGCGCGTGGACGCCGAGCTCCTCGATCAGCTGCTCAACATCTCCGGCGAAGCGAGCATCGCGCGGGCGCGCCTCGAGCAGCAGCTCGGCTCGTTCGATTTCAACCTGGGCGAGCTGTCGCGCACGGTGACGCGCCTCAAGGAACAGCTGCGCAGTCTCGAGATCGAGACCGAGGCGCAGATCCTGCACAAACACGAGGAGGAGGGACCGCACCGCAGCGAGTTCGATCCGCTCGAGCTCGACCGCTACTCCTCCATCCAGCAGTACTCGCGCGCGCTCGCGGAGACCGCCAACGACGTGGCGAGCATCCAGCAGCTGCTCGAGAATCTCGCCAAGGACACCCAGAACCTGTTGACGCAGCAGGCACGCACCATCACCGAGCTGCAGAACGGGCTCATGCGCACGCGCATGGTGCCGTTCCAGCGCCACGTGCAGCGCCTGGCGCGCATCGTGCGCCAGGCCGCCTCGGACACCGGCAAGCGCGCCGAGCTCACCGTCGAGGGCGCCTCCGGCGAGCTCGACCGCCAGGTGCTCGAGCGCATGCTGCCGCCGTTCGAGCACATGCTGCGTAACGCCGTGGTGCACGGCATCGAGAAGCCCGACGAACGCGTCAAGCGCGGCAAGCCCGACACCGGCCAGATCCTGCTCGAGCTGCACCGCGAAGGCGCCGAGGTCATGGTGCGCCTCACCGACGATGGCGGCGGCATGAACCTGAAGGCGATCCGCGACAAGGCGTTGAGTCTCGGGCTCATCGGCGCGGGACAGACGATCAGCGATGAGGACGCGATGCAGCTCATCCTCGAGCCCGGCTTCTCCACCGCTGGCGCGGTCACGCAGCAGGCCGGCCGCGGTGTCGGCATGGACGTGGTCGCGACCGAGATCAAGCGGCTCGGCGGCGCGCTGCACATGGAGACCAAGGCGGGCGAGGGCACGGTGTTCACCATCCGCCTGCCACTCACGCTGGCCATCAGCCATGCGCTGGTGGTGCGCGTCGACGAAGAGTTCTACGCGCTGCCCTTGCCCACGGTCGAGGGCGTGCTGCGACTGTCGAAGTCGGAAGTGGCTGCGCACCTCGGGCGCGATGCCTCGGTATTCGATTACGGCGGACAGAAATACCGCTTCCAGCACCTGGCGACCTTCGTCGGGCTCAACCCCTCCGAGCTCCCTGGTCAGGACGTGACCATCCCGGTGGTGCTGGTGCGCGCCGGCGAGCACTCGACCGGCCTGGTGGCCGATGAGCTGGTCGGCAGCCGCGAGATCGTGGTGAAGTCGGTCGGCCCGCAGATTTCGGGCATCCGCGGCATTTCCGGCGCCACCATTCTCGGCGACGGCCGCATCGTCATCATTCTCGACATCGGCGCGCTGGTGCGCGGCGAATGGCGCACGCGGGCGCTGCCCGCCGCGCCGCCCAGGGAGCGCGGCGGCGACCGGCGCACCTTCGCGATGGTGGTGGACGATTCCATTACCGTGCGCCGCGTGACGCAGCGGCTGCTCGAGCGCAACGGCATGCGCGTGCTCACGGCGCGCGACGGCATGGACGCGGTGGCGCTGCTGCAGGACAACGTACCGGACGTCATCCTGCTCGATATCGAGATGCCGCGCATGGACGGCTACGAGGTCGCCGCCCACGTGCGCAACGATCCGCGCCTGAAGGACGTGCCCATCATCATGGTCACCTCGCGCGTGGGCGAGAAGCACCGCGCGCGCGCCATCGAGCTCGGCGTCGACGACTACCTCGGCAAGCCCTACCAGGAGGCACAGCTGCTCGATGCCATCGCGCCGCTGGTCGAGCGGCGGCGCGCGGCGGCGCGCGCCCAGGCGTACGGGAGCTGATCCATGGCCGAGCGCGTCACCGAGATCTACAGCCTCCTGATCCCGCTGGTCGACGGCCGGCTGATCATTCCGCGCGCCTGCGTGGCCGAGGTGATCGGCTTCCAGACGCCCTCGGAGATGACCGGCGCCCCGCCCTGGTACATCGGCACCGTGCCCTGGAACGGCAAGGCGGTGCCGCTGGTGTCCTTCGAGGGCGCCTGCGGCCAGATGATCCCGCCGGCGAGCGGCCGCACCCGCATCGTCATCCTGCATGCGCTCGGCACGCGCGTCGAAGGCGGCAACTTCGCACTCGTGAGCCAGGGCTTCCCGCAGCTGGTGCGCGTCAGCTCGGACGTGGTGCGGCCGGACAACTCGCGCGTGTTCCCGGAGCGCTCACCGGTCATTTGCCAGATCCGCATGGTGAACGAGATTCCCCTGGTGCCCGACCTGGAGCGCCTGGAGGAGATGATCGCCGACGAGACCAGCATCGCCGCCTAGCGGATCGGCAGGGGCAGCCGCTATCGCGCGCGTGGCGGTCGAGGCATGGTCAGAGGGAATGGCTTGCGTATCACCTGCCGGCTGCTCGCGGCTTGCCTCGTTCTCGTCTTCTCGGGCGCCCGCGGGCTTCGGGCAGGCGATGAGCTGCCGGCCGGCGCCCTCGGCTCGGTCTCCTTCGAGATCTCCTGCAAGCCTGAGGTGCGCGCCGATTTCGACCGCGGCGTGCGCCTGCTGCATTCCTTCTGGTACGAGGCCGCCGCGGATGCCTTCGCGCGGGTGGTCGCGGCCGATCCCGGCTGTGCGATGGGCTACTGGGGTGAGGCCATGACCCACTTCCCGCAGATCAACGGCTGGCCGCAGCCCGCGGGGCTGGTCGCCGCACAGGGGGCGCTGGCCGCCGCCGACGCGGCCAGCGAGCGCACCCCGCGCGAGGCGGCCTACGTGCACGCGCTGCATCTCTTCTACGACGGCTACACGCCGCGCGAGGCGCGCGAGCACGCCCGGCTCTACTGCGACGCGATGGGCGCGCTGTCGCAGGCGAACCCGGACGATCTTGAGGCACAGGTGTTCTACGCCCTGGCGCTGCTCGCCTCGGACCCGCCCGACGACGTGACGCTCGTCAACCCCCACAAGGCCTACGCCATCCTCGGGCCGCTCTTTCAGGCGCATCCCGATCATCCGGGCATCGCGCACTACCTCATCCACGCCTGCGACAACCCGCAGATGGCTCTCGACGGGCTGGCCGCGGCGCA
This sequence comes from Steroidobacteraceae bacterium, assembly GCA_036008385.1. Taxonomy (GTDB): domain Bacteria; phylum Pseudomonadota; class Gammaproteobacteria; order Steroidobacterales; family Steroidobacteraceae; genus 13-2-20CM-66-19. The sequence goes on from DASYNX010000082.1 coordinate 88,431, forward strand.
GCGTTACGCGACCATCGCGCCCGCTGCGCCACACGCCCTGCACATGCCGTCGCACATCTTCGCGCGACTGGGGTTATGGCCCGAGGACATCCGCTCGAACCTCGCGTCCCGCGCCGCCGCCGAGGATCCGGCCGGCATGCACATGGGCGCAGAGAATCGCCTGCACGCGATGGAGTTCCTGGAGTACGCCTATCTTCAGATCGGACATGACGAGGAGGCGCAGGCGATCGTCGCGGAGGCCGCCGCCGTCACGCCGGCAGAGGTAGATGCACGCTATCCCGACTACTACGCCACCGTCGAGGCGCGCTTCCCGGCGCTGTACGCCATCGAAACGCACGATTGGACCATGGCCGCGAAGCTCACGCCGATCGCCGGCGGCGATGCCTACAGTCAGGCGCTCACGCTGCTCGCACACGTGACGGCCGCCGGACACCGGCACGACGCGCGCGCCGCGCAGCAGGCGCGGCGCGCGCTCGCTGGGCTCCTCAGGAAGGAGCCGCCGCCACCGCTTGGCACGCTCGGTCTCACCGCCCCGGCGGAGATCCGCGCCTGGGCCACGTTCGCGAACGGTGATCTCACCGGCGCCGTCGCCTTGCTGCGGCCGGTGGCGGATCGCCAGGCGAAGATGGGCAAGGGCGAGGTCGAGCCACCGGCACGCGAGATGCTCGCCGAGATGCTGCTGCTCGGCGGCCACACTGCCGCGGCGCTGCGCGAGTACCAGACCTCGCTCCGCAGCGACCCCAATCGGTTCAATGCGCTGCTGGGGGCGGCGCAGGCGGCCGAGCAGCTCGGCCAGCGCTCGCTCGCCGCCGAGTACTACGTCACCCTGGTGCACAACTGCCCCGGCGCCACGGGGGCGGCGCGCAGATTCCTGGAGCATGCCGCGGCGGTGGCCGCGGCACAGCCGCGCAACTAGGCGATCGCGCGCCGCGCGCGCAGCGCGCGCAGCGATGAGAGCGCAAGCAGCACCACGAGCGTTCGCAGGTCGAGCGATCCGCCGCCGCCGCCGCTCAACCCCGGCATTACGCTGGTGGTCACGGCCACCTTGGCGGTCGAGTTCACCGCGCCCGAGTTGCCGGTGCAGGCGAGCGTAAACGCATAGTTGCCGGCAGCCGACTCGGTCACCGACTGTTGCCCGCCGCTCGTCGACACCTCCCCCGCCCAGCCATCATTGCCGCTGCCGCCGGTGGCCTGGCAGGAGGCGGCGTTCTGATCCGTCCAGGCTACCGTGAACGCCGTGCCGGTCACTGCGGCCGAGGGCGCCGCGACGGAAACGGCGGTGCTCAGGGGCGCGGTGGGGGTGAGCACGTACACGCCGCTGACCTGGGTGCGGCTGTCGAAGCCCGTGGCCAGGATCGAGCCGCTGTCGTTGATGGCGTAGGCGTTGGTGATCGTCACGAACGTGCGGTTGGGATCGTCGGGACTGATGAGCGCGTTGATGTTGGTCATCGTCCCGTTGGCGACGAAGTAGGGCAGCGCGATTCCACTGTTCACCGCGGTGGTGGAGCCCACGACCTGTCCGGCGTTGTTGATGCTGATGGAGGGTTGCACGGTGCTCTCGGGAACCTCGCTGAGAGCCTGCGTCGTGCCGGTGCTGGTGCTGTAGAAGAAAGCAGCGAAATTGCCGTTGTCCGATTCCCAGCCGACGACCTGACCGGCGTTGTTGACGGCGGTCGGGGTGGCGGGCGGTGCGGGCGCGGCGATGGTCGCGAGCGCGGGGATGGTCGTCACGACACCGTTCTCGTAAACGAACCCCGACGCCGTGCCGGAAGCGGCCACCTGCCCGTAGTGGTTGACCGCGCTCGCCGACCCGCCCGTGGGCCCGACCGGCTGCGGTACGCCGCTCGCGTAGACCGCCGCGAAAGCGCTATCGAGCGTCGAGCAGCCGCCGACGATCCGCTCCATGTCGTTGACGCCGGTGGCGGTGCAGTTGGTAAATCCGCTGGCACCGGCGAGAGTCGTCACCCGGCCAGCGTGGTAGGCGAAGCCGTAGGACCAGCTCTGGCTGATCGGATCGGTGTACGTGCCGACGACGTCGCCGGCGTTGTTGATCGCAGAACCCGAGGCCGCGCCCTGGATCGTCGTACCCGGGTAGTAGAGCGTGCCGAGGTCGCCCACCGTGCCCTGACTGTAAAGGAACGCGTGCGCCGGCTGGTTGGCGAACAGGATCGATCCCGTCACCTGTCCCTGATTGTTGATGGCGGTCGGCACCAGGCTCGCCGCGTTCGCGGGCACCGGGATCAGGTTGCTGATGTAGGAGGGCAGCGCCGGTACCGCCGCCGACGCCGGGAGGCAGGCGGCCAGCGCGCCGACCAGTGTGCTGCTGCGATGACGCGTGCGAAACATGATTCCTTCCCGGCGATAAGTATGCGACGTCCGCTGCGGGCCGTTCCACAGCTCCCGGCCGCGTTAGACATAACGCGGACGAAGCGGCGCGTAGGTCGCCGCGGCTCGGGAGAGTCAGCCGAGATCGCCGAACTGCCGCTGCAGCAGCGCGAGCGCGACAATCGCGGCAGTCTCCGTGCGCAGGATGCGCGGGCCGAGACGCGCGGGGGTGAAGCCTGCGGCCACGGCCGCTTGCTGCTCGGCCTGGTCCAGCCCGCCTTCGGGGCCGATGAGGACGGTGACCGCGCTCAGCGGGCCGGCGAGCTCAGCGATCGAGCGCGCGCCGGCGGGCGAGAGCAGCAATTGCAGCGCTGCGGTCCCTCGCCCGGACGGGCCTGCGGGCGCCGCGCGCAGGAAGTCGCGCAACGCCAGCGGTGTCAGCACTTCCGGCACGCGGTTGCGACCGCTTTGCTCGCAGGCGCCGACCGCGATGGCCCGCCAGTGATTGCGCTTGCGGTCTGCCTGCCGGGCATCGAGGCGCACCACGCTGCGCTCGGTGAGGAGCGGCACGAGGCGTACGGCACCGAGCTCGGTGGCCTTCTGCACCACCAGGTCCATGCGCTCCCCGCGCGAGATACCCTGCGCGAGCGTGAGCGCGAGCGGCGATTCACGCTCGACCGGCCGATGCTCGCCGACCGTGACCGTCACCTCCCCGCCGTGCGCCGTGTCGATCGCTGCGGCGTATTCACCGCCCCGGCCGTTGAAGAGGGTCAGCGTTTCGCTGACCCGCAGCCGCAGCACGCGCGTGACGTGGCTCGCGGCGTTCCCCGAGAGCGTGACACGCGCGCCCGGCGCAAGCGGCGCATCGACATAGACGCGCGTCAGTCGCACGTGGCGCGCTCGATGCCTTCGCGGGCGACCTGCACCATGAGATCGATCTCGGCCGGGGTGATGACGTACGGCGGCATGAAATAGACCACGTTGCCGATCGGCCGCAGCACCACCCCGCGCGTCAGCGCATGCCGGTAGACGATCAGCCCGCGCCGCTCCTGCCAGGGATAGGGGGTGCGGCGGCCCTTGTCGGCGGTGAGCTCGATGGCGACGATCATGCCGCGCTGGCGCACTTCCGCTACGTGCGGATGCCCGGCCAGGTCGCGGACACGCTCGCCCATGTGCGCCGCGAGCGCGCGGTTGCGCTCGAGCGTGTGATCCTCGCGGAAGATGGCGAGACTCGCGAGCGCTGCGGTGCAGGCGAGCGGGTTGCCGGTGAAGCTGTGCGAGTGCAGGAAGGCATTCAGCTTGACGTACTCGTCGTAGAACGCCGCGTAGATCTCGTCGGTCGTCATGACCGCCGACAGCGGCAGATAACCCGCGGTCAAACCCTTCGACAGGCACATGAAATCGGGGCGGATGCCGGCCTGCTCGCAGGCGAACATGGTACCGGTGCGCCCGAATCCCACCGCGATCTCATCGGCGATCAGATGCACGCGGTGCTGGTCGCAGGCCGCGCGCAGCAGCGCGAGGTACACCGGATCGTACATGCGCATGCCGGCGGCGCATTGCACCAGTGGCTCGACGATCACCGCGCAGGTCTCGCCGGCGTGGCGCTCGAGTGCCTGCTCCATCTGCGCGAACCGGCGCCGCGAATGCTCCGCCCAGCTCTCACCCGCGGCGCGCTCGAAGCAGTCGGGAGAGGGCACGGTGATGACGTCCATAAGCAGCGGGCGATAGATCTCCTTGTAGAGATCGACGTTGCCGACGGCGAGCGCGCCCAGGGTCTCGCCGTGGTAGCTGTTGGAGAGCGTGATGAAGCGGCGCTTGGCGCTCGCCCCATGGTTGCGCCAGTAGTGGAAGCTCATCTTCACCGCCACTTCGATGGCGGAGGAGCCGTTGTCGGCGTAAAAGCAGCGCGTGAGCCCCGGCGGGGCGAGCGCGGTGAGGGCTTCCGAGAGCGCGATCACCGGCTCGTGCGTGAAGCCGGCGAGGATCACCTGCTCGAGCTGTCCGAGCTGCGTGCGGATCGCGGCGTTGATGCGCACGTTGGCATGGCCGAAGAGATTCACCCACCAGGAGCTCACGGCATCCAGATAGCGGCGGCCGTCGAAGTCCTCGAGCCACACCCCCTCGCCGCGCCGTATGGGAATCAGCGGCAGCTGCTGCTCGTGATCCTTCATCTGCGTGCACGGATGCCATACGTGGGCGAGGTCGCGCGTGATGTACTGCGTATTGAGGGAATTCATGTGGGGATTGTGGCATCAGATGAATTGCTCGCGGTAGAGTGCTCACCGTGAGTGCCGCGCTTCCCAAAATCGACTCAGGCACGGGACTGCTCACCGGCGTGCGTCAGGTGCTCTCACCGCATTTCGACGCGCGCCCCGCGGGCATGCAGCCCGCGCTTCTGGTCGTGCACGGCATCAGTCTGCCGCCCGGAGAGTTCGGTGGCCCGTGGATCGATCGGCTGTTCACCGGCACGCTGCCGGCGGACGCCCACCCTGCGTTCCGCGAGCGGGCGACGCTGCGCGTCTCGGCGCACGTGCTGATCCGGCGCGACGGCGAGATAGTGCAGTACGTGCCCTTCGGGCAGCGTGCCTGGCACGCCGGCGAGTCCTCGTGGCAGGGCCGCGAATCCTGCAACGACTTCTCGATCGGCGTGGAGCTCGAAGGTACGGATCAGACACCGTACGCGGACGCGCAGTACGAGGCGCTCGCGGCGCTCACCGCGGCGCTGCTCGCGGCGTATCCGACACTGTCCGCACAGGCGCTCGCCGGTCACAGCGATATCGCCCCGGGACGCAAGACCGATCCCGGACCGACGTTCGACTGGGCGCGCTTGCGGACGCTGCTCGCGCGGCGACGCGCAGGCTCGCTCCCTTAGATTACTTCGCCTTGCCGCGGTCGTGGCGCCAGAGCACTTCCACGCCGCGCTCGTCGCGTGCCAGCACCCGCGCCATCACGAACAGCAGATCCGAGAGGCGGTTGAGGTACTTGGTGACCTCGACGCTGACGTCCTCCGCCTTGGCGAGCGTCCAGGCGCGCCGCTCGGCGCGCCGGGCGACGGTGCGGGCGAGATGGCAGGCGGCGGCCGCCGGACCGCCGCCGGGAAGGATGAACTCCTTGAGCGCGGGCAGCGTGTCGTTGAAGTCATCGAGCGTCTTCTCGAGCCGGGTGACGTGCGCAGCGGTGATGACGTGGTGCCCCGGGATGCACAGCTCTCCGCCGAGATCGAACAGCTCGTGCTGTACCTCAGTCAGGCACTGCGTCACGGCCGCGGGAAGCCCGGGGACAGCGAGCAGCACACCGATCGAGCTGTTGAGCTCGTCCACGGTGCCGTAGGCCTCCACCCGGGCGCTGTCCTTGGGCGTACGACTGCCATCGCCGAGTCCGGTGGTGCCGTCATCGCCGGTGCGCGTGTAGATCTTGCTCAGGCGGTTGCCCATTAGCTGCAACTCCTTCAGGGCGGCGGTAGCTTCGGCAGCAGCTCCGCCAGTGCGCTCCGCCCCGCAGCGGTGAGCGCGAACGAGCGCGGCTGGATGTGCTTGAGCTGCGGCGGCAGCTCGATGTCGAGCACCATCTCGCGCGCGAAGCCGAGCTCGACCAGCTTCGACCACAGCACGTCGTTGGGGCTGCCCCTGACGGTTGCGATCTGGCTGTTCGGCGTTTCGAGGGTCGCCGCCAGCACCGACCGGTCGACGGCGGACAGGCGCTGCAGCACGCCCAGCAGCTCCTGTTTGGCAATCTCGGCGCTCATGTGTGTCCCCGTCGTATGCTAAGCCAGTATGCCATCGAAAGAACTCAGCGCCGCGCTCGATGCCGCGCGGGCGGCCGCTGAGGTGATCCGCTCCTTCTACCGCAGGAACCCCGCGGTGCGCATCAAGGCGGATGCCTCCCCGGTGACCGAGGCCGACGTGCGCGCCGAGGAGGTCATCGGCTCGATCCTGAGCGAGCGCTTCCCCGGCTACGGCTTCTACGGTGAGGAGACCGGCCAGCATGCCATGGGGGCGGAGAGCATCTGGCTGGTCGACCCCATCGACGGTACCAAGTCGTTCATGCGCGAGGCACCGTTCTTCTCGACGCAGATTGCACTGATGCGCGCCGGAGAGCTGGTGCTCGGGGTGTCGAATGCGCCGGCCTATGACGAGCTCGCCTGGGCGGAGCGCGGCGCGGGCGCGTTCCTCAACGAGCGCCCGATCCGCGTGAGCGACGTTGCGCAGCTGAAGGATGCCTTCGTGTCCACCGGGAACCTGAAGAGCGTGGCGCGCTCACCCACCTGGAGCCGCTTCGGGGAGCTCATCCAGCGCATCGATCGGGTCCGCGGCTACGGCGACTTCGCGCACTATCACCTGCTCGCGCGCGGCTCGCTGGACGTGGTGATCGAATCCGACATCAACATCCTCGATATCGCCGCGCTCACCGTGCTGGTGCGCGAGGCGGGCGGCACGTTCACCGATCTCGAGGGCGCACCGGTCGGCCTCGGCACGGCGAGCGTGCTCGCCACCAACGGGCTGCTGCACGCGCCGCTGCTGCAGTCGCTCGGTCCCCGCTAGGGGCGATCTGATTCGTCGCGACCCGACTAGGCGCTGACGAACACCCGCCGTCCGTCGCTGCCAAGCTCGATCATCGGCGCGAGATAGAGCTCACTCAGATGCGCCGCGGTGAGCGTCGTGGCCAGCGGGCCGAGCGACCAGCGCCCGTCGCCGTAGAGCAGCAGCACCCGGTCGGCGAAGCGTGCGGCGAGCGTCGGGTCGTGCAACGTGGTGATGACGGTGGAACCTGAGTTCGCCAGCTCGCGGAACAGGCCGAGAACGGCGAGCTGGTGGTGCGGGTCGAGGTGGTTGGTCGGCTCATCGAGCAGGAAGATCCCCGGCTGCTGCGCCAGCAGCGCCGCAACGGCGACGCGACGCTGCTCGCCGCCGGAGAGGGTGTCGATGCGCCGCGTCGCGAAATCGGACAGGTCCACGGCCGCGAGCGCCGCGCGCGCCAGGCGCTCGTCCTCGGCGGTCTCCCACTGCCAGAAAGCGAGGTGCGGGTGACGGCCGATCAGCACCGTCTCGATCACGGTCGTGACGAAGGCGTCTTCCAGATCCTGAGGCAAGAGGCCCAGCCTGAGCGCGAGAGCGCGGCGGTGCAGCTCGGGCAGCGCCGTGCCATCGAGCGAGACGGCGCCCGCGCCGGGCGCAAGCAGCCCGGCGAGTGTAAGAAGCGTGAGCGTCTTGCCTGAGCCGTTGCGGCCGAGTATGGCCACGAGCTCGCCGGGAGCGAACTGCACCGAAAGATCACGCACCAGCGTGCGCGCTCCCGCCTGCACGCGCAGCCCCGTTGCGCACAGACCGTGCCGTCCCGTACCGGGACCGTTCAGTGGATCCATCGGATCTCCAGCGCGGTCTCCGGACCAACGACCTCGCTCGCGAGAGTACGGGGCATCTCCCATTCCTGCGCCGACAGGGGACGGCGTCCGGCCATGATCTCCGCCTGCTGCTGCGGGTAAAGGGGCCTGCGATCGCGATCGGCGAAGCCGGCCGGAAAGAGCGGTGACCCGGTGCTGGGATCGTACTTGTCGCTGGCGCCCACCGTGTGCAGCAGCTCGTGCGCGATGACGATGTTGTTGCTGCCCGCCATGAGGCGGTCGGCGAACGCGTGCACGACGCCGACCAGGCCCTTCTGCAGGCCGTGCGAGTCAGGGGCGCGCTCGAGCGTGGACGAATCGTGATAGAGAACGAACAGGCGGATGCGCGGTGGGACACGCCCCGGCAGCTCGGTCGCATGTGCGGCGAACCAGCGCAGCTTCAGGCTCCACCACGCCACGGCGAGGGGGCCGGCGGCCGGATCGAGTCCGGGCGGGAGCTTCGAGCCCTGCGGGTAGAGCTCCACGTGCACCGGCAGCTCGGGCGTGAGTCGGTAGCGGTGCCCTTCGCGTGCGAAGAACTCCTCGATGGCGGCGAAGTCCTTCACGCTCAGCCCGTCAATGTATTCCTGCGCCTGCGTGCTGCCGTCGGCGTTCAGCGGGAAGACCCCGACCCACAGCGTCTCGCGCCAGCTCTGCGTGGCGATGCGATCGAGCCAGGTGCTGAGCGCCACGGCCAGCAGTACCAGCAGCAGCAGCATTATCCGCAGGCTCTTCCACACGGGCGTCGATCGCTGCTGGAGCGGCGTGGTTGCGGCTCAGGGCTGCAGCCGCATCGCCCCCCAGGCGCCGGGCACGAAGGAGTCTGCCGTGCCGGGCGTGAGGCGGCGCGTCCACAGCGCGCGATCGTGGATGCGCGCCGCGCCTTCCACCCACAGCTCCACCGATTCCGCCCACAGCCGGTAGCCGCCCCAGTGCGGCGGGCGCGGGATGGTGAGCGCGAGCGAGTCGTCCGCCCCGGGGGAGCCGGGTGCCGGTGCCCCGAAGCGCCGGGCTGTGCGGTTGACCTCCTCGAGCAGCAGCGCGCGTGAGGCGATCGGCTCACTCTGCGCGCTCGCCCAGGCGCCGATGCGGCTCTGCCAGGCGCGCGAGGCGAAGTAGGCATCGCTGTCGGACGCGGGCGCGAGCGTCACACGCCCCTCGACGCGCACCTGGCGATGCAGCGCGTCCCAGTGCATGACCGCTGCCGCGCGCGGGTTGTCCTTGAGCTCCCGGCCCTTGCCGGAGAGGTAGTTGGTGTAGAACACCAGGAAGCCCGGCTGCGGGGCGATGTGCTTGCAGAGCACGACGCGCGCGCTCGGTTTTCCGCCCGGCGTGCTGGTCGCGAGCACCATGGAATTCGGGTTCGGCTGGCGGCCCGCGGCGCAGGCCTGCGCGAGCCATTCGCTCACGATGGCGAGCGGCTCGGCGGGCAGGGGATCGGGCAGGAGTTCGCGGTGCTCGGCCATGCCGGGCATGTTAGAGCCTTCTTCCCGTCGCTGTCGCGGCCGCTAAAATTGCCGCGACGCAAGGCGCAAGGCGCGGCGCACACGGAGCTCACGCATGAGGAAAGCCTGGCCCACCATCCGGATCCTGCTCACCGGGATCGGGATCGTCGCGGGGAGTCTGTTGCTGCTCGCGCTGCTGCTGTTCGCCGTGGCTTTCCTTATCAACTGGCGTGACGAGCCGCTGACGGCACAGACGCTGGCCCTGCTGCAGCTGCCCGCCCCGGATTCCTCCAGACCCGAAGACAACATCTACGTGGCGCTGCAGGGGTTCGACGCTCCGCCGGGCCAGTCGGTGACTGCCGTGGGGCAGGCGAGGATCGAGCGCTACAACCAGAGCATGGATGCGGTGCTGCACGATCCGACACCGGCGAAGCTGGCCGCGCTGCAGGCGCGCGATCCGCAGCGCCTCGACTTCAAAGGCGATGTCACTTTCCTGCAGCCGCTGGTCGGGTCGGTGTGGAGCACGGCGCCGCGCCACCAGCCGCAGATCGAGCAGCTGCTGGCGGACAACAGCGAGCTCTACCAGCGTTATCTTGCGCTGATCGCGCTGCGCACCTACCGCGAGACCGCGCGCCCGAGCGACCAGGCGCCGTTTGCCATGACGCCGACCCAGGTGCGCAAGCTCTTTCTCGCCGCGATTGCGCTGCATGTGCGCTCAGGCTTTGCGCACGAGCGCGCGCTGGCGCTTGCTGACCTCGAGAGCGACGTGCAGCTGTGGCGCGCGGTGCTCACGGCAGACGGCGAGCTACTGTGGAAGATGCTCTCGGTCGCGAACCTCGAGTCCGATTATCTGCTGCTGGCCGATCTGATCGCCGACGGGCAGGTCGTGCTGCCGCCGCAGGAGACGGCCGACACGCTGGTGCCGCTGTTCGATCTTCGGGAGTGGGACATCGGCACGGCGTTCCCCGCGGAATTCCGCATCATCTGCTCCTTCCTGCGCCGGTCGGATCTCTCGGCCACGGCCTTCAGCCGCGCGCGACCCGGGCGCGGCGACCTGCACGGCTGGCTGAGCGGTGCCGAGAACCGCGTGAGCGGGCATTTCCTCAAGCTCAGCGCGACCGAGAACCTGCTCGCCCGTCAGACGACGCGACAGATGCTCGCGGCCGCCGATCCGGCGAAGTTCTACGCCGCGCGCGCGACCGCGGGATGGTTGCCCGACAACCAGAGCGTGTGGACGCTGCCCTTCAGCTACAACCCGATCGGCAAGATCCTGGTCGCGGTGGCCACTCCCATGTACGACAGTTATCCGCCGCGTGCCTGGGATGGCGCTGCGCTTCAGCGCCTCGTCAGGGCGGGCTACGAGATCCGCCGGCAGCGCATCGCACCCGACGCGATTCCGGCCTTCCTCAGGCAGCATCCCGACTGGTCGACGCACCCGGCGAGCGGCCATCCCTTTCTCTGGGACGCCGCCAGCGGCGAGCTGCGCGTGCCAATTTTGGCGCAGGAGCCCCCGGGACGGCGGTTCAGCATCCACGTCTGGCAGGCCCTTGCACGCCCCGCTGTGCCCCGATAGAAAGGACCGGTTCCCGAGGAGGCACGCTTTCCCATGACGCGCGATACCGTGACGCTGCAGGACCTGCGCCAGCGGGTGACCGAACTCGACCGCCAGCTCATTGCGCTGGTGGCGGAGCGCAAGGCCGTGAGCGAGGAAGTCGCGCGCGTCAAGCGCGCCACGGGGCGGCCGACGCGCGACTACGAGCGCGAGCGCGAGGTGATCATGGGCGTGCGTGCCGCTGCCGCCGAGCGCGGCGTGGCGCCGGCGCTCGCGGAGCAGCTGCTGCGCCTCTTGATCCGCTCATCGCTCACCACCCAGGAGCAGGCGAGCGTCGTGGCGCACGGGTCCGGCAGCGGCCGGCGCGCGCTCGTCATCGGCGGCGCCGGCAAGATGGGCGGCTGGTTCACGAGCTTTCTCGCCTCGCAGGGATTCGCGGTGGAGGTGGCCGACCCGGCGCAGCCGCCACAGGGCGTGACCGGCGTCACCGACTGGCGGCACACCGACCTCAGGCAGGATTTCATCGTGCTGGCGACGCCTCTTGGCATTACCGATCAGATCCTGCGGGATCTGGCGCTGCGCCGCCCGCCCGGGGTCATCTTCGATGTGGGCTCGCTCAAATCGCCGCTGCGCGCGGGCCTCATGGCGCTCAAGTCCCACGGCTGCCGGGTGACCTCGCTGCACCCCATGTTCGGGCCCGACACCGAGCTCCTCTCGGGACGGCACGTGGTGTTCGTGGACCTGGGGCACGAGGCCGCGCTCGCGAGCGCGCGCGAGCTGTTCGCACACACCATGGCCGAACAGGTGGTGATGAGCCTCGACGAGCACGACCGGCTGATCGCCTACGTGCTCGGACTCTCGCACGCGCTCAACATCGCCTTCTTCACCGTGCTCGCCGAGAGCGGTGAGGCGGCGCCGAAGCTGGCACGCATGTCAAGCACTACCTTCGATGCCCAGCTCGAGGTCGCCAGCCGCGTTGCCCAGGACAGTCCCGAACTTTATTATGAAATACAGAGCCTCAACGATTACGGCGCCGAGTCGCTCGAGGCCCTCGCCCAGGCGGTGGAACGCGTGCGCACCTCGGTGCTCTCGCAGGATCACCACGGATTCGTTGCTTTGATGCGCCGTGGGCGCGATTATTTGGAGGACCGACGCAGCGTGGCGGAGCGCCGCGCTTGAGAGACCAGGAGGATTCTCGCCCAATGCGCCGATCCCGGACCGAGCCGCTGGCGGAGGAGCCGCCGGACAGTCACTTGAGCGCGCTGGAGCAGGAGAACCGCCTGCTGCACGCGCGCCTTGCCGCACTCACCGAGGAGGTCGGCCGCAACGACTCGCTGCTGCGCAAGACGCAGGAGCGCGAGCTCGAGCTGCTGCGCGCCGGCTCGCTCACGCAGCTGTTCGAGCGCGTCATCGAGGGGCTGCGCAGCTCCTACCAGCTCGATGAGGTGGCGCTCATCCTGCACGACCCGCAACACGAGATCCGGCACCTGCTCTCCGGTGATGCCAGCGCGGGCCCGGAGCCGCCGGGGGTGTGCTTCGTCGACACCCTGGTGACCGTCGCTCCGCAGCTCGCCAATCTCGAGCGCCCGTGGCTCGGTCTTTACCGCAGGGCCGATCACGAGCTGCTGGTGCCCGGCATCGCGCCGCCGGGAAGCCTCGCGCTCATTCCGCTGCGCCGTCACGATCAGCTCGACGGCGTGCTGGTGTTCTCGAGCAGCGACCCGATGCGCTTCACCAACGAGCTGGCGAGCGACTTTCTCGCCCACCTGGGGCTGGTGGCCGCGATCTGCGTCGAGAACGCCGTCAACCGCGCGCGGCTGCTGCGCAGCGGCCTCACCGACTTTCTCACCGGGTTTCACAACCGCCGCTACCTGCATGCCCGGCTGCGCGAGGAACTAGCGCGCGCGCAGCGCGCCCGCAGATCGATCGTGTGCCTCATGATCGACGTCGATCACTTCAAACGCATCAACGACCAGTACGGGCACCTCGCCGGCGATGAGGTGCTGCGCGAGGTGGCCCACCGCATCGACGCCGAGATGCGCCTGAGCGACACCGGTGCGCGCTTCGGCGGTGATGAGTTCGCGATGGTGCTGTCGCCGGCCTCGATGGTGGATGGCGAGAAGGTGGCGCGGCGCGTGCTGCACGCCGCGCGGCACTTGCCGGTCACGATCAGCAACGGGCCCACCGAGACGATCACGCTGTCGATCGGTGTCGCCGCCGCCAGCCCCGGTCCCGGCAGCCGCGACTACAAGGTGCTGGCCGAGCGGCTCATCGCGGAAGCGGACGCGGCGCTGTACCGGGCCAAGAGCGCCGGGCGCAACCGGATCGCGACGTCGCCGAACGTGGTGGCGTAGCTAACGCGCGCGCCCCCGCAGCAGCGTCACGAAGAGTGGCGCGCCGACGAGTGCCATGATGGCGCCGACGGGCAGCTGGCGGGGAGCAGCACAGGTGCGCGCCACGAGATCAGCCCCGGCGAGCAGCGTGCCGCCGGCGAGCGCGGCGGCGGGCGCGACGAAGCGGTGATCGCTGGTACGGAAGATGAGGCGCACCGCATGCGGCGTGACGAGGCCGACGAAGCCGACCGTACCGGCGCTCACCACGGCGAGCGCCGTCAGTGTGGCGCAGGCGATGAACAGCACCGTGCGCCAAGCCTCGAGCGCGAGCCCCACGCTGCGCGCGCGCAGCTCGCCTGCGGCGAGCACGTTGAGCGGCCGGGCGACCAGGATCGCCACCGACACGGCGAGCACCGCCGCGCCGGCACTCAACCAGGGGTTGACCGCCCATTCGAGATCCCCGGCGAGCCAGAACACCATGCCGCGCACCCGCGAGGAATCCGCCAGCGCGAGCAGCACGCTCACCAGGGCCCCACAGGCACTCGCGAGCACCACCCCGGTGAGCAGCAGCCGTGGCGTGCCCCCGCCGCGGGCGAGCACATATACCAACCCCACCGCAGCGAGCGCGCCGGCCACCGCCGCCGACTGCACCATCACGGCGGCTGCGCCGGCCATCATGGCGAGCAGCGCGCCGACGGCCGCGCCGCCCGAAACCCCGAGCACGTACGGGTCGGCGAGGGAGTTGCGGAACAGCGCCTGCAGCAGCACGCCCGAGAGCGCCAGCAGGCTCCCCACCCCGAAGCCCGCCAGCACCCGCGGCAGGCGCACCGCGAGCAGCACCGTGCGGGAGGCTTCATCGCCGCCGCCGGCGAGCGCGGCGAACGCCCGCGAGAGGCTGATCCCCGAGCTGCCGATGAGCAGGGCGGCGAGCAGCACCACGACTGCCGACAGCACGAGGATCGCGAGGCCCCGCAGCGATGCGCCTGACGCAACCTTAGATCCCCGCATGACCCCCGCTGCCCGCCGCCGGTTGTGTGACAGGAGTCGTAAGCGTCATCGAATTTGTTGGAAAACGCCATCTTTGGGAAGAGCGCCGCAGGCACGGCGGTCGCCCCTTATGGCAGACTCGCCTTGCGTATGAGCGATGTCATCGACTCGGAGGGCTTTCGCGCCAACGTGGGGATCGTGCTGATCAACCGCGACGAGGTGTTTCTCGGCCGTCGCAGCGGCGGGCGCGGCTGGCAGTTCCCGCAGGGCGGCGTGCGCTCGGGCGAGTCGCTCGAGCAGGCGCTGTACCGCGAGCTCGAGGAAGAGATCGGTGTGGGCAAGGCCGGTGTCGATCTGATGGGACAGACCGAGCGCTGGCTGCGCTACCGGCTGCCGGCGCGCTACGTGCGCCGTAACCAGCATCCGGTCTGCATCGGACAGAAGCAGCGCTGGTTCCTGCTGCGGCTCAAGAACGAGGACGTCACCTTCGACCTCAAGCGCACGGCGGACCCGGAGTTCGACAGCTGGCGCTGGACCTCGTACTGGGAGCCGGTCAAGGAGGTCATCTACTTCAAGCGCCCGGTGTATGCGCGCGCGCTCACCGAGCTCGCGCCGCTCGCGTTTCCGCGCGGCAAGCATCCCCCGTTGCCGCAGTGGTGGGACCAGGTCACCGCGCGCGGCGGTCGTGCGGCGCCCGAGTCCGCGGATTCCTAGCCGGCTTGGGCGCACTCGCTTCCATACTCGGTCGGGTCGGCGCCACGCCGCTCGTGGTGCGCCGGCACCAGCCGGCGCTGCGCACCGCGCTGTTCGCCGCGACGGTGCTGGTCGGCGTGTTTGCGCTCTACGTGGTGTACGAGCTCGGGCGCTACGACGCCGGCTACGATCGGCAGGCGGCGGCGCAGCAGCGCACCGAGCTCGAAGTGCGGATCGAGCACCTGGAGAAGAACAACCGCGAGCTGCGCACCAAGCTCGCCGAACTCGACACCATCCGCATGGGCCGCACGCGCGAGCAGGCGGAAGTGGCGCGCGCCATGGGCGACCTGCAGGCGCAGGTGGCCCGCCAGTCGCAGGAGCTCGCCTTCTACCGCGGAGTCGTGGGGCAGGGCGCCGCCACACTCGGTGTGAAAATCGAGCAGCTGCGCATCACGGCGGGCTCGCAGCCGGCGACGTTCGTGCTGCACATGTCGCTGGTGCGCTCGGGGCGTGCGGAGTCGGAGGCCTCGGGCACCGTGCACCTGAGCCTCGATGGCTCCGCATCGGGCCGCGCACAGACGCTCGATCTGCCCGCGCTCACCGCCGGGAGAGTGCGCGAGCTGCGCTATGCCTTCCGCTATCTGCAGAACTTCGACCCGGAGCTCACGATCCCGCTGGCCTTCAAGCCCGAGCGGCTGGCAGTCGAAGTGCAGTCGAGTCGCCACGACGTGGCGCCGCTGGCGCAGTCCTTCCTGTGGACCGTCGAGGGGTCCCCCTGAAACACATCTCATCGCGATCCGCACCGGAGCATCAGGCATGTTCACCCGCGATCCCCAGACCCGCGTCGACACGCTGATCGACAAAAGCGTCCGCGTGCAGGGCGACGTCGAGTTCCAGGGCGGGCTGCACCTGGACGGTCGCATCGTCGGCAGTGTGCGCTCGGACGAGTCGCGCGAATCCACGCTCTCAGTGAGCGAGACCGGCTTCATCGAGGGCACGGTGCAGGTGCCGAACGTGCTGCTGAACGGCGCAGTGAAGGGCGATATTCACGCCCGCGAGCGCGTGGTGCTCGGCGCGACGGCCCAGGTCGAGGGCAGCGTCTACTACGGGACCATTGAAATGACGCTGGGCGCCCAGATCAAGGGAAAGCTGGTACGCCTGTCGCCGGAGGCGCCACAGGCGCCCGCGTCCTCCGAGGCGGGTACGGCGGGCACCCCGGCGGGCTGATTCAGGCACTGTGAAGTGCCGCTTTGACCTGCTCGCCCCCGCCTCTTAGACTGCATCTGAGGATATGGAAACTATGGACGTGACCGAGGCGCTGCAGGAAGCCCCTGCGCTGCTGTTCACCGATGCGGCCGCCCGCAAGGTCGGAGACCTCATTCGCGGCGAGGGCAACCCGAAGCTGATGCTGCGCGTGTTCGTGCAGGGTGGCGGCTGCTCGGGCCTGCAGTACGGGTTCGAGTTCGATGAGGCGATCCAGGAGGGCGACACCTGCATCGAGAACCTGGGCGTGCGGCTGCTCGTTGACCCCATGAGCGTGCAGTACCTCACCGGTGCCGAGATCGACTACCGGGAAGGGCTCGAAGGCGCGCAGTTCGTGATCCGCAATCCGAACGCAACGACCACCTGTGGCTGCGGCTCGTCCTTCTCGGCTGCCTGAGCTCCCGGCCGCGCGCGTGCCTGCGGCTGTCGCTACCCGTTCCCCCGAATCGAAATCCTCCACCCGCAGCGCTCCTCGCCCCGTCCCGGACGTTCTGGCGGCGGTGGACTTAGGCAGCAACAGCTTCCACATCGTGGTCGCGCGCCACTCGCACGGCCAGCTGATCATCATCGACCGCCTGCGCGAGATGGTGCGCCTGGCGGCCGGTGTCGCCGAGAACGGCCGCATCGACAAGGAAGTCGCGGCGCGCGCGCTGGCGTGTCTCGAGCGTTTCGGCCAGCGCCTGCGCGACATGCACGCCGACAGCGTGCGCGTCGTCGGCACCAACGCACTGCGCCTCGCGCACCGCAAGCAGGCCTTTCTCGAGCGCGCCCGCGAAGCCCTCGGCCATCCGATCGAAATCATCGCCGGAATTGAGGAAGCGCGTCTCATCTACTCGGGCGTCGCGCACACCATGCCGGCCGAGGCGGGGCGGCGGCTGGTGGTGGACATCGGCGGCGGCAGCACCGAGCTCATCATCGGCGAGGGACTGGCGCCGCTCGAGCTCGAGAGCCTGCAGATGGGTTGCGTCTCACTCAGCGAGCGCTTCTTCCGTGACGGCAAGATCTCCGCCAAGCGCTTCGAGCGCGCGCGCCTTGCGGCACGACTCGAGCTCGAACCGGTGCAGGCGGCGTTTCGCCGCCGCGGCTGGGACACCTGCGCCGGCAGCTCCGGCACCGTGCGGGCCATCGGGGAGGTGATCCGGGCGCTCGACAGCCAAGCGCTGTCGATCACCCCGGCGGGCATCACCCGCGCGATCGACTACTGCATCGATGCCGGCCACACGCGCGAGCTCGTGCTCGAGCCGATCACCGAGGACCGCCGCCCGGTGTTCCCCGGAGGGCTCGCGATCCTCGCCGAGGTGTTCGGCGTGCTCGACATCAAGGAGATGCGCATCGCCGAAGGCGCGATGCGCGAGGGGCTGCTGTACGACATGCTCGGCCGCTACAAGCACGAGGATGCGCGCGAGCGCACCGTGCGCGCGATGCAGCAGCGCTACCACGTCGACCTCGCGCAGGCGGAGCGCGTCGAGGCGACCGTGCACAACTTCCTCGAGCAGACGCGCGAGGCCTGGAAGCTGGAGGAGCCGCTCGCGTACCTGGCGCTCAAGTGGGCGGCGCGGCTGCACGAGATCGGCCTCGACGTCTCGCACAGCGGCTATCACCGCCACGGCGCGTATCTGCTCGAGAACGCCGACATGGCTGGCTTCCCGCGCGAGGAGCAGCGGCTGCTCGCACGCCTGGTCGGTGCCCATCGCCGCAAGCTGGCGCTCGAGGGCGTGGAGGAGCTCGTGCCGCCGTGGGACCGCAGCGCTATTCACCTGATCGTGCTGCTGCGGCTCGCGGTGCTGCTGCACCGTGGACGCAGCTCCACCGCGCTGCCGCAGATCGCTCTGACCGCCACGCCGCGCTCGCTCGAGGTGCGCTTCCCGGCACGCTGGCTGCGGGACTACCCGCTCACCTCCGCGGACCTGCAGCAGGAAGTGGATTACCTGCGCCTGAGCGGCTTTCGGATGCGGGTGTTCAGCGGGAGCTGACTACACCGACGCCAAGGGGCCTGCCGCGTAGGTCGCGAGCAGCTCCGACTGCGCGTTGTGGGCGCGCGCGCTGCCGCGATGGATGCGCTGGTAGTGACCGTCGGGCCTGAGGTCCCAGGCCTGACTGTTATCCTTCAGGCAGAAGTTCAGGTCCCGCAGGATCCGCTCGCGGTGCTCGCGGCGGCGGATCGGGAAGGCCACCTCGACGCGGCGGAAGAAGTTGCGCTCCATCCAGTCGGCGCTGGCGCAGAACATGTCCGGCTCGCCGCCGTTCTCGAAGTAGAACACGCGCGAGTGCTCGAGGAAGCGCCCGACGATCGAGCGCATCGAGATGTTCTCCGACACCCCCGGTACCCCCGGCCTCAGCGCACACACGCCGCGCACGATGAGGTCGATCTTCACCCCGGCGCAGGAGGCGCGGTAGAGCGCCTCGATCGCCTGCGGGTCGACTAGTGCGTTCATCTTGGCGATGACCCGGGCCGGCCGCCCGGCGCGGGCGTGCTCCGCCTCGCGGGCGATCTTGGCGAGCACCATCTCGTGCATGCCAAAGGGCGACTGGGTGAGGCGGTTGAGCTTCGGCGTCTGGGTGAGGCTGGTGAGCTGCAGGAACAGCTCGTGCACGTCCTGGCCGACCTCATCGTCGCAGGTGAACAGTCCGTAGTCAGTGTACTGCCGCGCGGTGCGCGGGTGATAGTTGCCGGTGCCGAGATGGCAGTAGCGGCGGATCCCGCCGGCTTCGCGGCGCACGACGAGGGCGAGCTTGGCGTGCGTCTTGTAGCCCACGACGCCGTACATGACGTGCGCGCCCGCCTCCTGCAGGCGGTTGGAGAGCTCGATATTCGCCTCCTCGTCGAAGCGCGCCCGCAGCTCGACGATGACCGTGACGTCCTTACCGGCATTCGCGGCCGACACCAGTGCCTCGACCAGCGGCGAGTCGTTACCGGCGCGGTAGAGCGTCAGCTTGATCGCGAGCACCTGCGGATCGGCGGCCGCCTGCCGCAGGAAGTCCATCACCGGCGCGAAACTCTGGTAGGGGTGATGCAGCAGCACGTCTTTCTGGCGGATGCAGGCGAACAGGTCGGAGCTTCCCACGAGGCGCTTGGGCGTGCCGGGCGTGAAGATCGGGTACTTGAGATCCGGCCTCTGTACCAGGTCGTACACCGCCGAGAGACGGTTGAGGTTCACCGGGCCGTTGACCGGGTAGGTGTCGAGGCCGTTGGAGGCGAACTGCGCCTGCAGGAACTTCACCATGTCCTCGGGGCAGTCGCTGGAGGTCTCGAGCCGCACGGCCGCGCCGTAGCGGCGGTGTGCCAGCTCACCCTCGAGGGCGCGCCGCAGGTCGTCGATTTCCTCGTCGTCGACGAACAGGTCGCTGTTGCGGGTGACGCGGAACTGGTAGCAGCCGATCACCTTGATGCCCGTGAACAGCTTGTGCACGAACACCTGCATGATGGTCGAGAGCAGCACGCAGTCGCGGCTCGCGCCGCCACTCGGCAGCGGCACGACGCGCGGCAGCGAGCGCGGCGCCTGCACGATCGCGAGCTCGCTGTCGCGGTTGAAGGCGTCCTTGCCCTCGAGGCGCACGATGAAGTTGAGGCTCTTGTTCTGGATGCGCGGGAAGGGACGCGCGGGGTCGAGTCCCAGGGGCGACAACACCGGCTCGATCTCGCGCTCGAAGTACTGCTCGAGCCACTCGATCTGCTGGGGGCTCCAGTCGGCGCGGCCGAGGAGCGGCACGCCCTCCGCGGCGAGTGCCGGAAGCAACAGGTCGTTGAGGCAGCGGTACTGATCGGAGACGAGGCGCGTGGCGCGATCGTGGATAGCGGTCAGCTGCTCGGGGATCGACATGCCGTCGGCGGCCAGCTGACCGCCGCCGAGCTCCTGCAACTGCTTGAGCCCCGCCACCCGGATCTCGAAGAACTCGTCGAGGTTGCTGCAGGAGATGCACAGGAACTTCAAGCGCTCGAGCAGCGGTACGGTCTCATCGAACGCCTGGTCGAGGACCCGCTGATTGAACTCGAGGAACGACAGCTCCCGGTTGATGTACTGCTGGGGCGCCTTGAGGTCGGGCGTATCCATGTCTGATTCGCTGCGCTGCGCCGTCCGGGCGGTCAAGGATACCAGTGCGGCGCGACGGTACTGTTAACAACCGTCGTAGCGCAGCTCAAACCCGGTGTTGCGGCGGCCCCGATGGCCCCGGCGCCCGGCGGTGCGCTCAGCGCGAGACGAGCAGCGGCCCGGCGGAGAGATCGAGGCGGGTCAAGAGCGGCGCCGAGTGCGTGAGGAAGTCGGCGCGCCAGCGGGCATCGATCGGGGCCGCGGCCGGGAGCGCCACGGTCTGGGGGTTCTTGAACACCCCGTTGACGCGGTACTCGTAGTGCAGATGCGGACCGGTTGCCAGGCCCGTCATGCCGACAAAGGCGATGACGGTGCCCTGCGTCACGTGCGCGCCGACCCGGGTGCCGTGGGCGAAGCCCGACAGGTGGCCGTAGACCGTCACGACGCTGGGCGAGTGCTGGATCTCGACCAAGTTGCCGTAGCCGTTCATCCAGCCCGCGAAGCGGATGCGTCCGTCGCCGGCGGCGTGCACCGGAGTGCCGATGGGGGCGGAGTAGTCGACACCCTTGTGGGCACGGATGCGGTTCAGGATCGGGTGCAGGCGGGCCGAGCTGAAGCGTGAGCTGACACGGGTGAATTCCACCGGTGTGCGCAGGAAAGCGCGCTGGAGGCTCATGCCGTCGGGCGTGTAGTAGTGCGAGTTGCCTTCCGTGTCGGTATAGCGCACGGCGCGGAAGTTGCGTCCCTGGTTGACGAACTCCGCCGCCTCGATCGGCCCGTCCTTGAGGTAGGCGCCGTCGCGCCAGATTTCCTGGTAGGTCACGACGAAGGCATCGCCCGGGCGCACGCCAAGCGCGAAGTCGATGTCCCAGCCGAAGATGTCGGCGAGCTCCACCGCGGTCTGATCGTGACCGCCGGCGGCTTCCACGGCCTCGAACAGCGAGCTGTCGATGAGCCCGCGGAGCGTGCGCGTGTGCGTCTCGAGCGGGTTCTGCAGCACGTTCGCGCGCAGCCTCTCGCCGTCACGCGAGACCTTGAGCGTCTCGCTCTCGTTGAGGCGACGCTCGAGTCCGAACAGCTCCCCGTCCTTGTGCGTCAGATGCAGGGACTCGCCCGGGCGCAGGCTATCGAGGCTGGTGCGCACGCCGGGGAGACTGCGCACCGAGGCGAGGTCGGCGAGGTTGAGCTTCAGGCGCCGGAAGATGCGGTCGAGGGTGTCATTGCGGCTGACGATGACGTCGATGGTCGACAGCGCGAGCCTCGCGCCCTCGAGTGACGGAGCCCCGGCAAGCTGAAGTCCGGAGGTCGTTCCGGCACGGTGGATCACAGCTGCCTCAGGACTCCCCGCGGCCGGCTCGCTGGCCGCCGCGGCGTCGGTCTCGGCCGCCGGCACGCTCTCGGCGTCGCCGCTGCGCTGCACCGCGAGGTTCCCGTACAGCAGCGACCAGCCGACCACGGCGCAGGCGCCCACCTGCAGCCACACGGCTGGCGCAGGCGGCCGGCACAGCAAATTGAAGGGTTTGAAGGGCAGTTTGAAGTTGAACGCCATCGACAACGCTTATGCGAATGATTTAAAAGGGCGCACCGTACCGAAGCCCCGACCCCTGGGTCAATGTATGTTAACTGCGACACCCCTGGGGTCCGGGGTTTGCTCACGGGAAAATCTACCCGCGTCCGCTGACTCACTTCCGGGCGCGCATCACGGGAATGACATGAATTTCGAGGAACAGATCGCAGAGCTCGAGCGTGGCGCACACGAAGTGCTGACCGGGCTGGACCTGAGGAAGAAGCTCGGTCGCGGAGTGCCGCTGCGCGTCAAGGCGGGCTTCGATCCGACCGCGCCCGACCTGCATCTCGGGCACACGGTGCTGCTCAACAAGATGCGCCAGTTCCAGCAGTTCGGCCACGAGGTGACTTTCCTCATCGGCGACTTCACCACCCTCATCGGCGATCCCACCGGGCGCAACGTCACCCGCCCGGCGCTCACGCCGGAGGAGATCCAGGAGAACGCCCGCACCTACCAGTCGCAGGTGTTCCGGATCCTCGATCGCGAGCGCACCCGCATCGACTTCAACTCCCGCTGGCTCTCGAAGCTCACCGCGGCCGAGATCGTGAAGCTCTCGGCCCAGTACACCGTGGCGCGCATGCTCGAGCGCGACGACTTCGCCAAGCGCTACAAGGCGGGCCAGCCGATCTCGATCCACGAGTTCCTCTATCCGCTCGCGCAGGGCTATGACTCGGTCGCGATGCGCGCCGACGTCGAGCTCGGCGGCACCGACCAG
>DASYNX010000083.1:0-12994 GCA_036008385.1 Steroidobacteraceae bacterium
CTTGCGGACCAGGAAGGCTCCGTCCGGCGACTCCAGCTCGCTCCACATGCCATGGAGGTGAATCGGATGATTCATCATGGTCTCGTTCACGAGCACGATGCGCAGCCGCTCGCCGTAGTGGAATTGCAGCGGCTCACTCTCGGAGAACTTCTGCCCGTTGAAGGACCAGATGAAGCGCGTCATGTGGCCGGTCAGGTTCAGCTCGATCTCCCGTGACGGGGCGCGTGGGTCGATGGGGCCGCCGAGTGTGCGCAGATCGGCGTAGGTGAGGACGCGCCGGCCGTTGTTGCGCAGGCCGACGCCGGGGTCGTCGAGCCGCGGCTGCGATTGAGCGGCCAGCATGTCGACGGTTGGCCCATACTCGGCTGCGGCATGCGGCACACGGGTGCCGGCGTCGCCCTGCTCCATGCCGCTCGTCTGCCCCATGTCCATACCCGCCATCGCATGGCTCATTCCCAGGTCGGCCGTGGTGAGGAGCGGCCGGGGATCCATGCGCGGCACATCCGCCTGCATGCCGGGGTGCGGCGCCAGGGTGCCGCGCGCGAAGCCCGAGCGATCGATCGACTGCGCGAAGATGGTGTAGGCGCGGTCCGCGCTGGGTTCCACGATGACATCCAGCACCTCGGCGGCGCCGATCCGAAACTCATCCACCGCGAGCGGCTCGACGTCCTGGCCGTCCGCCGCGACGACCTTGAGGGGCAGGCCGGGGATGCGCACGTCGAAGAAGCTCATCGAAGAGCCGTTGATGAAACGCAGGCGCACCCTTTCGCCGCGCTGGAACAGGCCGGTCCAGTTGCCTGCGGGCGTGGCCCCGTTCATGAGATACGTGTAGGTATAGCCCGAGACGTCCGCGAGATCCGTCGGATCCATGCGCATGCGTCCCCACAGGCCTCGGTCGTCGAGTGTCGGCGGCCATCCCTCGCGGCGCGCATCGGCGACCAGGTCCCCGAGCGTGCGCCGACCAAAGTTGAAATACTCGTGATCGACCTTCAGCAGCCGGTAGACGTGCTCAGGATCGCTGTCGGTCCAGTCGGACAACAGGATGGTGTAGTCGCGCTCGGTGCGGTGACGCTCACCAGCGCGCGGCGTGATGACGATTGCGCCGTAGAGTCCGGTTTGCTCCTGAAAGCGGCAATGGCTGTGATACCAATAGGTGCCGGACTGGTTGACCTGAAAGCGATACCGGTAGCTCTCGCCCGGGGCGATGCCGTGGAAACTCAAACCTGGCACGCCGTCCATGTCCGCCGGCACGATCATGCCGTGCCAGTGGATGGAGCTCGGTACGGACAACCGGTTCGAGACGCGCAGCGTCACGACATCGCCCTCCCGCCAGCGCAGTACCGGCCCGGGGAGGAGTCCGTTGACGACCGTGGCGAGACGCGTCGTCCCGGTGAAATTTACGGGTAGTGCGCCGATTTCGAGCGCGAACTCCGTGCCCGAGAGCGTCGCGGCGCTCGCACCGCCGGCAACAGCCCATCGCAGGCGCGGGACGCCGGCGACCGCGAGCACACCGCTGAGACCCTGTACGAAGCGTCGTCGGCTGACGGACCGTATCGCGGGAAAGAGCCGTGTTGGCAACATCACAATGTCCTCGCCAGGCGAGCGGGAAGCGAGCGTCGGCCCGACTGCCAGGCTGCCGGGGGACGCACGAGCAGATGAGCCCGCAGTCAAGCGGGCGGGCGAAGAGCTAGGCGATCGGTGGTCGCAGGGACTCGTCGCTGCGCCAGTCCGCGACTGGCGCCTGGGCTCCGAGGAGGACCCGGGCCGAGACGGCGATGCTGCCGGGGACCGTGGGCTCAGTGCTCACGGCGGTGAAGGCGCCATGACACTGGCAACCCGGCGTACGGCAGCAATCGTGCTTCTTGAGCAGATCGCGCGCGTAGGCGCTGGCGGCGGGCGCGGTCGGATTCGCGTGAGTGCCCGGCGCTATTCGAGCGAAATGATCGGGACAGTGCTCGAAGACCGTGCCCGGTGGCGGCGACGCCAGCGGGGCTGCCTGGGCGCCGGGCGAGCACATCCCCACCGCCAGCTGAAACATCAGCACGGCCTGCAGCAGCAGCACTCGAGGTCTCCGGCGCACGGCGGCCAGCTTACAACGCTCCTTTCTCACGCATAAGACAATCGATCACACCCGTGAAGACGGTCACGGCTTCGACTACGAGAGCGACACTCCGAGCACGGAGCCGATCCCATAGGTCACCGCGGCGGCGGCGCATCCGAACACCGCTTGCCGGGCGGCTGAAAACCACGGTCCGCGGCCGTTGAACAGAGAAGTCAGCACGCCCATCCCGCAAAGCGCCACCGCACTGGCGGCAATGCTGGTGAGGATCGCCTGCATGCCGTGCATCCAGACGAACGGCAGCACCGGGAAGATTGCGCCCGCGGAAAACAGTGCGAACGAAGTGGCGGCGGCGCTCCAGGGGTTGCCGCCGAGCTCGGTGGGATCGATTCCCAGCTCTTCGCGCACCAGCGTATCGAGCGCCGCTTTCTTGTTGCTCATCAGCTCCGCAGCAATGCGCTGCGCGTCGGTCTTCTCGAGCCCCTTGGCCTGATAGATGAGCGCCAGCTCGTGCTGCTCGGCCTGAGGCGTCTGTTCGATCTCCTCGGCCTCCTTGGAGATCTGAGTGCGGGCCAGCTCGCGCGCGTTGGTGACCGAAAGCCACTCTCCCAGCGCCATGGAGCAGGCCCCGGCCACGAGGCCGGCGAGGCCAGTGAGCAGAATGTTCCGATTGCTCGCACCGGCGCCGGCGATGCCCATGATCAGGCAGAAGTTGGAAACCAGACCGTCGTTGGCTCCCAGCACCGCCGCACGCAAGTTATTGCCGGAGGCCGCGCGATGCCACGGCTCCGAGGCGGCGATGTCCGCTCCGCTGACGGTACCGGCGGCGGGTGCTCGGGCGATCTCCTGCACCACTGCCGCGTGGCCGCGCTCCTCGGCGGAGATCGAGTGCGCATCCGCCTGCCGCGCGTACTTGTCTCGATCCGAGAACTCGGCGGCCGCGATCGTTGGTAGCACGAAGCGTGGGCCGAAGCGTTGCGCGAGCCTGCCCAGCAATCGCGTCCGCAAGCTCGGGACAAATTGCTCCTCCCTGATACCGGCCGCGGCGAGTCTGCCGCGCCACAGCGCGGCGTGCTGCGCCTCTGCCTGCGCCAGCTGCAGGAACAGATCCTTGCGCACCGGGTCACGCTCGGCCGCCGCGATCCGCGTGTACAGAGCTGCCCCGTCCAGTTCATCGCGCAGGTTGTTGCGATAGCGCTTGATGTCGTCCGCGCCCATATCGCCGTCCACCCTGTCAGAATCGGCACTGCCCCGAAGTATGGCCCACCGCGGGCGTGCCCGTCATTTCAGCGGACGAATTGCCGCCAGGGACCGGATAAAATCACCTCATGAAGTCATTGGGCCGACAACCGGATGGCGCACGGCTCTCGCGCATTGCGGCATCGCCTCAATGGGTGGGCGATCGCTTCCGCAACCTCCACCCGATACTGCCGGGCCTGCGCGACCCACAGGCGCAGATGCCAACGCTGAGTGAGTTCATTTGCGGCGGCGAGCGCCGCGTGCCCGCGGGCCCCTTGCCTTCGATGAGTCCCCTGGAAGGGTGGACGCGGCCGCCGCAGAGCGGACTGCGGGCGACCTGGCTCGGCCACTCGACGGTGCTGCTCGAGTTCGACGGTGTTCGCGTGCTCACCGACCCGGTATGGGGAGCGCGCGCCTCGCCCTCGCGCTGCATCGGCCCGAAGCGCTTCCAGCCAGTGCCCGTGCCGCTGCGTGCCCTGCCGCCGCTCGATCTCGCGCTGATCTCGCACGACCACTACGATCACCTGGACTACCCCACCATCCGAAGACTCGCCCGCCGCGCGGCGCCCTTTGTAACCTCCCTCGGTGTTGGCGCGCATCTCGAGAGCTGGGGTGTAGGTCCCGAGCGCATCGTGGAGCTCGACTGGTGGGAAACGCACACGCTGCCGGGCACCGGGCTCACGGTGACCGCGGCACCGTCGCAGCATTTTTCCGGGCGCACGCCGAAGACACGTAATTCCACCCTGTGGTCGTCGTTCGTGATTCGTTCTTCGCGGCATGCGGTGTTCTTCAGCGGCGATACCGGGCTCACGACCGAGTACCAGACGATTCGCGAACGACTGGGACCGTTCGACCTCGTGATGCTCGAGGTGGGGGCGTTCCATCCCGCCTGGGGAGACATGCACCTGGGACCTGAGAACGCGCTCAAGGCGCTCAGCCTCCTCGGCAGCCCACCCTTTCTGCCGATTCATTGGGGGACCTTCGCCCTCGGGATGCATGCGTGGGACCAGCCGGCGGAAGTGCTGCTCGAGCTCGGGTCGAAGGCCGGCGTGCCACTCCTTATGCCCCGTCTAGGCGAGCCGGTCGAGCCGGCACACACGGAGCGCGCGGAGCCCTGGTGGCGCGCCGCCGAGGGCGCAGCGGGGGATCGTGCGCCCGACATCTCAGGCGCGGTGACGCTGCCGAAGGCGATGCCCTGGCCGATCGATTAGTGTTTTGCGGCGGCCACGCGGCCGCCGGAAGGAGCCGACAATGGAAGTGGGATTCATCGGTCTCGGTCAAATGGGCCGCGCAATCGCGGCCAACCTGATTCGCGCGGGTCACAAGCTCACCGTGTGGAACCGCTCCAGCGGCCCGGCACAGGAGCTGGCCGCGCTCGGTGCCGGGATTGCGCCCGAGCCCGCCGCCACCGCGCGCGGCGAGGTGCTCATGACCATGCTGGCGGACGATGCCGCGCATCGCACGGTGCTCGTCGGAGGCGGCGTGCTCGAGCACGCCGCCCGCGACCTCATCCACGTGAACCTGGCGACCATCTCGGTCGCACTCGCCCGCGAGCTCACGCAGCTCGATCAGGAGCACGGCATCGTTTACGTAGCAGCTCCGGTGTTTGGCCGACCCGAAGTCGCCCAGGCTGCCCGGCTCAACATCGTCGTTGCCGGAGAGCCTGCGGCCATCACCCGCATCGGCCCGCTGTTGTCAGCGATCGGCGAGCGGGTCTGGCCGGTCGGAACGCCACCCGAGCGCGCCAATGCGGTGAAGCTCGCGGGCAACTTCATGATCGCAAGCGCCATCGAGACGATGGGGGAGGCCGCGGCGCTCGCGCAGGCGCACGGCATCGCACCCGGCGAGTTCCTGCGGATACTGACCAGCACTCTTTTCGCGGCCCCCGTGTATCAGACCTACGGCCGGATCATCGCCGAGCGGCGCTTCGAGCCCGCGGCATTCAAGCTGACACTCGGGTTCAAAGACGTTCGCCTGGCACTCGAGGCGGCGGAGGCCGCCCACGTGCCGATGCCCTTTGCGAGCGTACTGCGGGATCACTTCCTCGAGGCGATCGCGGCCGGCAAGGCCGAGCACGACTGGGCGGCGCTCGCGGAGATTGCCGCGCGTCACTCGGGCCTGAGAGCCGTGCAGGGTGAATCGCGCTGAAGCTCACCCGGGCGCAGCGCGACGGCGCGCGCTTCAGGCGCGGATACGTTTCATCTCCGGATCATAGAGGGGTCGGAGCGAAACGACGGCCGGGTAGAGTTTACCGGCGACATCGACTTCCCACCGCCCGCTGCCGAGATAGGCGGCATCGACCGGCACCCGCGGTTCGATCATCGCCAGCCCCACGGCGCCGCCGAGAGTGTGGCCGTAGGATGCGGCGCGCACATAGCCGACCGGCACGCCGTCGCGGCGCACGACCTCGGCGTGGAACATGAGTGGCTCGGGATCCTTCAGCAGCACCTGGACGAGTCGGCGGGTGAGCGGACCCTTCGCCTTCTGCGCCAGCACCGCCTCCTTGCCGATGAAGCCGCCGGGTTTGCCGAGATCGAGGGCGAAACCGAGACCGACCTCGTACGGGACATCGGTGTTGTCGATGTCGTGGCCGTAATCGCGGTAGCCCTTCTCCATGCGCAAACTACCGAGCGCCTTGAGTCCCGCGTGCACCAGGCCAAACTCGCGTCCGGCCTCGACGATACGATCGTAGACATGCGTGGCCTGCTCGGCGGGAACGTACAGCTCGTAGCCAAGCTCGCCCAGATAAGTGATGCGGATGCACAGCGCCCGGGCGAAGCCGATGTCGATCTCGCGTGCCGTGCGAAACGGAAACGCCTCGTTAGACAGATCCGCACTCGTCAGCTTCTGCAGCAGCGCCCGTGAGTTCGGGCCCTGCACGTTGAGCTGACCGTAAGCGGATGTGACATCGGTGATCGAGGCGTGGGCGCCTTGGGGAACGTGGCGCTTCATCCAGGTCTCGGCGTGGCGCACCATGGTGTCGGTGACGACCACGAGAAAGCGCTCATCGGTGAGCTTGGTCACTGTGAGGTCGGCTTCCAGCGTCCCGGACTCGTTCAGCCACTGCGTGTACGTGATCATTCCCGGGGCGCCGTCGACCTGGTTGCCGGAGATGAGGTTGAGACAGCGACCCGCATCGCTCCCCTGCACCAGGAACTTGCCCATGAAGGACATGTCCATGACGATCACGCTCTGCCGCGCGGCCTGATGCTCCGCGCACCACTCGCGAAACCAGCTCGGCCGGCCCCAGGTGAGCGGTCCCGGGTCCGGGCTCGTGCCGGGTGCGCCGTACCAGTCGGGACTTTCCCAGCCGCTCACTTCCTTGAAGTAGGCGCCGGCTGCGGCCAGGCGATCGTGGAACGGCGACTTGCGCACGCCGCGCGCGGTGGTGAGCGACATCGCGGGGTAGTGGCACTTGTACACCATGCCGAGGGACTCGACGGTGCGCTGACGCCGGTACTCGGGATTCGTCTGGGTCGGGTGCAGTCGGTCGATGTTGAAACCGGTGACGTCGACGTCGGGGGTTCCGTTGACGATCCAGTGTGCGAGCACGCGACCGAGTCCTCCGCCGGTCAGCACGCCGATGGAATTGAGTCCCGCCGCCACGAAGTAGCCGCCGAGCTCCGGGGCCTCGCCGACGATGGGACGCAGGTCGGGCGTGAAGCTCTCCGGCCCGCAGAAGAGTTTCTTCATGCCCACTTCGGCCGTGATCGGCACGCGTGACATGGCACGCTCGAGGAACGGCGTCATGCGCTCCCAGTCCGGCGGCAGCTCACCGAAGGAGAAGTCCGCGGGGACCCCCTGCACGCGCCAGGGCGCGCACACCGGCTCGAACAGCCCCACCATGAGGCCGCCGCCCTCCTCGCGGTAATAGCCGTAGGCGCCCGGGTCCTCGAGCACCGGCAGCTTGGGCGGAAGGTTCTTGATTGGCTCGGTGATCAGGTAGTAGTGCTCGGCGGCCTGGTTGGCGATCGTGACACCGGCGAGCGCTCCGAACTCGCGTGCCCACATGCCGGTGCAGTTGACCACGGTGTCCGTCGTGATATCGCCGTGCACGGTGCGCACGCCCGTCACGCGCCCGCGCTGCTGCAGAACGCCGGTCGCCGCTACACCTTCGATGATCCGCACGCCGCGCTGGCGGGCGCCCTTGGCGAGCGCCATGGTGACGTCGACGGGATTGACGCGCCCGTCTTCCTTCACATAGAAGCCGGCCTCGATGTCGTCCACTCGGGCGAGCGGGAAGAGCTCCCTGACCTCACGCGGCGAGATCTCGTGCACATCGACACCGCAATAACGGTTGAAGGCGGCGACGCGGCGGTACTCCTCGAGCCGATCCTTGTCGGCGGCGACCTCGATGAAACCGATCGGGGAAAAGCCAGTCGACTGACCGGTCTCGGCCTCGAGCCGGCTGTAGAGCGCGCGCGAGTACTTGCGCATCTCGGTGGAGGTCTCGGAGGTCGAGCCGAAGGTGACCATAAGACCCGCGGCGTGCCAGGTGGTCCCCGAGGTGAGCCGGTCACGCTCGAGCAGCACCACGTCCTGCCACCCCATGAGGGCGAGGTGGTAGGCGACCGAGGTGCCGATGACGCCGCCTCCCACCACGACGGCGCGCGCGTGAGCCGGAAGGGTCGCCGCAGGCGGGCTGGCGACAGTCACGGCACTCCTGCGCTCCCCGCGACCTTCAGGACCCTTTGCCCCAGCGATAGCTCACCCGCATGCCGTACACGCGCGGCTCGTTGGTGGTGAGCCGCAGGTCGAAGTTGCCCGTGTTGCTGTAGACGATGGCGTTCTTGTCAGCGAGATTGGTGATGTAGAACTCGGCGAACCAGCGCTCACTGGCGGCGGGGTTGATCCCCAGGCGCACATTCATGAGCGTGTAGGCCGGCTGCAGGATGCGCGGCAGTCCGGTGTTCACATCGTTGGGATTGAGACCATTGTACATGTTACCCTTGTGGGCCATGTCGAACTGCAGGTAGCCACGCAGGTTCTGACTGACCGGTATCTGGTAGCGCGTATTCCAGCTCCAGCTGAAATACGGCGCGAACGGCAGACGTTCGCCGACGTACGGCTGGTAGGCCGGCGTGGACGCGGACGTGACGCTGGCTTGGGTGTAGTTGACGGACGCCTGAAGCTGCCAGTTGTCGTTGATGTTGTAGTCGACGTTCGACTCCGCGCCGTAGATGCGCGCATCGCCGACGTTGATGTTGTAGCTCGCGGAGGCACAGACCAGCGCGTCGTAGATGAGCGCCTGCAGCGACTTCCAGTCCATGTAGTAGGCCGCGCCGTTCCACAACAGGCGGCCTCCCTGGCTGGTCGTCTTCCAGCCTAGCTCATAGTTGTTGAGAGTGTCCGGGGTGTAGGTCTGGGATACGCCGTTGGAATAGCACATCGGCGTGTCGCCGGAGTTGGCGCCGCCCGGGCGGAAGCCCTGCGCCCAATCGGCGTACACCATGGCGTGATCGGTGACTTTGTAGCTGACACCGGCTTTGCCATCCCACTTGTGCGAGCTGGTCTCAAAGTAGCTCGGGCCGTTGGGGGCGTAGGCGAAGGAAAAAAGCGGCGTGTCGTAAGTCGCTTTGTCATGGTAGTGCACCACGCCTGCTTCCACGTTGAGCTTGTCCGTGACATCGAAATTGATGTTCATGAACTCGCTGGTGTTCAGATCGTGCGTGGTCTCGGTATACGTGTACCAGACGCCGGGCGGGAGCGAGGACTGCGTGATTCCATAGTAGGTGGTCGCATACCACTGGAACGCCGCACCGTTGACTTGCAGTCCGGGCATGTAGTAGGTGTTGTTGAAGTTGCTGTCGATGGTCCTTTCCCAGTAAAAGCCTGCGAGCCAGTGGAAGCGTCCGCCTGGCTTGGAGGACAGCCGCAACTCATTCGACCAGCGCTCCGGATTGATGTTATACGAGTAATACTGCAGAGGCGGCTTACATCCCACGTACTTGCTGTTGGGAGGCGCACCCACCTCCGCGGCGTACAGGGGCCCGTAGTAGGGGTCGTTGAGGCAGGTGTAGCCCTCCTGGGTTCCCGGGAAGCCCCCTGTCGGAGCACCGTAATTGAAATTCTGCATGTACTGGGAGTATTCGTTCCACTGCTTGCGTTCCTGGTTCCAGTAGGCACTCGCGAACACCAGATCCCCGATGCCGACGTCGCCGTCGACATGGAAATCGACCATGTTGGCCTCGAACAGGTTCGATTCCGGACCGAAGCGTGAGACCGTCCGCGGCGGCAGCGTGGGGTCCTCGTCCCACGCGCCCCAGGTCTGCTGACGCTGGAAGCCGTAAGTGAGCAGCGCGCTCCAGTTCTCTACGGGCAGCCACTTAAATGCGATGCGGCCGCCCTTGATATTTTCGCGGTTGTAGTCGTTGCGCGCCCAGTCGGCGTTGTTGGAGACGGTCTGGTTGACCCAGGGACGCGTCGTCAGCTCGTTGTTGATGAAGCCGCCGTTGGAGACGCTGAAGCCCGAGAGGCGCATGCCGAGAACGCCATCGATGAGCGGCAAGTTAAGGAACCCTTCATAGGTCTGGTTCCACTGGGATCCCTGGATCTTGCCCGCGTCGGCGTCGGCACCGGCGCTGAAGGCGTTCACGTCCGGCTTGTTGGTGATGTAACGAATCGCACCGGACATGGCCCCGGCGCCGAAGGTCGTGCCCTGCGGGCCGTTCAGGATCTCGATGCGCTCGATGTCGTAGAGGTGCAGATCCGGCTGTGCGCCGGAATCGTTCATCGACATGTCGTCGACGAAGAAGCCCGTCGAGGCAGTGTTGGCGTAGTTCGGGTTGCTGCCGTCGGACACCCCGCGCATGACGAACAGCTGTGTACCCGGACCGGTGCTGATGTAGGAGATGGAGGGCACCTTCTGCAGGTAATCGTCCATGCTGGCGATGCCGAGGTTCTTGAGGTCTTTCTGCGTGAAGACGTCGATGCTGATGGGAACGTCCTGCAGGTTCTCCTCGACCTTGCGGGCCGAGACGATGACTTCGGCAAGGCCGCCACCGCTTGGTGCCGACGGGGATCCCGCGGCCGGGGCCGCGTCGGCCAAAGCGGGCGGAGAGTAGCGGAGCGCAGCTCCGGCGAGCGCCGCGGCGACCGCGAATGCGATCTTCGAGCGCGCCGCCGGCCGCCGCGCCATTAGAGCCGTCCGCAGATAGCCGGCTACAGAAAATTCAGCTGCCCCCATGCGCCGTCCCCCCATCTTCGTTCGATATTCGCACCAGTGTGCGCGCGACGCGCCTCGATCATCCTTTGAGCAGGCGTGCCACGTCAACGCTCGGCGGACGAACGGAACGTGACGTCCGCGAAGCGCCCGAGGATGTCCCCGAGCGCCTGTCGCAGCGGTTCGAGCTCCCGCTCGAAATGCCGCCAATACCCAACCCCGGAGGTATAGAGCGGCTGCCGCACCTGCTCGGCGCTTGGCGTGCGCACCGCGCGGCGCGTCGCGTGAAAGCTCAGGCAGGCCGGCTCGAAGCTGAGGCCGCAGTGCACGAGCAGCCGTCGGATGTTCGCCTCCGGATCGCGCACCATCTCCTCGTACTGAACGTGCAGCACTTTCCCCGGCAGAACGGCGTCCCAGTGGTCCATGAGGGACAGATAGGAGCGGTAATAGCGGCCGAGGTCCGCAAGGTCGTAGCTGAAGGTCTGCCCCTCGGCGAAGTGCTGCTTGAAGGTGCTGAAGCACGCATCCATCGGGTGGCGGCGCGCGTCGATGATGGTGGCCTTGGGGAGGATGGCGTGGATCAGTCCGATGTGACTGAAATTATTAGGCAGCTTGTCGGTGAAGTGCTCGCGCCCCGAGCGCAGCAGGGCGGTCTCCTCGAGGTAGCGGCGGCCGAGCGCGGTGAGCTGGGCGAGTGACGCCCCGGCGACGGTGTCCGGGTAGCCATCCCGGGTGGCGGTAAGGTCTTCGAACTGCCCCACCATGATGATCATATTCGGCAGCTCCATGGTTCCTTCCACCTGCGAGTGGCTGGCGAGGATCTGCTCGAGCAGGGTCGAGCCCGAGCGCGGCAGGCCGACGATGAAGATGGGCGCGGGGCTAGGGTCGCCGCTGCCGCGGCGCGCCGCGAAGAAGCCGGCGTCGAAGACCGCATGGATGCGTGCGCAGCGACGCTCGAACATATCGATGTCGAACGGCGCGTCCACGCGGCGCCGCGCGTTCCCCGCATCGTAGTGCACGAACGCCTGCGCGTACTCCTGCCGCTGCTCGAAGGCTCTGCCGAGCGCAAAATGCAGCTGAGCCTCGTTGGACAGCTCCCGCTTGTCGTCCGCGAGCAGCCGCTGCATGGCGGTGATCTCTTCGTCGCTGAAGCTGTAGTTCTTGAGATCGGCGAGGCTCCAGTAGGCCTCGGCACGACCCGGATCGAGCTGCAGTGCCGCCTTGTAGGAGGCTTCGCTCTCGCGGCGCCGCCCGAGGGTCCTCTGCAGATGCCCGGCGGAAATGCGCAGCCCCACCTCGTCCGGCTTGAGACGCGCCGCGTGCTCGTAGGCTTCGAGCGCCTCTTCCTGGCGCATAAGGTGCGTCGCGACGGACGCGATCGTGACCCAGGTCTGCGGGCTGTCGGGCTCAATTTTCTCGAGATGGCGCGCGGCCGCCTCCGCCTCCTTGAGGCGCCCGAGCCGTACCAGCACGGGCCCGAGCCCCCGATAGGCCAGCGGGACGTAGGCCGATTGCCGCAGCGCGTGTCGCAGCAGCCGCTCGGCATCGCGCGCACGGGCGGCGCTGAGTGCCAGTGCCGCCAGCCCGCAGAGCGCCGCCACGTGGCTCGGATCTTCCCGCAGGATCTCGCGGAACAGCTCCTCCGCCTTGCGCCCCTCGTCCGCCACAAGCGCCGCCGTCGCCGCCTCGACCCGCCGGCGCTCCGGGTCTGTCAAACGCGCGCGCTCGAAGGCCACGCTGGCATCGGCGTACTTTTCCAGGTCGACCAGCGCATCGCCATACGCCAGCCACGCGCGGTGATGCCGCGGGTCCGCTTGCAGCACGCGTCGCACTTCCTCGCGCGCGCGCGCAGGCTGGCCGGCGCCACGGCAGGCGCGCGCGAGATCGACCCGTGCATTGGTGAAGTCCGGCGCGGCCTGCACCGCCTGCTCGAGCATCGCCACCGCGTCCGCCGCCTTGTCCTGGTCGAGCAGCGCGACGCCGAGCAGCCAGCGGCAGTTCACCTCGTCCGGCGACTTCGCGGCAAGCGCGCGCAGCCACTTCTCGGCCGTCGCAGCCCGTCCGGCGCGCAGCGCGGCGTGCGCCTGGCGGAGGCGCGCGTCGAAGGCGGTGTGTGCGCTCGGTGCAGCCATGATTCATGCGGCCCCGGGACGGCTCTGCGGCTATATGGCGCGCGGCAGCTCGCGCGGCGGCGTCCTCGGACCTTAGAGAGTGGACGAGCGTATCACGCCTCCGGCGGCCTCGGCGGCTGGCCGACGACCTGCCTGGCCCGGGTCCGCTCACGCTACACTGCGCGCCCCGCAAATCGAGCCGTTTCCCACTATGCCAACCGCCGCGCACTTGAAGCGCCTGCCGCTGATTGTCATTTCCTGTATTGCCGGCCTCGCGCCGCTCGTGGCGCAGGGCCGCCCCCTGACGCCCGAGGACTGGTTCCGATTCCAGGCTGTCTCCGATCTCGAGATAGCGCCCGACGGCGGCGCGGTCGCCACCTCGTCACCCGCTACGACAAGGCGTCCGACGAGAGCCGCGGCGAG
>DASYNX010000084.1:0-20401 GCA_036008385.1 Steroidobacteraceae bacterium
GATCTTGGCGAGCAGGTCGAGGATCTGCTCGGACATGCCGTCGGCGAAATACTCCTGGTCGTGGGACGCGCTCATGTCGGTGAACGGCAGCACCGCGATCGACTTGTCCGCGGTGGGCGCTGCCAGGGCAGGAGAACGTCCGCCGCGCAGCAACCAGGCGAGCGCGACGGCGAGTGTCACGGCGAGTGCCAGCGCCGCGAGCGCCAGCGCCCACGGCCGGCCGCGACGCGCCGGTGCTGCCGGCGGCGCGGCGGGAGCCGCGGTCGTGGCGGGAGCCGCAGGCGCTGCCGCAGCCGCCGGCGCTGCGGAGGGCCGTGCCGTGGTGTCGGCGCGCAGCGCCTCCGCAAGCCTTGCGAAGGCGGCCTCGCGGCCTTCCGCCGCGACGTCGGCCCACTGCGATTCGCTCAGGAAGTACTCGAAGGCCGGCGTGAGCGGTGCATCGTCGAGGCGCGCGGCGATGATCTGCTTGCGCTTCGAGGAGGCGCGCTCGAGCTCCTTGCCGACGTGGGAGGATCCGATCGAGCTCCGTGACAGGAGTAGCACGAATGCGCGCGCTTCGTTGATCGCGCGCACGATCGCGTCCGCATACAAGGCGCCCGCCGGCACGTCGCGTGGCGCCATCCAGCAACGGATCCCGCGCTGCTCGAGGAACACGGCCAGCGCCTCGGCGGTGGCGCGATCCCCCGAGGCGTAGCTCATGAAGGCATCGCGCTGCGCGCCGCTGCCTGCCTCGCTCATAGCGCGCTCGCCGGCCGCCGGTGCGGAGTTGTTCTTGCGTCTGTCAACCGGTTCGGAAGCCTACCGCAGATCCGGGTCGGGGTTCAGCAGCCGGGCACGCGCCCGGGCGGGCGCCTCAGGCGCCCGGCGGCTCAAGATAGGCGTAGCCGTCCAGCTCGCTCTCGTAGAAGCGCTTGAGCGCCTGACTCTCCGCGAGCGTCATGCGACCGTCGCGGATGGCGCGCTCGCAGTCGCGTGCCAGCGCCGGATACAACTCGGCGACGTCGTACTCCATGTACTCGAGCACCTTGTTGGCGGTGTCGCCCTTGACGATCTCCTCGATCCACCAGCCGCCCTCGTCGTGTAAACGCACGTGGACTACGTGGGTGTCGCCGAAGAGATTGTGCAGATCGCCGAGCGTTTCCTGGTAGGCGCCGACCAGGAAGGCCGCGAGGTAGTACTTCTCGTCGGGCTTGAGCTCGTGCAGCTCGAGGGTGCGCTTCACGTCGCGCAGCGACACGAAGTGATCGATCTTGCCGTCGGAGTCGCAGGTGATGTCGGCGAGCACCGCGGTGCGCGTCGGGCGCTCGTCGAGGCGATGGATGGGCAGGATCGGGAACAGCTGGTCGATGGCCCAGCTGTCCGGGAGCGACTGGAACACCGAGAAGTTGCAGAAGTAGGTGTCGGAGAGGATCGACTCCAGGTCCTCGAGCTCCTCGGGCAGCCGCTCGAGCTTGCGGCACGAGTCGCGGATCCTGGCGCAGGTCGCCCAGTACAGCCGCTCGGCCAACCCCCGAAACTCGAGCGACAGCAGCCCGAGATTGAACATCTGCAGCACCTGCTCGCGGGCGGTGAGAGCGTCGTGATAGCACTCGACCAGACGCCGCTCGCTCACCGAGCGGTAGGCCTCGAACAGATCCTGCACTGGCTGCGGCAGCTCTTCCGCGCCGGCGTAATCCTCGGCGCGGTCGCCGGTGACGCGGAACTTGTCGAGGGCCGAGGAGCCGAGAGCGTCGAATATCAGCACGCTGTGATAGGCGGCGATCGCGCGTCCGGACTCGCTCACGATCATCGGGTGCGGAAGGTCGCGCGCGTTGCAGACGCTCGCGACACGGTAGACGACGTCGCTCGCGTACTCGTTGAGGGTGTAATTCATGGACGAGGAGAAGTTGGTGCCGCTGCCGTCATAGTCGACGCCCAGCCCGCCGCCGACGTCGATGTACTGCAGCCCCGCGCCCATCAGCTTGAGCTCCGCGTACACGTGCGCCAGCTCGTTGATCGCCTCCTTGACGCGGCGGATGTCCTGCAGCTGGCTGCCGGGATGGCAGTGCACCAGCTGCAGGCAGTCGAGCATGTCGCGCGCCTTGAGCACGTTGACCAGCTCGAGGATCTCGGTGATGAACAGCCCGAACTTGGATTTCTCGCCGGTGGAGGTGCTCCAGCGCCCCGAGCCCTCGCTGAACAGCTTGACGCGCACGCCGATGCGCGGACGCACCTGGTAGGCTTGCGCGTGCTTGAGGATCAGCGCGAGCTCCTCGAAATTCTCCACGACCGGAATGATGGTGCGGCCGAGCCTGGTGGCGAGCGTCACCGCCTCGATGTAGCTGTCGTCCTTGAAGCCGTTGCAGACGATCAGCCGCTCGGAGGCGTTCTCGGTCATCGCCATCACCGCGAGCAGCTCGGGCTTGGAGCCGACCTCGAGCCCGAAACCGAATTCCTTGCCGTAGCGATACACCTCCTCGACCACCAGGCGCTGCTGGTTCACCTTGATGGGGTAGACCGCGGCGTAGCGGTTGCGGTAGTCGTTCTCGGTTATGGCCTGCGCGAACGCCTCGTGCAGGCGCCGCAGGCGGTGTGCCAGGATGTCCGAGAAGCGCACCACGACCGGCGTGGTCAGGTCACGTGCCTTAAGACCCTCGACCACTTCGTACAGGTCGATTTCGTTGCGCTCGGTGGTGTCGGGGCGCACCACCACGTGACCGCTCGAGTTGATGCCGAAGTAACCCTTGCCCCAGGCGGCAACGTTATAGAGGTCGAGGGAGTCCTCGATCCGCCAGGGCTGCGCGGGATTGAACTTGCGAGCGCCATTGACGGCGCTGCGGGGATCGGCTGCCACGGGGCGCGTTTATATCAAAAATGTGTGTGAAGTAAGAGGGGCGCGACACACAATCTGACGAACAAGTCGCGCCAGCCGAGCACTCCGTTGACGCGGGAGCGCACGGGCTCGACACACAATCTGACGAACAGATCTCGCCAGCCGAGCACTCCGTTGATGCGGGAGCGCAGCGGCGCGACGCACATCTCACGGACATAGCGCGCCAGCCGAGCACTCCCTCGACGCGGGATCGCACCGGCTCAGCCGGCGGTTTCGGGCCCGCGCGCGACCGCGTGAGACGGATCACGGATCCATTCGCTCCACGAGCCGGCGTACAGCCGCGCGCCCGGGAGACCGGCGACTTCGAGCGCCAGCAGGTTGTGGCAGGCGGTCACGCCCGAGCCGCACATCGCGATCACCTGTGCCGGCGCTGCGCCCCGCAGGGTGTCCCGCCATGCGTCGCGCAGCTGCTGCGCCGGGAGGAGCCTCCCGCCGCTGTCGTGGTTGCCGGTGAACGGATGGTTGCGCGCTCCTGGTATGTGGCCCGCCACCGGATCGAGACACTCGTTCTCGCCGGCGAAGCGCTCGGCGCTGCGCGCATCGACCAGCAGCACCGCGCCGCGCGCGAGGGCTCCGGAGCTCACCGCCGCCGCCACTTCCTTACTGCCGGCGAGCAGGGCGTCGTCGGCGCCTGCGGCGAAGTGGCGTGCGGGCCGCGTTTCTGGCTGCGTGCTCACCGGCAGCGCGGCGCGCTCCCAGGCGGCAAAGCCGCCATTGAGCACCGCGACCTGCGAATGGCCGAGCCAGCGCAGCAGCCACCAGAGGCGCGCAGCGTAGGCGCCCGCGCCCTGGTCGTAGGCGACCACCTGCACGGTGGCGTCGATGCCGAAACGACTGAGGGTCGCCGCGAGCACGGCGGGCGAGGGCAGCGGATGGCGCCCGCTGCTGGGCGTGCGCGGGCCCGACAGATCTCGATCGAGGTGGGCGTAGAGCGCGCCGGGAATGTGACCGACGGCGAAGGCGGACGCACCCCAGTCCGGGCGCGCAAGATCGAAGCGGCAATCGATGATCACCCACTGCGGGTCGGCGAGGTGGCGGGCCAGTTCGGGCGGCTCGATCAGCGTGGTCGGCATAGCGCGCATTTTCGGCATCATGGGGTAGTCGTTACAATCCCCGCAGCATCCGGCGAGGCTACCATGGCAATCGAGGTGTACTGGGGCAGCGGCAGTCCCTTCGCGTGGCGGGTCCTGCTGGCGCTTGAGTACAAGCGGCTGCCGTATGTGAGTCACCTGCTGCAGTTCTCCAAGCAGGAGCACAAGTCCCCGCAGATGCTGGCGCTCAATCCGCGCGGGCGCGTGCCGGTGCTGAAGGACGGCGACTACGTGTGCTTCGAGTCGCTGGCCATCCTCTACTACCTCGACCTGAAATACCCGCAGCCGCCGCTCTTCGGGCGCACGCCGGAGGAAGCCGGCACGGTCATGCGTGTCATCTGCGAATACCAGGCCTACATCGAGCCGCACCTCACCCGCATCGTGCGCGCCGTATTCGAGGGCGACGTCGATCTCGCCGGCGATGCGATCACCGCGGCGATGCACGCGGTCGCCAGCGAGGCGCGCACCATCGAAGGACGGCTGTCGAAGTCCGACTGGATCGTGGGCGAGTCGTGCTCGGCGGTCGACCTGGTGATCTTCCCGGGCATCCAGCTGCTCAGGCGTGCACTCGAGAAGCCGCAGGCGGCCGAGCTGTCGGCGCGCTTCCTGCCGGTGGAGGTGAACTACCCCGCGCTCGGTCGCTGGCTCGCGCGCGTCGCCGCGCTCCCCGGCTACCAACGCACCTACCCGCCGCACTGGCGCACGAGCTGACGCACAGCCGGCACCGCCCGGCGCGAGGAAATTGAGCCGCGCCGATCCGATTGATACCCTGCGTGCAGTTCGCGCGTCACGCGTCGCGACCGGAGCACGCCAGTCAGCATCATGCACAAGATTAACGTCGAGTTTCCCGGGCGCATCCTGTTCATCGGCTTCGGCAGCATCGGCCAGGGCGTGCTGCCGCTCATCCTGCGGCACATCGGCGTCGCTCCCGAGCGCATCACCATCGTCACCGCCGAGGACAAGGGGAGCGAGGAGGCAGCCGAGTACGGCATCAAGTTCGTCAAGGAGCGCCTGGTGCGCGAGAACTACCGCCGCGTGCTCAATCCACTGCTCGGCCGGGGCGACTTTCTCATCAATGTATCCGTCGAGGTCTCGAGCATCGCACTCATAAAGCTGTGCTGGGAGAAGGGCGCGATGTACCTGGACACGTGCATCGAGCCCTGGCCGGGCGGTTACACCGATCCGACCGTGCCGGCGGGCAAGCGCACCAACTACGCGCTGCGCGAGGAGGCCCTGGCGCTGCGTGCCGGGAATGCGCGGGCGCCTACCGCCGTGCTCACCCACGGCGCCAATCCGGGGCTGGTGTCGCACTTCGTCAAGCAGGCGCTGCTGAACATCGCCGCCGACACCCAGGTGGCCGCCGCCACGCCGGCCTCGCGCGCCGAGTGGGGCGAGCTCGCCCGCCGCCTCGGGGTGAAGGTGATTCACATTGCCGAGCGCGACACGCAGGTCTCGAGCGTGCCGAAGCAGCCGGGCGAGTTCGTCAACACCTGGTCGATCGACGGCTTCGTCAGCGAGGGCTCGCAGCCGAGCGAGATGGGCTGGGGCTCGCACGAGCGCAACTTCCCGCGCGACGGCAAGCGTCACGACTTCGGTTGCATGGCGGCGATCTACCTGACGCAACCGGGCGCCGGCACACGGGTGCGCACCTGGACACCGCGCGCCGGGCAATTCCACGGCTTCTGCATCACGCACGCCGAGTCCATCTCGATCGCCGACTACTTCACGGTGCGCGAAGGGGCGCAGGTGGCGTACCGCCCCACCGTCCACTACGCCTACCACCCGTGTGATTTCGCGGTGATCTCGGTGCATGAGCTCGCCGGACGCAACTACGTGCAGCAGGAGCGCCAGCGCATCCTCATGGACGACATCACCGGCGGGATCGATGAGCTCGGCGTGCTGCTCGCCGGGCACAAGAAGAATGCCTACTGGTACGGGTCGCAGCTGTCCATCGACGAGGCGCGCAAGCTCGCTCCTTACAACAATGCGACCAGTCTGCAGGTGTGCGTGGCGGTGCTATCGGGCGTGGTGTGGGCGATGGAGAATCCCAATCTCGGCGTGATCGAGCCCGATGAGATGGACTTCCGACGCAACCTCGAGATCTGTGCGCCGTACCTCGGTCCGGTGGTGGGCGAGTACACCGATTGGACGCCGCTGCACGAGCGCGAGCGGCTGTTCGCCGAGGACATCGACAAGAGCGACCCCTGGCAGTTCAAGAACGTCAGGGTGCTCTGGTAGGCACTGCGCCGGCGCCGCGCGACTCCTCATAGTCGATCGCCACGATCAGGTACACGCGGCTGCCGTCCGGAGTCTCGACGGTCACTTGCTCGTCGCGCGCCTTGCGCAGCAGCGCCTTGCCGAGCGGCGAGTCCATGCTGATGTACCCGGGCGCCCGGTCGAATTCGTCCGGACCGACGAGGCGATAGCGGGCCCGCGTGCCGTCCTCGGCCTCGAGTTCGACCCACGCCCCAAAGAACACCCGCGCGGCGTCCCCTGGGGGCTGATCGACGACCACCATGCCGTCCAGCCGCTGGCGCAGGAAGCGTACCCGGCGGTCGATCTCGCGCAGCCGGCGCTTGCCGTAGGTGTAGTCGGCGTTCTCCGAGCGATCGCCCTGGGCCGCCGCGAAGGCCACGGCCTGACAGACGCGCGGGCGCTCCTCGTGCCACAGCTGCGCCAGCTCGGCGCGCAGGCGCCGGAGCCCCTCCGGCGTGATGTATTTGGAGCCCGCTGGCGCCGGGCGCCGATACCTGCCCATGGTGCGGCCGATAACGTGACTTATGTCGCACGGACTTTTACAGAAGTCCGGGGTTCTGTGGAACATCTCACGGACGTCGGCGGCGCTGCGCCACTAATCTTGAAACGTGGCTACCAAGTACTACACGCACTTCGTGACCCACACCGGCAAGGCGCGCAGCGCCGCCAGCAATGAGTGGAGTGGTGTGGTGGAGCTGCGGCAGCCGCTGACGCAGACGCGCGCCAACCGGGAGCTGCGGGCGCTGCTGGCACAGAGTTTCGATCTGGACTCGGACGATATCCGCATCCTGCACTGGGCGCGATTGCACTGAATCCCCTGGCGGACTTCCTTCCCTTCATCGAAGGTCCGCCCTTACAACCCCAGGCCTAAAAACCTGGGGTTTTTTTTGCCCCCAGCCCCGGCGATCGACGCGGCTTTGCCGGCCGTGTGACAATCCCCGCCCCCCGGGGATGGGGCCGGGATTCACGACCAGGAGAAGGGGAAGCCAATGCGTATGTGGACCGTCGCCCTCGTGGCCGCCGCGGTGCTGGGCCTTTCCGGCTGCGGCTACAACACGCTGCAGCAGAAGGATGAGAGCGTCAAAGCCGCCTGGTCGGAGGTGGTGAACCAGTACCAGCGCCGGACCGACCTCATCCCGAATCTCGTCAATACCGTCAAGGGCTACGCCGCCCAGGAGCAGAAGGTGCTGATCGGCGTAACCGAGGCGCGCGCCAAGGTCGGCTCGATCCAGGTGACGCCCGAGGTCCTCAACAACCCCGAGCTGTTCCAGAAGTACCAGGCGGCGCAGGGCCAGCTCACCAGTGCGCTGAAGAGCCTGTTCGCGGTCGCGGAGAATTATCCGCAACTGAAGTCGGATCAGAATTTCCGCGACCTGCAATCGCAGCTCGAGGGCACCGAGAACCGCATCACGGTCGCGCGCAACCGCTACATCCAGTCCGTGCAGGACTACAACGTGACGGTGCGCAGCTTCCCGAGCAATCTCACGGCCAAGGTGTTCGGTTTCGCGGTGAAGCCGAATTTCACCGTAGCCAACGAACAACAGATCGCCACCGCTCCGACGGTGAGCTTCGACACCGCGGCGCCCCCGCAACAGCCTGCGGGAGGACCGCAGAAGCAATGACCGCGGCTGCGCACCGCCGGGGGTGGCGGCGGTCGGGATTCGCGCTGGCGCTGCTGCTCGCCCTGAGTGCAACGGCGCCGGGGCAGCCTGCCGGCGGCTTGCAGCCGGTCCCGAAGCTCAGCGCGCGCGTCACGGACCTCACCGGCACCCTGACCGCCGAGCAGCAGACCGCGCTCGAGCAGAAGCTCGCGGCGTTCGAAGCCGCCAAGGGTGCCCAGCTCGCCGTGCTGATCGTGCCGACGACCCGGCCGGAGGAGATCGAGCAGTACTCCATTCGGGTCGTCGATCAGTGGAAGCTCGGCCGTGGGGAGGTGGGCGGCAAGAAGGTGGACGACGGAGCGCTGCTGCTGATCGCCAAGGACGATCATCGCATGCGCATCGAGGTGGGCTACGGGCTCGAGGGCGTGCTGACCGACGCCCTCTCCAACCGCATCATCTCCGAGACCATCGCGCCGGCCTTTCGCGAGGGCAACTTCTACGGGGGCGTCGACGGTGGCCTCGATCAGATGATGAAGCTGATCCAGGGGGAGCCGCTGCCGCCGCCCGAGCATGCCTGGCAGTCCGGCGGGCATCACCCGGGCGCGGGGCTGCTGCCGCAGCTGCTGTTCGCGGTCCTGATCGGCTCGGTGGT
The DNA here is from genome assembly GCA_036008385.1 of Steroidobacteraceae bacterium. Taxonomy (GTDB): domain Bacteria; phylum Pseudomonadota; class Gammaproteobacteria; order Steroidobacterales; family Steroidobacteraceae; genus 13-2-20CM-66-19. The sequence continues at coordinate 8,473 of DASYNX010000084.1, forward strand.
GCTGCGGGCGATATTCGGGCGAACCCTGGGCTCGGCCTTCACAGGTGTCGGCGCCGGGACACTGGTGTGGCTTGCCGGCTACGCGCTCACCCTGGCGGGGCTGGCCGCGGCCGGCGCGTTCCTGCTCACGATGCTGATGGGGCTGGCGCGCGGCAGCGGCTGGTCGAGCTATCCGCGCTCGGGCGGCCTCGGCGGCGGCTGGGGGGGCCTCGGCGGCGGCTTCGGCGGCGGCTACCGCGGGGGAGGGTTCGGCGGCGGTGGATTCAGCGGTGGTGGCGGCGGATTCGGCGGCGGCGGCGCCTCCGGGAGCTGGTAGTCGTGAAGCTCGCGCGCCTCATTCGCCATGTCCTTGCCACGCGCTGGAGCACACGCCGGCATTTCCCCCAGCCGGTGCGCGATGCCATCGAGCAGGCGATCAGCGAGTGCGAGGCGCGTCACGGCGGGGAGATCCGCTTCGTCGTCGAGACTTCGCTCGATCTGCCGGAGCTGTGGCGCGACCTGCCGCCGCGGCAGCGCGCGCTGCAGCTGTTTGGTCAGTTCGGCGTATGGAACACCGAGCACAACAATGGCGTGCTCATCTATGTGCTGATGGCGGATCACGATGTGGAGATCATCGCCGATCGCGGAATCGCGCTGCACGTGCCCCCGGCGGAGTGGGGCGCGGTGTGCCGGCAGATGGAGCACCATTACCGCGCGGGTCGCTTTCGCGACGGCTCGGTGGTCGGCATTCTGGGAGTCGGCGCGCTGCTCGGCCGGCACTTCCCCGGCACCCGCGGCAGCGGCAAGGAGCTGCCCGACCAACCGGTGCTGCTGTGAGGAATCGCCCGCAGCTGGCGCGGGGCGACATCGGTCATAATTCCCATCCCATGAAGCTCCGTACCGTCCTCACTGTGCCGGCTGCGCTGCTGTGCCTCGCGCTGGCCGGCTGCTCGCTGTTCGGCGGGCGCTACGCGCAGTCCGCACCGCCGCCGCCGTCGCCCGCGCCCCCGGCTCCACCGCCGCTGCCTGGGCCGGTAGCGAACGAGCGCTTCGAGCTCGCGCCCGGGGAGGACGTGGTCGGCGTCGTGCAGGTCGTCACGGCCTCGAAGGACGACACGCTCACCGACATCGCGCGCCGCTTCAACGTCGGCTACGAGGAGATACTGCGCGCCAACCCCAAGGTCGATCCATGGCTGCCCGGTGAAGGGCGCGAGATCATCGTTCCGACGCAGTTCATCCTGCCGGACGCGCCGCGCACCGGCATCGTGATCAACATACCGGCGATGCGCATCTACTATTACCCGCCGGTCAAGCACGGTGAGCGGCAGGTGGTGCTGACCCATCCGATCGGCATCGGCAAGGTGGGCTGGAAAACCCCGGAGGGCGTCACCAGGATCGTGCGCCGCCAGAAGGATCCCACCTGGCGCGTGCCGGTGTCGGTGCGCAAGGAGCATCACGAGAACGGCGAGGATCTCGACCCGGTGATCGGTCCCGGCCCGGACAACCCGCTCGGCAAGTACGCCTTCTACCTGCAGTGGCCGAGCTACCTGATCCACGGCACCAACAAGCCCGCCGGCGTCGGGCTGCGCTCGAGCCATGGCTGCATACGCCTGTATCCCGAAGACATCGAGCAGTTCTTTGCCATGGTGCCGCTCGGGACTCAGGTGCGCGTCGTCAACCAGCCATTCCTGTTCGGCTGGCTCGACGGGCAGCTGTACATGCAGCCCTACGACGTTCTGGAGGACGACACGCGCGACTGGAACATGGCGCCGAAAAAGCTGTTCACCGGGTCGCAGGCGACACGGTTGCAGCAGCAGGTGCAGGCGCACCATGAAAAGGTCGACTGGGATCTGGTGTCGAGCCTCGCGCACAGCCCGCGCGGCGTTGCGGTGCCGATCACCGGGCCGGCTGCCAGCCTCCAGCAGATTCTTGCGGCAGCGCCGCGCGTGCAGAACGTGCTGCCCGAGGGCTCGACCTGGGATGGCAAAACGGATTTGCCGATGGATGAGGCTTCCTTCCGGCAGATCGTTTCGGAGATCGAGCCGGGCGCTGCCACGCCGGGTGCGCCCGCACCCGCATCCGCAGCCGGCGGCACGGGCAAGACCCAGTCCGCTCCGAAGAATGGTGGCTGAGGCGCCAGGCGCCTCGTCGGCGCAGCACTCGCCCACCCCGCCGCTGTCGCCGTGGTTGCAGCTCATGCTGGCGGAGATTGCGCGCAAGCGTGCCGAGCGCGAGCACGAGCGGGCCGAAGCGGCGCGACGAGTGCTCGAGCGCGCAGCGGAGCAGCCCGACACACACACGGCGAACGCGGCTGCGAGCGCGCACGATGCAGCGCGCGCCGCTCCCGACGCGGTTTTGCATATGTCACCGCCGCAACGCGGCAACTGAGAGCCTGACATTGCGCTGATACGCTGTGTTAGAGTCGCGCAGCCCCGATTCCCACGAGGCGCTTGAGTGGCCGACAGCCCCGCGTCCGGCGTAGAACTCGCACAACAAAGCCGTGACAGCCACGCGATTGAGCGCGTGCCGACCGGAGTCGCTGCGTTCGTCGGCCGCACGCTCAAGGGGCCGGTCGGGCAGGCACTCACCATAAGGAGCTTCGCCGAGTTCCAACAGCACTTTGGCGGACTGTGGCAGCCCTCGACGCTGTCCTACGCGGTCGAGCAGTTCTTCGAGAACGGCGGCCGCGAGGCGCGCATCGTGCGCGTGGCCAACGGCGCGCGCCCGCCGACGATTACGCTGCCTGCAGGCCGCAACACATTCAAGCTGGTGGCGCTCAATCCCGGTTCGCGCGAGTACCTGCGCGCCTCGGTGGATTACGACGGACTCACCGCCGCCGAGCCGGAGCGTTTCAATCTGGTGGTGCAGCGCGTGCGTACCGCCGGCTCGGAGCTGGTCGAGGATCAGGAAATCTATCGCCGCATGTCGGTGACGCCCTCTTCCGGTCGCTTCGTCGGCGACGTGCTGCTCGAATCGCATCTGGTGCGCATACTCGGGCCGGTCCCCGCGCAACGCCCCGATCGCTCCGCCGGGGGCCCGGGCGGAGTGGTCGTCGGCTATACACTGTCCAATCCCGACGGCGACGATGGCGCGCCGCTCACCGACTACGACATCATCGGCGCTGCCGACAGCGGCACCGGGCTGTTCGCGCTCGGCGGCGTGGCGCGCTTCAACATGCTGTGCATCCCGCCACTTGCCCGCGACCACGACGTGGGCCTGTCGACGCTGCTGGTGGCGGCGCGCCTCTGCCGCGAGCACCACGCACTGCTGATCGTCGATCCGCCCGCGACCTGGACGTCGGCGACTGCAGTGCTCGAGGCGCTGCGCAACTGGCCATTTCGCAGTGACAATGCCGTCATGTACTACCCGCGGGTGCAGGCCTTCGATCGCCTGCGCGGCCGCGTGGAAACCTTCGGCTCGTGCGGGGCGGCCGCCGGTATGATTGCGCGCTCGGACGAGACCTGGCCGGTGTGGTCGGCGGCGGAGAGCGAGGAGGCGATCCTGCGCCCGGGGCTGCGTCCGGCCGTGCCGGTCTCCGACGGCGAGCGGGAGCGCCTCGCGCACGCGGGAGTCAACACGCTGCTGGCGGTGCGCGCGGGCGCACGCGTGCCGCTGAGTCCGCGCACGCTGGCTGCGGGAGGCAGTGGCGCGTCGGACTGGAAGTATCTGTCGGCGCGGCGGCTGGCGCTGTTCGTGGCCGCGAGCGTCGAGCAGGGCACGCGCTGGATGCTGCTCGAACACAATGGGCCTGCGACCTGGGAGCGCGCGCGGGCGCAGGTCGAGAGCTTCCTCGATGCCCTCGCGGCGCAGGGCGCCTTCGCCGGCGCAGGCGCCGATGAGACCCACTTCGTGATCGCCGACGAGCGGGTAAACCGGCCGCAGACGCTCGCCGAGGGCAAGTTCAACCTGCTGTTCGGTTTCGCCACCAGCAAACCGGGCGAGTTCGACACCTGGCTGGTGACGCACCGTGCCGGAGCGAGCCGCGTGCGTCCGGTATCCGTGAACCGCTCCGCCACCTCGAAGCAGCGGGTGGAGTGGGAGATCGAAACCTCGATCTTGAGCAGCTAGGCCGGAAGCGCGCCAAAGCCCCCGCCGCCGGGCGTGAGGATCGTGAGCTCATCGCCCGCGGCAACCTCGAAGCGAGCGGTTGCGCCGAGAAGCTCGACGCTCCCATCGGCGCGGCGGATATGGGCCGCGCCGCACGCGCCCGCCTGCCCGCCGGCGAGCCCGAAGGGCGCGACGCGGCGATGATTCGCGAGCAGCGCGCCCGAGAACGCGCTGCGGAACTCGAGCCGCCGCACGATGCCGTTGCCGCCACGGTGGCGACCGATGCCCCCCGAGCCGCGGCGGACGGCAAACTCCCGTACCAGCACCGGAAACTCACCCTCCAGGATCTCCGGATCCGTGAGGCGCGAGTTGGTCATGTGCGTCTGCACCGCATCGCAGCCGTCGAAGTCGGCGCCGGCGCCGGATCCGCCCGCGATGGTCTCGTAGTACTGCAGCCGTGCATCCCCGAAGGTCAGGTTGTTCATCGTCCCCTGAGAGGCGGCGAGCACCCCGAGCGCGCCATACAGCGCATCGACGATGCATTGCGAGGTCTCGACGTTGCCCGCCGCCACCGCCGCCGGCGGCGGCGGGTCGAGCATCGAGCCCGCCGGGATCAGCAGCTCGAGCGGCTCGAGGCATCCCTCGTTGAGCGGAATCGGCTCGTCGATCAGCGTGCGAAACACATAGAGCACCGCAGCAAGGCACACCGCGCGCGGCGCGTTGAAGTTGTTCGCCCCCTGGGCGGAGGTCCCACTGAAATCCACCCGGGCACGCTGGCGCTCGCGGTCGATTCCGATGCGCACCGCGATGCCCGAACCGTCGTCCAGCTCATAGCGGAAGCTGCCGGGCGTAAGCCGGGCGATCGCCCGGCGCACGCACTGCGCGGCATTGTCCTGCACGTGCCGCATGTAGCGCCGCACCAGGTCGACACCGTGGCGGCGCACGGCGCGCTCGAGCTCGGCGATGCCGCGCGCGTTGGCGGCGAGCTGGGCACGCAGGTCCGCCACGTTCTGCCCGGGATTGCGCGCCGGCCACGGGCCCGCCGCGAGCGCCTGACGCAGCTCGTCCTCGCGCAGCGCGCCACCGCTCACCAGGTGAAAGCACTGAAACAGAATTCCTTCCTCCGCGATGGTACGGCTGAATGGCGGCATCGAGCCGGGCGTCATGCCGCCGATGTCGGCGTGATGCGCGCGCGAGGCGACGAAGAAGTCGGGCTCGCCGGCGCCGCTCATGAACACCGGCGTGACGACCGTCATGTCGGGCAGATGGGTGCCGCCGTGGTACGGGCTGTTGAGCAGCCACGAGTCGCCGGCGACGAGCCGGCCCTGCTGGGCGCGGATCACCGCGCGTACGCTCGCGCCCATGGAGCCGAGATGCACCGGCATGTGCGGGGCGTTCGCCACCAGGCCGCCGTGCGGGTCGAACAGCGCGCAGGAGTAGTCGAGGCGCTCGCGGATGTTGACCGACTGGGCGGTGGCCTTGAGGACCTCGCCCATCTGCACTGCGATGTGCATGAACAGGTTGCTGAATATCTCGATGCGCGCGGGGTCTGCCGTGGCCGGCGCCGCCGCCAGCGGCACGGCGCCGTCGTCGGTGAGCAGCAGCTCCCCGCCCGGCAGCACCCGTGCGCGCCAGCCGTCTTCCAGCACCACGGTGCTGTGCGGCTCGACGATCAGCGCCGGCCCGCTGAGCTCGCCGCGCAGCGCGCTCATCGATACGAGCGGCACCTCGCGCCAGTCGCCGAACCAGGCCCTCACGCGTGGCGGCAGGTGCGCCACTGCGGCCAGCGGCGGTATCGCGAGCGCGGCAGCGACGCAGGCGGCGCGCGTCTCGACGCGCAGCGCTTCGATCACCACCTCGAGCGCGTGCGCCGCAAAGCCAAAGCGCCGCAGGTGATCGGCGTGGAAGCGCGTACGCACCTCCGGGAGCGTCGCGACCGGCACCGACAGCGTGACGTCGCTGTCGCCGGCGCGCAGCTCGAGAAGCTGCGCCACCTCGACCCGCGCAGGCTCGCCGCCGGTGCCAGCGGCGAGCTCGGCTTGCGCCTGCTGCTCGAGGCCGACCAACGCAGCGCGCGCCTCGGCGAGTCCTGCCTCGCTCAGCTCGCGGCGCAGGCTTGCCCGGCGCACGGCGAGCCGGTCGGCGACGCCGATGCCGAAGGCGGACAGTACGCTCGCGAGCGGATGCACCAGCAGGCGGTGGATGCCGGCCGCACGCGCCACCCGGCAGGCGTGCTGTCCGGCAGCGCCGCCGAAGCAGAACAGCGTGAAGTCGGCTGCATCGAGCCCCTGGCGGGTGGAGACCTGACGGATGGCGTTCGCCATCGACTCGACGCCGACCTCGAGGAACGACGCGGCGATCGTCTCGGTCGAGCAGCCACCGGTGGACCCGGCGCCGGATTGCGCAGCGAGTGCGGCGAATCCGTCCGCCACCGCCTGCACGTCGATGCGCGCGCGACCGTCGGGGCCGAACACGGCAGGCAGCGTGTCGGGACGCAGGTGGCCGAGCAGAACCTGCACGTCGGTGAGCGTGAGCGGGCCGCCGCGTCCATAGCAGGCGGGTCCGGGGTCGGCCCCTGCAGAGGCCGGACCTACCGCGAAGCGGCCGTCACGGCAACTGAGGATCGAGCCGCCTCCGGCGGCGATGCTGTGCACATCGAGCATCGGCTGGGCGAGGCGCACTCCGGCGATCAGGTGTTCGAAGCGTCGCGGCAGCTCGCCATCGATGAGCGAGACGTCGGTCGAGGTGCCGCCCATGTCGAAGCCGATCAGTCGCGGCTCGCGCAACCGCTCGCCCACCCAGCGCATGCCAATGAGTCCCCCGGCGGGGCCCGACAACACGCTCGCCATGGCGTGAAAGCTCTCTGCCGTCGCGAGTCCGCCGTTGCTCTGCATGAGCGTCAGCTGCGCGCCCGGATCGAGCGCGCCGAGCTCGCGGCGCAGCGCGGCGACATAGCCGCGCAGCGGCGGCGCAAGATAGGCGTTCAGCACCGTGGTGTCGCCGCGCGTCACGTAGCGTACCAGCGGCGACAACTCGTGCGACACCGAGACCTCGTCGAAGCCGAGCGCGCGCGCGCAGGCGGCGGCCGCCCGCTCGTGCTGCGGGTGGCGCCAGCCGTGAAGGAATACGATGGCGACGGAGCGCAGCCCCGCCTCGCGCGCGCCTATCAGGTCGGCCCTGAGGCGCGCGCTGTCGAGCGGCTTCAGCACCGTGCCGTGCGCGTCGATGCGCTCGTGCGCCTCGATCACGCGCGCATAGAGCGGCTCGGGCAACACGATGTGACGCGCGAAGATGTCGGGGCGGTTCTGGTAACCGATGCGCAGGCCGTCGGCGAAACCAGCGGTCGTCACCAGCAGCACCGGCTCACCGCTGCGAGTGAGCAGCGCGTTGGTGGCGACGGTCGTACCGACCTTCACGGCCGCGACGGCCGCAGGCGCGGCGCGCGCCGCCGGCTGCGGCTGCCCAGCGGCCTCGAGGATGGCGCGCGCCGCGCGCAGGCCCGGATCGCCCGCCGCCCCGCCGCTCGGAAGCGAGGGCAGCTTGCGCACGTGCAGCGCACCCTCGGGCGAGAGCCCGATGACGTCGGTGAAGGTTCCGCCGCGGTCGATCCAGAACTGCCAACCCGCGGCCGGCGGGTGGAATGCTTGGCTTGGGGTTTCCATTGACGGCATTATTCGCGCATGCGGTCCAGCCTCACAGCGCCCCAGACCCCGCCATGCAAGCGCCGGTGACTTCCCGGCACGTCGTCTTCTCTCACGGCCAGGAAGCCGGCCCCTGGGGGCGCAAGATCACTGCGCTCGCCGAGGTGGCACGCGCCGAAGGCTACGACGCACACTCGGTCGACTATCGCGGCATCGACGAGCCGCGCGCGCGCGTCGCGCGACTGGTGGATTTCTGCAAGGAGCTCACCGGGGACCTGGTGCTGGTGGGCTCGAGTCTCGGCGGCTACGTCGCGGTCGCCTCGGCGTCGCTGCTGCACGCCCGCGGTGTGTTCCTGATGGCGCCGGCGCTTTACGTGGACGGGCTGCCGGAGCTGCGCACCGGCGTGCTCGACTGTCCGACGGCGGTCGTGCACGGCTGGCGCGATGAGGTGGTGCCGTACGAGCACAGCGTGCGCTTCGCCCACACTTACCGCTGCGCGCTGCACCTGGTGGAGAGCGATCATCGCCTGCACAACCAGGTGCGGGTCATCCAATACCTGTTCGAATACTTTCTCATCGCCCTCGACCTGCCGGCGATCGCCTTCGAGTAGCCTCAGCGGCGCTCGCGGATGGCGCGCGCCGCCAGACGGTCCACGAGCCTTGGGGCGATGAGCCGCACCCAGCGACCGAGTCGCCCGCGTGCGGACGTGATCAGCAGCCGGTCCCGGCGGCGCATGGCGCCGACGATGCGCGCGGCGCACTCCTGCGCGCTCATGATGCGCGCCTCCTGCATGGGAGTTCGTCCCAGCGGTGCGCCGTCGGGGCCGAGAGCGCGCCGGTGGATCTCGCTGACGACGAAGTCCGGCGCGATGAGGGTGACGTCGACGCCGCTGCCGGCGAGCTCGATGCGCAACGACTCGAAGAAGCCCACCAGGGCATGCTTGCTCGCGGCGTAGCCGGTACGCTCGGGCACGCCGGTGAGTCCGGCGAGGCTCGCGATCGCGACGATCAGGCCGTGCGATCTGTGCAGATGGGGCAGGGCGGCGGCGGTGGTGTAGACCGCGCCGAGGTAGTTGGTCGCCAGCAGCCGCTCGAACACGCTCAGATCGCTGAGCGCATCGAAGCGCGACCACATGGTGATGCCGGCGTTATTCACCAGGATGTCGAGAGCGCCGTAGCGCGCGACGGTCTGCTCCACCAGACGCGCGCAGTCCTGCCGACGGGACACGTCCCCGGGCAGCGCCAGCGCTTCGGCGCCCTGCGCCGTACACTCGCGTGCCACTTCCGCCAGGCTCACCTCGTCGCGTGCGTTGAGCGCCAGGCGCGGCCGTTCCGGAGCCAGCGCCCGCGCCAGCGCACGCCCGATCCCCGCCGACGCCCCGGTGATCAACACTACCTTGCCGGCAAACGACTGCATTTGCGTCATTTTTTCCGCTCGTCCCTTCCGACGGCCACACCGCCAATGGTACTGGGAGGCGGCGCGGCCGCGATGCTCACCGTAGTGTGGCGCGGGAGGCACAGATCACCGTGAGCGACGAGCGGCATCACGCGCACCCGGCCACCCAAGCACGGCTGAAACGGCTTGCCGCGCTGCGTGGCCGAGTAATAGACTGGCCGCACGCAGGCTATTGTGTTGCGGGCAACAAACAACAATGCGACAGCGCGTCGCATCGCACGGTGCTTGATACGCATACGTGATGGTTGACCGGACCTGAGGCATGGGCCCACGGGCTTGAGGCGGTTGCGCTGGCGCCGAGCCTCAAAGGGGAGCAGGGGGAACCTATGAGGAAAGTACACACCGGGCGCGGCCTGGGCCTTGCAGTCGCGGCGTGCCTGGCGCTCGGCACGTGGCCGAACGCGCAGGCCGTCAGTTTCCGCAGCGACTCGGGCGACTGGAGCGGCAGCTGGGACACTACCCTCGGATACGGTCAGGGCTGGCGTGTCTCCACGCCGGATTGCCGTCTGATTGCGACCGCCAACGGCGGCTGTGGCTACTCCGCCAACTTCGATAACGGCGATCTCAACTACCTGGCGCGCGCCGCCTTCACCGAGGTAGCCACCGGGGTCACCGAATTCGCGCTCAACTACAAGGAGAAGTACGGCCTGTTCGTACGCGCCTCCGGGCTGTACGACTTCGAGGTCATGGACGACAACACGGATTTTATTCAGCTGTCGCACGCGGCGAAGGATTACGTCGGCAGCTACACGCGCCTGCTGGATGCCTTCGGCTACTGGCGCTTCAACCTCGGCTCGATGCCTTCCGAACTGCGCGCCGGCCGTATGGTGGTCGACTGGGGCGAGAGCACCTTCATCCCCGGCGGCCTGAACTCGGTCGATTACTTCGACACGACCGCGCTGGTGGTGCCGGGCTCGGAGCTCAAGCAGGCGCTGCTGCCCGATGAGATGGTCACCTTCAACACGCAGCTCACCAAGAACCTCAGCACGCAGCTGCTGTACCTGTTCGACTGGCACGAGGACATCATCGAGCCCAACGGGGCGTACTTCAGCACCAGTAACTTCGCCGGGCCCGGCGGCACCCAGGCGATCCTGCCGTTCGGGACGGAGTCCGGCAAGGGTGTGGATTTCACCTCGCTCGGCGGCGGTGTGATCGACCCGTTCCAGGCCATCCCGCGGCTGCCCGATCAGACGCCGCCCAATGCCGGCCAGTACGGCCTCAACTTCAAGCTCTACCTGCCAAATTTCGGCCAGGGGACGAACCTCGGCCTGTATTTCCTCAACTACACCAGCCGCCTGCCGGTGGTGTCGGCGGTGACCGGCTCGCAGGCCGGCTTCGGCAACGCCTGGGGCGCGGTCAACGCGGTGGGCGCCGCGGCGCGGGCGCTCCCCAGCCTCGGATTCCAGGGCGCCGTGGCGCTCGGCACGCTGCTCGGTCAGCAGGCGGCCAAATCGCAGGGTGGCAACCTGAGCGCGGCGACCGCCGCCCAGTACGCGGCCATCGGCGCCAACACGCTGCTCGCGACCAACGGCAACGCCGCCGCGGTCAACGCCCAGGCGACGAGCCTCGCGACCAACGAGTATGCCAAGACCGAGGGCCTGGTCGAGCAGTTCCCGCAGGACATCAAGATGATCGGCCTGTCCTTCAACACGCAGATCCAGAAGACCGGCACGGCGCTGCAGGGCGAGATCGCCTACCGTCACGACCTGCCGGTGCAGATCGATGACGTCGAGCTCATCTACGCCTCGCTGACGCCGTTCGAGTCCGGCCTCAACAAGCTCCTCGGCAACCCGGTGACGCCGCCCGGCCATTGCGTGCCGACCTCGGCGACCCCGATCACCGGCTGCAACCAGCTGGGTGCGTTCGGACTCAATCAGACCGTCCAGGGCTGGACGCTCGAGGATGCCTGGCACGGCGGGTTCACCGCCACCCAGGTGTTCGCCAACGTCTTCAAAGCCTCGCAGGCGGTGCTGCTGTTCGAAGCCGGGGCGGACTACTACCCGAATCTGCAGAGCAAACTGACGGGCGGCCCGGAGGGCTTCGGTCTGCGCTACGACGGTCCGGGAACCTTCCTGAGCGGCAACCCGAACCTCGGCGGCTATCCGCAGTTCCCGGCGGTCAACGGCCAGTGCGTACCGACCGCCTTCAAGAACCCGCAGGGCCAGTGCCTCGCGCCGGGCTGGGCGTTCGCCGACAAGTTCTCCTGGGGATACGTCGTCGCCGGCAACCTCGAGTACGACAACGTGATCGCCGAGTGGAACCTGAAGCCGCATTTCTTCTGGTCGCAGGACGTGACCGGAGTGTCCCCCGGTCCCGGCGGCGATTTCGTGTCGGGCCGCTACGCCTACACCATCGGTCTCGGGGCGAGCCTGCACAACAGGTGGGAGCTGGACGTGTCGTACACGCAGTACGGCGGCGCCGGCGGGTACAACCTGCTCAACGATCGCGACTTCATCGCAGCCAGCATCAAAGTCTCATTCTAGAAGCGGCGCGCCGCAGTTGCGGGAAATGCGAGTAATGGAGGGGCTGCAATGAAAACACTGATCGGGTTGTCCGCTGCCGGCCTGCTGTTCGCCTCGCTCGCCTGCGGAGCGGTGAGCCCGCAGGAGGCGGCGCGGCTCGGCGCGGACCTGACGCCGCTCGGCGGCGAGAAGGCCGGCAACGCCGACGGCAGCATCCCGGCGTGGACCGGTGGGCTGAAATCGCCGGCCGAAGCCGGCTTCCCCAACTACCACTCGCCCGATCATTACTCCGATCCCTACGCCAACGACAAGCCGCTGTTCACCATCACCGCGGCCAACATGAG
>DASYNX010000085.1:0-16215 GCA_036008385.1 Steroidobacteraceae bacterium
ACGGGGGGCACGGCGCCGCTTTCCTGGGCGCTCACCGCCGGGACGTTACCGGCCGGACTGACGCTCGCCGGTGCGACTGGCGTGATCTCGGGGACGCCGACGGCGAGCGCGACGGCCGTACCGCTCACCTTCACGGTGACCGACTCGAGCACCCCTGCGCAGAAGAAGAGTGTCACGCTGAACCTGACCGTAAATCCCGCCAACGTCGCGCCACTCAACATCACGACCAGCTCCCTGCCTCCCGGGCGGGTGGGAGTGGCCTACGCGGCTGCACTGGCCGCCACAGGCGGGCAACCGCCGCTCTCCTGGGGACTGACCTCTGGAACGCTGCCGGCAGGGCTGACATTCACCGCTGCCGGTGTCCTCTCGGGTACGCCGACGGCGACGGCGGCGGGTGTGCCGCTCACCTTCACGGTGACCGACTCGAGCACTCAGCAGAAGAGCGTGACCCTCAAGCTCAACATTAGTCCGGCCAACATTACTGTCACCGTCTCTCCGCGGCAGGCGGGACTTACGGTGACACAGACGCAGCCCTTCACGGCAACCACCAACGATTACGCCGGCGTCACTTGGTTGGTGAGCCCGGCGGGCGGCTCGTTCAGCGCCGCAAGCAGTGCGAGTGGCGTTGCGGTTACCTTCACCGCACCATCGTCTGCCGGCGTCTATACGGTGACCGCCAAGAGCGTGACCAACGGCTCGGTGAGCGCTACCGTCACGGTCGGTGTGACTAACCTCGCCGGCGTCTACACCTATCACCTTGATCCCGCTCGCGATGGTGCGAACACGCAGGAGTACGCGCTCACGCCCGCGAACGTGAACACCTCCACGTTCGGCAAGCTGTTCTCCTGCACCGTGGACGGAGCGGTGTATGCGCAGCCACTGTGGGTCGCCAACCTGATGGTCGGCGGCAACCGGCACGATGTGGTCTTCGTCGCCACCGCGCACGACAGCCTGTACGCCTTCGATGCCGACGCGAGCCCGTGCCTCAAGCTGTGGCAGGTGAGCCTCATCGATACCAACCACGGCGCAACGCCGGGCGAAGTCACCGTGCCCTCGGGACCCACGAACTACGCCGTCGGTCAGGGCGGCGGCGATATCACACCCGAGGTGGGCGTAATCGGCACGCCGGTGATCGATCCGGTGAGCGGAATCCTCTACCTGGTCTCCAAGTCGATGAACGCGGGGGCCACGTTGTTCTACCAGCGGCTGCACGCCATCGACATCACGACCGGCAGCGAAAAGTCCGGCTCCCCGATCGCGATTGCCGCGAGCTATCCAGGGACGGGCACCGGCGGTACGAGCGTGACCTTCAGTCCCCAGCAGCAGAATCAGCGCGCCGGACTCGCGTTCGTCAGCGGGACCGTGTACATCGCCTGGGGCTCTCACGAGGACGCCTACCCCTGGTACGGCTGGCTGATGGGCTACACCTACAACGGCGCAGCCCTGCAGCAATCCTCCGCGCTCAACGTCGTGCCCAACACGGGTGCGGGCGGCGGCATCTGGATGGCAGGCGGCGCGCCGGGCGCCGATGTCAACGGCAACCTCTACGTCATCACCGGCAATGGCGGTTTAAACGTCGCCAACAGCAATTACGGTGACTGCTTCCTGCAGCTCAACGGCGCACTGGGCATAACGTCGTGGTTCGCGCCGTCCGATCAGGCCAACGACGCCGCCAACGACAACGACTTCGGCTCCGGCGGCGCGGCCATGGTGCTGAACCTCCCGAGCGCGCCGGCCGGCCTGCCGCGGCACTTGGTCATCGGCGGCGGCAAGGACGGGACGCTCGTTCTGCTCAACGGCGACAACATGGGGGGATTCAGCAGTACCAACGCCGGCGCCTTGCAGACCTTCAACGTTGGTGGGGGAATCTTCGGCACGTCCGCGTTCTGGAACAACACGCTGTATCTCGCGCCGGCCGGCGCTTCGATGCTCGCCTATGCGTTCGATGCCTCCAGCGAGAAGTTCACGCCGGCGGCCGCGCCCGCTCCGACCTCGCAGTCGGGGACCGTCTTCGGCTTCCCGGGCTCGACGCCCGCGGTCTCCGCCTCCGGTGCCGCGAGCAACGGTATCGTCTGGACGCTCAACAACACAAACTACTGTACCTCGCAGTCACCGGGCTGCGGTCCCGCCGTGCTGCACGCGTACGACGCCACCAACCTCGGGACCGAGCTGTGGAACAGCTCCATGGTCGCCGCGGATGTCGCCGGGAATGCAGTGAAGTTCACCGTAACGACCGTGGCCAACGGCAAGGCGTACGTGGGCACGCGCGGCAATAACACCGGCGGCGTGTACGGTTCGACTTCCGTCTCCGGGGAGCTCGAAGTCTACGGGCTGAAGCCCTGAGCGGCGCGCTCAGCGCCTATTTCAGCGCACCGGTTGGGGCGTGAGCGCCGTCGCCGCAGCGCTGGTTGCGGGGATATCCTCCACCGGGTAGCCGGCGGCGATCCATGCCTCGAGGCCGCCGTGCAGCGGACGCACACGATGGAAGCCGTGGTTCATCAGCAGTCGCGCCGCCTGCGCGGCGGAGGCTTCGTTCGGGCAGGTGCAGTAGAAGACGATCTCGCGGTCGCGCGGCAGCTTCTCGACGTGATACCCGACTTCATGGACCGGCACATGCAGCGCACCCGGGATCCGCCGCAGCGTGAGCGTCGTGGCGGTCATCGACCGTACGTCGACGATCAGTGGTGTCCGCTTGCCGCGCATCCGCTCGTACAGGTCGTGCACGCTGATGCGCGCCATGTCGAGGGCAGCGCGGAAGCGCCGACGCTCCCGCCACTTGAAGGCGATATAGGCAGCGAACAGCACCAGCAGGATTGTGAACGCCGCCCCGCCGACACTGGCGAGCTTCGGCAGCAGGCGCACGATCTGGGACTTCAGCAACGCTCCGATGAGCAGCGCCGCTCCTATCCACAGCATCGATCCGAGCGCGCTGTAGCCGGCGAACCGCGACAGGCTCATGCGCGTGGCACCGGCGAGCGGCGGCGCGATCATGGAAAGGCCAGGGATGAATTTCGCGACGATCAGCGCCTTGGAGCCCCAGCGCTCGAAACTCGTCTGCGTCTCGCTGACACAGATATCGGGTGTGAGCGATATGCGGCACAGCAGATGCATCACGCGGACGCCATAGATTCGCCCCGCGAAGTACCAGGCACAGTCGCCGATCAGGCAGGCGCCGAGCGCGAGCGCGCACACCGTCAGCGCGGGGAGCTGCCCGTCCGCCGCCAGAGCACCCGCGACGATGAGCGTCGGCATGGCAGGCAGCGGCATGCCGAGCTGCTCGAACAGCACGTTGAGGAAAATCACGCCGAGACCGAAAGGGGTATTCACGGAGCGTGATCTTGCTCCGCGCGCGCCGCGGATGAAATAACCCCTTGTAGGGATCAGCCCGGATACTTGGTGAAGATCGCCGTGACGGCCGCGTCGATGCGCTGCTGCGCCTCGGCGCCGCTCGCGCCGGAGAGGTCCTGGTCGACCGACGCCAGCCACAGGGGCTGATGGCTCCTGGCGTCGTACAGAGTGACCGAGATGATGCCTTCTCGATAGGCGTAGGGTCCGGGCCAGCCCCAGGGGTACGGGTAGCCCCAGCCGTACGGGTAACCCCCGCCGTAATACGGCCAGTTCGCCACGTTGGTCACGCCGATGCCGTAACCGATCAGGCAGTCGGCGTTCGCCGGCCCGTCCTGGACGGGGCTCTTAAGGTGGGCGGCGATGGCCGCGCGCAGCCGCGACTCGTTCAGAGGGCTCGCGATCGTGGCGCGCAGCGGACTGTCGGGGCGAAACGACCCGGCCCAGGCGTACGTCCCGCAGTGAACCGAGCCGATCAGCGCCGTGTTCACATCGGATCTGACGTAGAGCGGATTGCACGCAGCCAGCGTGCACGCAATCGACAGGGCGAGAGAGGCGCGCGACCAGTGCGTCATGGAAGTATCCTCGGCCGAGGCGCCTCAGCCTGCAAGCCGGACCTCGCCCGAGGTGATTTAACGCCGGACGGAACCCGCGGTTGACGGGGCTTCCTCGGGGCCGCCTAGAAGGGGTCGCCGATCACGAGGCGCCAGCCCGAGAGGGCGCCGGCGACACGGTAGCCGACGCCGAAGCGCGGCCAGGACCAGCCGTGAATCTGCCAGCCGGGCTTTACGTTAAGCATCAGACCACCTTCGTACTGCACCGTGCGCGCGCTGATCCCCGAGGCAGGTCCTTCGGGCGCGTTGAAGTAGATATCGGTGAAGGCGTACGGCCCCACCAGCATTTCGTGGTCGCGGTAGTTCCAGTGCGGGCCGCGGTCGAGCTCCAGCCCGTCGCGCAGCCGCGTGAAGGACTCGTTGGCCAGCTCGCTATGGAAGTGCACCCCGGCGTAGGCAAGCTCGGCGCGCCACAGGCAGGCGCCGTCGAGCGCCGCGAAGCGGTAGTCGCTGCGCACCCCGGCGCCGTAAATTACGGCGTTGATCTCGGTCGAGGAGGCGAACGTCCCGCCGGCCTTGACGAAGGGATACAGGTGCCACCGGTCGTTCATCCAGTAGTCGAGCTCCACGCCCGGCTCAAGGCTCAGTGCGCCGATCGAGCTCGGCAGCTGCCCATGCGCCAGATCGACCGGCTGGAAGTTGAAGAAGCCGACGGTGAGCGGGAAGATGAGCCTGATCCCGGGGCGTCCGCCGCGCGGCTGCGCCGCGCGCAGCGAGTAGCTCGGCAGGAACTGGTACACCTGCAGCGACCGTCCGCCGCTTTCGTAAATGCCGGAACCGAGCTCGCTCGCGAACGCGTAGTTCGCGAACTGAGTGTCGCTGCCGGTGTTGGTGCTGGGAGGGGTTGCGGTCGTCGCAGCAGCGGCGATGCCAAAGGGCACCGCCGCCAGGGCGCACCACCATGTGGCCATCAACGCACGCACGCTGTCCTTCCGCTCGCGGGCAGTCTAACAGATCGGGTGTCTTGAACTTACAGAATGCCCCGTACGGTCCATTACCAACAACGCGCGCGCCGCACGCAAGGAGTCGCGAGACATGAGCCAACCGCTGTCACCCACACCGTCCCGGCACTGGACCACACCCGCGGGCATGAAATACCTGGGCCCGAACGCCGGGACCACGCCGCTCGAGGTCACTTTGGTCATGCGCCGACGGCAAGGCGCTGTGCCGCATCCGGCGTCGTGGCCACAGCGCCCGCGCTGGCAGCGCGCGGAATTCGGTCAACGCTGCGGCGCCGAGCCTGCGGACCTGGCGACGCTGCGCGATTTCGCACGCCGCAACGGCCTGCGCGAGATCGGCGCGGAGGCGCCGCGGCGCGTGCTGCATCTGGCTGGTACGCCGCAGGCGCTCGAACAGGCCTTCGGCGTTAAGCTCGGCCGCTACCAGTTCGCCGACGGACGCGGTCCGTTCATCGGCTGCAGCCAGGCACCGACGTTGCCCGCCGAGGCCATCGCGGTGCTCGGACTCGACCAGCGCCCGGTGGCGCGCGTGCGCTCGCGGCGACCGAAGGCGGCACCGAGCGTGACCTATACGCCGATCGAGCTCGGCCAGCTGTACGGCTTTCCTGCGGGTGCCGACGGCAGCGGTGAGACGGTTGCCATCATCGAGCTCGGCGGCGGTTTTAACAGCGCCGACCTGACACGGTATTTCCAGGGTCTCGGTATCGCCAAACCTCCCACGGTGACGGCGGTTGCCGTGGCTGGGGGCGCCAATCAGCCAGGGGGCGCGGCCGACGGCGAGGTGATGCTGGACATCGAGGTCATTGGCGCGCTCGCGCCCGCAGCCAGCATCGTCGTGTACTTTGCGCCGAACACGGACCAGGGTTTTTACGAGGCGATCTCGCAGGCCGCACACGACAGCGTGCACAAGCCATCGGTGATCTCAATCAGCTGGGGCGAGGCGGAGGACAGCTGGACGGGACCGTCGCGCGACGCGATGCAGAGCGCTCTGGAGGATGCCTCGGCACTCGGTGTGAGTGTGACCGTTGCCGCCGGCGACAGCGGCTCAGGCGACGGCCAGAGCGACGGCAAGCCGCACGTCGATTTTCCTGCCTCGAGCCCGTATGCGCTCGGATGTGGCGGCACGACGCTGATCGCGCACGCGGGTGCGATCAGCAGCGAGATCGTGTGGAACGAGACCAGCGCCGATGAAGGCGCCACCGGTGGTGGTGTCAGCGAAGTCTTCCCGCTGCCAGCGTGGCAGCAGGCGAGTACCGTGCCGAAGGCCCCGAGCGGCGCTGCAGGACGCGGCGTGCCCGACGTCGCGGGCAACGCCGATCCGCTCACCGGTTACCAGGTCCTGGTCGATGGCGAGGCGCAGGTGATCGGCGGAACGAGTGCTGTGGCGCCGCTGTGGGCAGCACTGATCGCCCGCTGCAATCAGCGCCTGGGCGCGCAGCTGGGGGATGTGCACGCCGCGCTTTACCAGATCGGCGAGCGGGGCTTTCGCGACATCACTCAGGGTAACAACGGTGCCTACCAGGCCGGCCCGGGCTGGGATGCCTGCACCGGCCTCGGATCACCGGATGGCCAGGCCTTGCTGACAGCGCTCGCGGCGCTGAAGAGCTGATCGAGCGCGGCCTCGCGAGCGCGGCGCTCTTCAGGGCTCGATGCCGTGGCTGCCCGCTCGCTCGGCAATATCCGATTCGAGCGCCGTCGCGGCGGCGATGTCGCTTTGGCCCCCGGCGGTCAGGCCTTTGCGGATCCTGGCAACACCGCGGCCGTAGTACGACCAGGCCCCCTTGGGCGCCAGGGCGATGGCGCGGTCGTAGTCGGCAATGGCCCGATCATATTCACCGCGCCGCAGCCGCACGAGCCCGCGGCTGTCCAGGTAGGCTGCCATATCGGGTTTTGACTTCACTGCGGCGTCGCAGTCGGCCAGCGCCTCATCGAGCTGCTGTCCCAACAGCGCTCGCGACCAGCAGCGCAGGTTGAGCGCGTGCGGCTTCTTCACGTCCTCGCGGCCGTGCGAATCGATCCACAGCGTGTACTGAGCGATCGCCGACGGCAACTGATCGCTGCGCAGGTACAGGTCACCCATTTGCAGCCGCACATCCGCTTCCCTGGTTGCCAGCCGGTTTGCCGCGTCGAGATCCGCGATGGCGGCCGCGGCGTCCTTGCGCTGCAAGTACATCGTGGCGCGAGCCACCAGGGACGGCAGGTCGTCCGGCCGGAGCTTCAGGGCCTGGTTGAAATCGGCCAACGCCAGGTCGCCTTGCTTGTTGCTCCAGTAGGCTATGCCGCGCTGGTAGAAGTAACTGGCCTCGGCGGGGGCGAGCTCGCACGCGCGCGACAGGTCGGCGATGGCGTGCTGAAAGTCACGTCGTGACGCCCATGCCGCTCCGCGGCGGGCAAACCCCGACGCGTCAGTCGGCTGCCCGGCGGCGGTCTGCGCCGGACTCTCGACGGCGCTCCCGCCCGCACTGACATCCTGCGGCGCAGCGGCGCCCGAGGAGGGCGTCTCCGGCGCAGATGCGACCGGGGCGGTGCCCGCGGGTGCAGCGTCGGCGCTCGCTCCCGCCGCAGTCGCGGTCGTTGTCAGATTGAACACCGGACCGCCGTTGTAGGTGAAGTAGAGCTTGTGCTGACTGTTGGCGACGAAGATGCGGTGCGAAAGAAAGAAATCGGCACCGACCAGCATGTCGACATCGTGCATCAGGGTTGCGCCAATGCGCAGGCGCGTGTTGCGCACCTCTTCGTCGCCGATCTTGAAGCTCGCGAACGGCGCGATCCAGCTTTTCACGGTCTGCGGGCCGATACCCGCGGATTCGCCGGCGGCGACGACCCCAGGGCTGTCCGGTGTGACGCCGGCCCGCTTCGCGGCCTCGAGACTCAGCACCGAAGTGCTCGCGCCGGTGTCGAAAAGCACGCGGATCCTGGCGCCGTTCAGGAAGGCCACAGTGGCGGTATGCGGCGAGTTGTCGGTGGCCGGTCCGATGTCGATGACCGAGTAGGCCTGGGGTGCCCAATACGCCAGTGGCGTCGAGCCACAGTCCTTGGTGCGGAACATTCGGATGACGCCGTCAGCCAGGTCGTATTCGATGTCGCCGAAAGCCCTGAACACGTTCTGACCTAGGATGCCTGCTGCGCCGGCACCGATTTCGTTACCCGCGACCAGGAATTGCACATTGGGAACGGGAAGGTCGAAGATGGTGAAGGTCTTGACGGTCGTGATCCAGGCTTGGGCCTCTCCGCCGACACCGTTCAATCTGAACCAATAGGGTGCAGGCAACAGCCGCAGCTTGAAATGCTCCGCCGCCGCCGGTGTGAGCGTGCTGTAAAACGCTCCGCTGTCGGCGAGGAACAGCGCATCGTTGCCGTTGATACTGGCGTGCACCAGCGGCCGCAGAGCGGTCATGGTGACCGGCAGCTCGGCAACCTTCCCGAGCTTGCACTCGGCGAAGACCTGGCTGGCCGTCAGGCCCAGAAGGATGAGTGCGACCGGCAGGCTGCGTGCTGCCATGGGCGGACGATCAGTTTGCGCAACCGGCCTTGATCTGCAATTTGCGATGCTGGCGCAGGCCGTAGACACCGATGAAGATCCATACGAGGTTCATGGCGGCGGAGGGGAGGGCACCGTTCCAGCCGCTGTTCACCACGAAACCGGCGGCGCCGAGGATGTTCATCACATGATAGGTGAGCGACTCTGACCTGAGCCTCCCCGCCGACAGCAGCGCGTAGGCTCCAAGGATGAGCACCGCACCGGCCCACCCGACGATTTCGACAGCGAGTTTCATACGTCCCCTGGCGACGGGCGCCATCGGCCCACATCCCGCCGGCAGGATACCGTACGTCTAGGCGGCGATGGGTGCGATCAAATCCGGTCCGTTGTTACGGACCGAATTGACGCGCTGGCTGACTTCGTGTGCAACCATGAGGTCGGCCGGATAGGGATGCAGAACGGCGCGCGCTTCGTCGGCCGTGCCGTGCAGCCAGGCCGCGTGATCCTCGCGGCGCAGGATCGCCGGCATGCGCCGCGGATGGTTCCCGGTGTTGTGGATGTCGGCCATCAACTCGTTGGCCGGCATGGTGAGGTGGGCGCAGCTTTCCACAACAGTCCCGTCTTCCCTGACGCTGCGCTCCCACAGGCCCGCGAAACCGAACAGCTCCTGGTCGGCCAGCGTGATCAGGTACGGAGCCTTCCGCCCCAGCGCATCGAGGTGCCACTCGTAGAAACCCGATGCCGGCTGGATACAGCGCTGTGCGCGCTTCCACGCTCCGCGAAAGCTCGCGGCCGTCTCGAAGCTCTCCATGCGGGCGTTGATGGTGTTGAATTTTTCCGGCTCACCCTTGGCGAAGAAAGGAATGAGCCCCCAGCGCACCATGGCCGCTTCCGTCGCGCCGTCCCTGGTGCGCATGATCGGCACCTGCTGAGTCGGAGCGACGTTGTACGATACCGTCACCCAGGCCGGCGGTCCGTGAAGGTTCCATTCCCGCAGATACTTATCCTGCATTCGCAGGATGTAGCGCCCACACATGCTGATCCCCCTAGGCGGCCGACCGCTCGAGCGCCGAGCGATCCAGCTCCGCTTTCTTCACCAGCACGCGCCCCTCCTCGGGGAGCGAGTCGTCAATCGCCATGCAGATCTCGGCCACGTCGTCGCGGATGAGCTCCCCGTCAGCTTCGAACATGTAGCGATCGAGCACGGTGCGGGCCTTCTTGAGCAGCGCAATCAGCTGATCGTGCGGCATGGACACCCCTTGATGTTATGTGCGTGCCGTTAAGGACGCGGCCCGCCGACGGGTCCCTAGGATACGACTATTCGCGGTCGCCTCCTACCACATCTTGTGGCGCCGGCGGACACCGGGACGCGATATCTAGTAGCCCTTCTGCGCTTATACATAAATTTCAATCAGTTAGCTTCGATGGGCGCGGCGAAGGACCGTTGAGCAGCGAATTCGGCCGGTGCCCGCGTTTGCTGGCGTCGTCCGGAGACCGAGTCGGTAGGATACGCGGGCTTGCAAGTCGATCGCTCGCGGCTCCAGGCCATTCCTCAGTCTCACAGGGAGAACAACATGAGCAAGATCATCATCGCCACGGCCGCGCTCGCCATCGGCCTCGCCGGCTGCGTCAGCCAGTACAAGCAGGAGGCCAAAGAGGAGCAGCAGGCGAAGACGATGCCGGTCAACTGTGCGACCGCACAAGCCGACCTTGCCACGCTGCAGGCTGAGAAGGCGAGCAACGCGCAGCGGGCGGCGGCCGGTGTCACCGCGGTCGTTCCGATCGGCCTGGTGGTGGGCCTCGTCACTGGAACTGAAAAGGAGAAGGGGCAGGTGGCGCTCGGCGATTACAACAAGGCCATCGACAAGGCGATCGACCGGATCAAGACCACCTGCAATATCCAGTAACTGCCCGGTAACCCATCGCGAAGCGCCGCCTGCGGGCGGCGTTTCCGTTGTTGCAGACGGGACAGCTCGCACATGAAACGCGCATCGATCGCGGCAGTCTGCCTGTCACTGTTCCTAGCCTGAGTTCATTCGGCCAACACGCCCACAGCTGCACCGGCCGGCGACAGGGTCAGTCATCACGTTGATGTCTCGTGGATTGGGGCTGGACCGAGGCGCTTCACCCTCGATAACCTTTATTCGCTTTCTTCTCCTTCTTTGCGGCGCGCTTTTCCATCAGGCTCTTGGCGGGTTTTTTCTTGGCATCTTTCTTGGTGTCCATTGCCTTGCTCATAGTCGACTCCTCAGATCGGAAGGAACCATATTTTGCACCAAATTGAGCCGACTTCGAGATGTAGCGCGGATTCCGAGGCCGCGCCAGTCAGTGCCGCCGCGCCCGAGGGTACTACTGGGTGTTGGCGCCAAGCGGGATGACGAACCATCCCCCTTAAGGACCAAGAATGCAGCCAGCGCGAGCGCTGCGAGCACGCCGCCGGCCGCCTTTCCCTTGTTGACCTCGCGCTTGCGGACCAGTGCTAACCGATCGTCACACCGCGCCCCGCCGCGCGGGCTTAGCGGATACTGTTGATTAGGGCCTTCGGATCGTAAACCACACCGGCCTTTATCACCCGTTCGGCGCGGCTCAGATTCGCCACATCGACCAGCGGATCGGCATCGAGCAGCACCACATCGGCCAATTTGCCCGACGCGATTGCACCAAGGTCCGAGTTGCCCATTGCTTTCGCGCCGTTCGTCGTCGCGCTGCGCAGAATCTGCAGCGGTGTCAAGCCGGCATCGCGCATGAGGGCCATTTCGCGGAACACTGACGGCCCATGCAAAGTTCCAATGTTGCCGGCATCCGTGCCCATAACGATAGGAATGCCGGCATCCCAGAGCACTTTGAGATTATTTAATGCAACGGTTGGCGCAGGCGGTGGAGTTGCATCCGCCATCGACTTGACGACGCGCTCCGGGATGAGATCCTTCGGTATGCGATCCAGGTCGTGCATCGCGGCCAGAATCTGCGGATCGGCCAGACGTTGCTCCTCGGGCGTTGCCTGCCAGCGGTTCGACAACGCGTATTGGTAGCCGCTGACTACGAACAAGGTCGGACACAGCAGCGCATGGTTCGCACGTGCGAGCCGGATGAATTCATCGTCGACCGGCGCGTCGGCCACGGAATGCACGAGATAGTCCGCGCCGGCGCGCAGCGCTGCTTTCGCCGTGTCGAGCTCGGTCGCGTGCACGGCCAGACGCACGTGTGCGGCGTGTGCGGCGTCGGCCGTGGCTTTGACGATCGCTTCCTGTGCGGCCATGTCGTCGCCGGGGCGGTGAATGAACCAGACCTTGATGAAATCCGGCTTGCGTTCGAGCTCGCGCCGCACCAGATCGCGCGCCGCCGCCGGGGAGTCGACCTTGATGATCGGCGGATCATCAAGGTCTAGCTGCGGCCGAGCAACCATCGAAATCAGCGGACCGGTCGTTGCGACGCGCGGCGCCGCATCGCTCCTCTCGGCCGCGGCGCGTACATCAAAATTCCAGAACGGTCCGCCGACGTCGATCACGCTGGTCACGCCGCTGGCAAGCCAGACCTTGAATGTCGCCGCGAGCCGCGCCTTGTTGCGCGCGACTTCGCGCGCGTATGGCATCACCGCATTGAAGTCTGCGACGTCGGGGCGCGTATACAAGTTGCCAGATTGGAAAAAGTGGACGTGGCCGTCGATCATGCCGGGGATCAGCCACTTGCCGCGTGCGTCAATCTGGATTGCGCCGGCCGGCACCGGCGTCGATGCGCGCGAGCCAACCGCAACGATGCGACCACCGGATATCACGACGGTTGCATCGGCAACGGCGGCATCTCTCGCCTCGCGCTCGGGATTTACCACCGTGACGCCGACGATCGCAATCTGGGTCGCATCAGCGACGGATGCCGGAGTACTCGCAGATGCGCACAGCGCGACGCACGCTAGCAACAGACGCAGCTTTAAGTCAGCCAGGATTGGCTCCCTTGGCATCGGGCGTAACCGGCACGCAACTTGGCGCGATGTCCAATACTGACTCACAATAACTCCGTGTCCAAGGGGTACGCCAACACTGTTCGAGCCAGGTGAGCACGCCCTCCGCAACATTGGGATTAGTTTTTGCCGCGTCGGTCGCGACCGCCAGAGCGACACCATCCACTGCCACCACCCCGACATCCGCGTCGACGCCGTCATTTTTCTTCGCCGAGCAGTCCTTGTATCCCGCCCCCTTCCAACATGGCGCACTCGCTGCTGCACTGGGGCTATATTCGCGGCCGCCCCCGTCTTGGCAACCAATGTATATGCATCCTGTGCCGGAATGGTCGTTTTGGGGAAGCGCGTTGGACTGTCTGACTGACCCGAACGCCGGTTGCTGACGGATCAGCCTGTACGCCCGGTAATGGACCCGATGCGGGCTATCGCGACGGGCTGCTTTCGGGAAGGGATGTGAGCGATCAGCCGAACGTCGAGCAACGTTAGCCAGGATGAACCAAGCACTTCGCGTGCCCGACTACCCTGACCGCCCGTTCCATTCCCGCGCTGCCTCGAGCGGCGTCTCGGCCTGAGGGCCGTTACAGCCGCACTTGAGGCATTCGACGTGGTAGGAAGCGTCCGGGTCGTCTTCGGAGCTCCAGCGCTCCACCACGAGCTGGTCGGCACCGCTACCGCAGAACGGGCACGCTAGTGGCTCGCCGGCCTCCTCGATCGCCTTACCGTCCATGTCTGCGAACTCACCGGCGTTGAATGGGCTCATGGCTGCACCTCGCGACTATGGTCTCCGGTCTCGCGACGTTCGAGTGAGCGAGCGGCCTAGCCGCTCATCCCCGGCGGCGAGGTGGGCCGGGCTGGCGGTGCCGCGGGAGACGCCGAGGGCTTACGGATGATGCTGGTCGCCATGGCGACGACCGACGCGAGATCGGACAGCTCGCCCGGTATCACGAGCGTCGTGCTCTCCTTGGCAAGCTTGCCGAACTGGCGCACATACTCCTCGCCGATGCGCAGCTGCATCGCCTCGATCCCGCCCTGAGCGGCGAGGGCGGCGCCGACCCGGCGCAGGCCTTCGGCGGTCGCGGTTGCGACTGCCAGAATGGCCTCTGCCTGGCCCTGGGCCTCGTTGATCTGCTGCTGCTTGGTGGCCTCGGAGGCCTTGATGACGCGCTGCTTGTCGCCTTCGGCCTGATTGATCTTCGCATCCCGCTCGCCCTCAGACGTGAGGACCACGGCGCGCTTCTCGCGCTCGGCGCGCATCTGTTTCTCCATCGCCGACAGCACGTCCTTCGGTGGGGCGATGTTCTTGATCTCGTAGCGCATCACCTTGACGCCCCACGCCACCGAGGCCTTGTCGAGCTCGGCCACGACGTTGGCGTTGATGATGGCACGCGCTTCGAAAGTGCGGTCGAGCTCGATCTTGCCGATCTCGCTGCGCAGCGTCGTCTGCGCGAGCTGGCCGATGGCGAAGGCGTAGTTGGTGATGCCGTAGGAGGCCAGGTGCGGATCGAGCACCTGCATATAGAGCACGGCATCCACCGCCACCTGCACGTTGTCCTTCGTGATACAGATCTGTTCGGGAACATCCAGGGCCTGTTCCTTCAGGCTGTGCTTGTAGGCAACGCGCTCGACGAACGGGATCAGAATGTGAAAGCCGGCCTGCAGGGTGCGGCTGTACTTGCCCAGGTTCTCGACCACGTAGGCGCTCTGCTGCGGCACGACAGTGGCCGTGCGGAACACCAGTATTACTGCGATGAGAGCGAGCGCGATGAAGACATATGACGTGTACATGGCTGCCTTCTGTCTATTTATCGGGCCTTACCAGGAGCGTCAGGTGCTGCACCCTGACGATGCGCACGCGGCTGCCGGAGGGCAGCGGTGTGTCGCTGTCGTTGCGCACCGTCCAGTAGCTGCCGCCGTGCTCTGCCTGGCAGCTGTCGCCGGCCCCGAGCGCGACCGGGAGAGTGATCAGTCCGCCCTGGGGCCCGGTGTGGAGCGCGGGTGCGGTGCCCCGGAAGCGCTGATAGATGCGGCTGCGGAAGGTCACCATGGAAACGATCGCAAGCAGCGCGAACAGTCCCCACTGCAGCCACTCCGCAAGCGGCAGCACCAGGGTCGCGAGTGCGACCAGGATTGCGGCGCTGCCGACGAAAACCAGGTAGAACTGCGCGTTGACGAAGAACAGCTCGGCGCCGAGGAGGATCGCGCCGGCGATTGCCCAGCCCCACCACGTCATCTAGATCCCCTTCGGTGAATGTGCGCGTCCGCACGCCGGCGGTGCGTAAATTATACGACGCGCGTGTCTGAAATGCGGCAAACACGTGGCTTTTAGCGCTCGCGGCATCTGATCGTCTCTAGGCTCGAGGCAGTGGCTGAGAGGACGGCGGGTTTTATTGGTCTTGGCGCGATTGCTGACCGGAGAGCAACAAACCTCGTCGTCGCTTTGGCCATTTTTCGATGCCCCTGCAACTTGCACGGCATCGTCGCGAATGCCTTCGCGGTGGCAACCAAGGCGAGTCCGAGGCTCGAGAAACGAGCGTAGGGAACTCAATCCAATGGGCTGAACTTCTGGTTTTGGCCGGTCAGCGACCGTCTATTGAGACTAGACGGTCGCTTCATGACCCTGAGCGGTCTTAGCGCCCTCTCCATAGCAGCCGCTCGAGATCGAAAGAGCGGACATTCACGCCCGATTGCAATCATGCGCTCGTCGCTGCGCTAATGAGCCGAGGATCCTCGGAACTCGCAGCGGCGGAGCAAGTAACACGGCTCGACCTGACCCGTCGGCGCATAGAATTCGTCGTGTGTATAGCGGAAACCAAGGTGCGTCAGAACGCCTCCGGACGCTTGGTTATCCGGGTGATGCCCGGCATACAGAGCGGCGATGCCGAGTGTTGTGAAGGCGCGCGCAACAACCGCCGCAGCAGCTTCGCGGGCAAAGCCGCGCCCCCAGAATGCGACGCGGAGCTGGAAGCCTAGCTCGTAGATAGCCTCGGCCGTTTTGTGCGGCTGAAGCCCGCAGCAGCCGACGTGTTCCCCGGTTTCGAGTAGGAAGATGGGCCAATACTGGACCCCATGCTCCTCGTGGTTATCGATCTCCCGCTCCAGACGCTCGCGTATTTGGTGCGCCGTGAAGGGGCCGCCGGTTAACCTCGTTACTTCTGGGTCGCCCCACAGCTCGAAAGCCAATGGCAAGTCAGCATGCGTCCAGATGCTGAATCCGAGCCGCGGCGACCGTAGAAAATATTCGCGCACAGCCATGACGTGGGTTACCCGACCCCTGTTCGAACAAATGACTGCATGCGGACTGGAACGATACCAGATCGCTGCCGTCAGCTGATGGGCGTCGACATGCACTATCCTGCTCGTACATATCATCCCAGTGACCGAAATATCGATTTCTTGATAGCAACAGCCGACGGCCGTTCATGGCCTCAGCGACATCACGGCGGCCCTAGCACAGCAGCGGCCATTTCAGTATCCATGTATTCCGTGACCTCTACCAACTTGCCATCGAGCAGACGGCACACGTAGCAGTAACTGTTGTTGTATGCCTTGCCGGACTTGGTCGTCGCTTTGCCGCGCGCCTCAACGACTACGTAATCACCTTCGGCATTCATACGGTGCGCCTCGCAGGTGTAGATATCCGAAAAACGAGCGAATAGTGGCTTCATCAGCTCGTTTAGGACCACCTCTCCTCCGCGCCAGGTGTGGCCCCAGGTGGATGCTTCGTGACCCTCACCAGTCAGTCAGCAGTGACCGCTTCCTGGAAGATCGTGTTTGACGTTCTTAATTGTTAACAGTATAGTAACATTATGGCGTCAACGAACATTCAGTTCTCCATTGCAGTACACATGATGACGGGTC
>DASYNX010000086.1:0-2177 GCA_036008385.1 Steroidobacteraceae bacterium
GCCTTTGTACACCGACAATCCGAGTGACCCGACGAACAGCGGTCTCCATTACTGGATGACGCGGATGGGCGAATCGGCCTCGATCCCGCTGCAGGCGGACTTCGTCAATCACATCGTGCTGCCGCATTTCTATCTCTTCGCACCCCTCGTCTACAGCCTCGAGGTGCTGACCGCGGTGTCGCTCATGCTCGGCGTCTTCGTGCGATTATGGGGTCTGATCGGGGCGCTGCAGGTTCTGAATCTGTGGCTCGGCCTGTACAACGCCCAGGGCGAGTGGCCATGGACCTACTTCTTCCTGCTCGTGCTGCAGGTGATCTTCACACTGCATCGATACGGGAGGAGTCTGGGATTTGATGCGGTCATCGTGGAACGCACTGCGCGCCGGCGCGTGAGCGGCGGTGGCATGTCCAGTCGGTGGCTCAACGTGCTCACGTGAGGACTCGTCTAACCCGGTCTCTCGAAAAATTCGGGGAAATGCCATGAATCATGACACGGCGGTGTCGAATGCAAAGCAAGTGGCCGAGCGCGTGCTGTCGCCCGCGGCCCGGCAGAACGACAAGGAAGGCCGATTTTCGGTCGAGGCGGTCGCGGCCTTCGGTCCCGCCGGCCTCCTCGGATTGACGCTGCCCGCTGAGGTGGGCGGCGCTGCGCTCGGGCCCCGTACTTTCGCAGCCGTTGTCGAGACGCTGGCCCAGGCGGACGCCTCGGTAGCCATGGTCTATCTGATGCACGTCTGTGCCACCGCGACCATCGCTGCGGCGCGCGCCGGCGCCACCGTCACGCCGACACTGACGGAGATAGCGGCCGGCCGGCATCTGTCCACACTCGCATTCAGCGAGGCCGGCTCGCGCAGCCACTTCTGGGCCCCGCTCTCTCGCGCGCGCCGCAATGGCGCTGGTGTATACCTGACTGCCAGGAAATCGTGGGTCACGAGCGCGGGGCACGCGCAAAGCTACGTGGTCTCATCGCTCGCGCCCGACGGGAAAGGGCCGACCGACTCAACGCTCTATCTCGTTTCATCCGGCGCACCGGGCCTATCGATCGCGGGCCCCTGGGACGGACTCGGACTGAGAGCGAATGCTTCGGCACCGATGGGACTCGAGGACTGCGCCGTGCCGTTTGCACAACAGCTCACTGAGGACGGCGCGGGCTTCGCGGCCATGCTGCAGGTGGTATTGCCCCTGTTCAACCTCGGCTCAGCGGCGGTGTCCCTGGGTCTGTGCCGGGCAGCTGTCGCGGCGACCGCCACACATCTGAAGACGGCGCGCTTCGAGCACCTCGGCCAGAGCCTCGGCGAGAGCCTGCCAACGCTGCGGGCACAACTCGCTACGATGCAGATCGAGACCGATGGCCTGGCAGCGCGTCTCGACGATCTGGTTGATCACCTCGAACGCCCGCGCGACACCACCATGCTGCGCGTGCTCGAGTGCAAGGCGGCAGCCGGCGACGCTGCGATCGCCGTCACCTCGGCGGCGATGCGCGTGTGCGGAGGAGCCGCATTTTCCAAGCATATGAGCGTCGAACGGCTGTTCCGGGATGCTCACGCCGGTGCGGTGATGGCGCCGACGGGTGATGTACTGCGCGAGTTCATCGCCAAGGCCGTTCTGGGCATGCCGCTGTTTTGATCGAGCGCACCGCAACCGAGAGAAGGTGGTAGCTATGAATCGAACGATCTGGGTGGGGGCCGTCGCGTACGACCCGAAGGTGGTCTCGATCTGGGAAGGAATGCGGCACTATTTCCACGAGGAGGCGCATTTGCCCGTCGAGGTCGTCCTGTTTCAGAGCTATGAGACCCAGGTGAGTGCCTTGCTCGCCGAACCGGGTGCGCCGCGCATTGACATCGCCTGGAACACGAACCTGGCGTATCTGCAGGCCGACACCTGGAGCGCGCACCGCTGCCGACCGATCGCGATGCGCGACACTGATGTGGGCTGGACCACCAAGATCGTCGCGGTCAGCAGTGGCCCGGTAGCCGCGCTTGACGATGTGAGAAATAGCACCCTGGCGCTCGGGAGTCGCGACAGCGGGCATGCCGCAATCCTTCCCGTGCACTTTCTTGAGAAAGAAAAACTGGCCGAAGGGCGCGACTACCGCACGCTGCGTTTCAACAACGATGTCGGCAAGCACGGTGACACTGGCACGAGCGAAGTCGAGGTCGTGCGCGCGGTCCTCGACGG
>DASYNX010000087.1:0-130057 GCA_036008385.1 Steroidobacteraceae bacterium
GACCTTGAGGAGTTGCGGGCCATATTGGTCGACATCCGCCAGGACGATCAGCGTGCCGGCAACGTGATCGAGCGACTGCGCGCGCTGCTGAAACGCCGCAGCGTTGTCCCGCGCGCGCTGCCGGTGAGCGACCTGTTGGACAATGTGACCACCCTGACGCGCGTTGACTGTGCGGCCCGCAAAATATTGCTGGAAGTGGTCATGACTCCTGGGCTACCGGGGGTGATGGGCGATTCGGTGCACCTCCAGCAGGTACTGCTGAACCTTGTTCTTAACGCAATGGATGCCGTCGAAGACTCACCGGCCGCTTTGCGAAAAGTGGCCGTACGAGCTGCGCGCCACGCGGATGGCGAGGTCGAATTCGCAGTCAGCGACTTGGGTCGCGGCATCGAACCAGCGAAACTGGCTCGCCTGTTCGAGCCGTTCTTCACCACCAAGGCGAACGGTATGGGCATTGGGCTCTCGATCTCGCGTACGATCGTCGCGGCGCACGGCGGACGTATCTGGGCCGAAAATAATGCGAGCGAGGGCGCCACTTTCCGCTTCACGCTGCCCGTGGCTGAGGAAGCGGCGTCGTCATGAGCGAATCCGGGCCCGTGGTCCGTGTCGTCGACGACGATCTCTCGTTCCTCGCGGCCGTCGCACGCTTGTTGAAAGCGGCGGGTTACACCGTTCAAACCTTTTCATCGGCGGCAGAGCTGCTCGCCAAGATCGGTGACACCGCGGGTTGCGTGATAGCCGATCTTCGGATGCCGGCAATGGACGGCTTGGACTTGCAGCAAGCGTTACTGCGCGGAACGAATGTGTTGCCGGTGATCTTTCTTACTGCGGAGGGCGACATTCCGGCCACGGTCAAGGCCATGCGCCAGGGAGCGGAGGATTTCCTCACCAAGCGCGGTCCGAAGGAAGACCTTTTCGCAGCAGTGAAGCGGGCCATTGCTCGCGATGCCCGCCAGCGAGCCGAACGTGATCGCCTACGCGCGTTACGGGCCCTAATCGACACGCTCACGTCGCGCGAGCTCGGCGTCCTGCGGCAAGTGGTCGAAGGAAGGCTCAACAAGCAGATCGCTGCGGACTTAGGGATCACCGAGAGGACGGTGAAGCTTCACCGCACCGCTATTACGACCAAGCTTCAGGTGCGATCCGTAGCCGAGCTCACCAAGCTCGTACAGGCGGTGAGATTGTTCGAGGGGCGGGCCGCCGACCTTCCCTAAAGGGCTGTAGTCGCGTCGCGACGCCTTCGCGTACGTTAACGTCACACGGACGCCCGTAAAGAGGAGCGATCCGGTCATTTGGTACGACCGTAGATTCACTCAAAAGCTGGGGAGAAAAAGTGAGCAACGGGTCAGCAACCATATTCATCGTCGACGATGACGACAGCCTGCGGCACAGCCTCGCGCGACGGCTGCGCGCCGAGGGCTGGAACGTTGAATCGTTCGCCGACGCGGTCGAGTTCCTGAGGCGCCCGGCCTACAAGGGGCTCGGCTGCGTCCTGCTCGATGTCTACCTGCCGCAGGTGAACGGGCCCGACCTGCAGATCGCGATGATGGCGCGCGGCGACACACTGCCGGTGGTCTTCCTGACCGGGCGCGGACGTCGCGACGGGCGTGAGCGCCATGAAACGGGGCGCGGTCGATTTCCTGGTCAAGCCCATTGACGACGAGACCCTGCTCAGAGCGATTGCACAGGCCATCGAGCGTCACGGCGCGGAGCAGCGCGCCCGCTTGCAACGTCGGGTCACGGACGATCGCCTCGCCCGACTCTCGCCCCGGGAGCGGGAGGTGTTGAATTTCGTCATCTCGGGGCGCCTCAACAAGCAGATTGCGCAGACCTTGGGTATCACGCTCAAGACGGTAAAGGTGCATCGGGCACACGTCATGCAGAAGATGGGCGTGAGCTCCGTAGCTGCGCTGGTGCACCTCTGCGAGGTAGCTCGTCCGCCCGCCGCGAAGCTGCCGGCCGAGTCCGGCTCCGAGCGCGATGGGTCCAAGGTCCCATGGCGGCGCCCGGCTAACGGGGTCTATCCCCGTGAGTGGGGTTGACGCGGGCACGGCGCGCTTCACGATTTCCTGGCTGATCGGAGCGCGCTGACCGGCCAACGCGCTGCCCCCACCACGAGCACCGCGAGCGCCAGTCCCAACAGCGCGTAGGTGCCATCGTCGAAGCGATTGATCCCGGCGCCGTTCCAGCCGGGTATCGAAGGAATCCGCGATTAATCGATGTGCGCTTTTTGTTGATCCCCGGCCGAATCGGCGGCTCTCGTTGGTCTACTTGGACCAAGGTCCAATGGCCTTGGCCATCGCCTCTAAGGTACAAACAAGTACGCCCGTTCGCTCAGCGACTGCTGATCTTCGCTTCCGAAATCAAGCAGCCAGGGAGATCTGATGAACGCCGCTCACACAGCCAGGCTCTTGCTGTCGCTTGTCATCCTCACGTCATATACGCAGATCGGGTCGACGCAGCAGATCAGCGGCGTTCCCGGCTCACCGAGTGCCACCACAACCATTGACGGCAAGCAGCTGCCGCCACCGCCCCAGAAATTTGGCGGGGTGATCAAGGAGACTGCCAAGGATTCGAAGCCGTACTGGCCGCCCAGGGTGGTACCGCCGAAGGGCGCACCGAACGTACTACTTATCATGACCGACGATCAGGGCTACGGCGTGTCGGGCACGTTCGGCGGCGTGGTCCCGACACCGTCCATGGACCGTATCGCCAAGGCCGGGTTGCGCTACACGCAGTTCCACTCCACCGCGCTGTGCTCGCCCACGCGCGCGGCGCTGATCACCGGCCGCAACCATCACTCGGTCGGCTTCGGTGTTATTGGGGAGATGTCCACCGGCTTCCCCGGTTATGACTCGATCATCGGGCCGGAGAGTGCCACCGTCGGTGAAATCCTGAAGGAGCACGGATTTGCCACCTCCTGGTTCGGCAAGAATCACAACACGCCCGGCTTCCAATACAGCATAGCGGGGCCCTTCAACCAATGGCCGAGCGGGATGGGCTTCGAATATTTCTACGGCTTCATGGGGGGTGAGACGGACCAGTGGACCCCTTACCTCTTCCGCGACCATACCCAGGTCTTCCCGTGGATCAACAAGCCCGGCTATAACCTCATCACCGACATGGCCGACGACGCCATCAAGTACCTGAGCGCGCTGAATGCGGCCGCGCCCGAGAAGCCGTTCTTTCTCTATTACGTGCCCGGCGGCACCCACTCGCCGCATCAGCCGACCAAGGAATGGATCGAGAAGTTCAAGGGCAAATTCGACATGGGCTGGGAAAAGCTCCGTGAACAGATCTTCGCCAACCAAAAGCGCCTCGGTGTGATCCCGGCGGGCACGCAGCTCACACCCTGGCCGGATGTGCTGCCGAAATGGGACTCGCTTTCGGAAGTACGCAAAAAAATCTACGCCCGCGAGGCGGAGGTTTTTGCCGGCTACGTCGCTTATACCGACCACGAGATTGGCCGGGTAATTCAAGAAGTGCAGGATGAGGGCAAACTCAACAACACGCTGATCATCTACATCAGCGGCGACAACGGCACCAGTGCCGAAGGCACGCTCGAGGGCACACCGAACCAGATGACCGCCTATAACGGCGTTCTTACGCTCCCTGACGTGGAACTGCTACGGTATTACGAATCCTGGGGCTCGGACGTGACCTACCCGCATATGTCGGTCGCATGGTCGTGGGCGTTCGATACGCCTTTCAAGTGGACCAAGCAGGTGGCCTCGCATTTTGGCGGCACACGGCAAGGCATGGTGATTTCCTGGCCCGGACACATCAAGGACCTCGGGGGCCTCCGCTCCCAGTTCCATCACATGATCGACATCGTGCCGACGATCCTTGAAACCACGGGCATCCAGGAGCCAGCGACGGTCAATGGCATCACCCAACGGCCCATTGAGGGCGTGAGCATGGTCTACACGTTTGATAAGGCGAATGCCAACGCACCGTCCAAGCGCACCACGCAATATTTCGAGATGTTCGCCAATCGCGGGATCTACCACGATGGCTGGTACGCCTGTACGACGCCGCCCGTTCCGCCTTGGGAGCTGGGAACGGCCAAGCTGCCGGATATCAACGACTATAAGTGGGAACTGTACAACCTCACCGAAGACTACTCGCAATACAACGACCTTGCGGCCAAGAATCCCGGCAAGCTCAAGGAGCTGCAGGCGTTGTTCCTCACCGAGGCAGCGAAATACAATGTCCTCCCGATTGATAACTCGATCCTCCCACGCCTCGTTACGCCGCGGCCGAGCGCGACCGCTGGGCGAACGGTGTTCACTTACAGCGGTCCGAATGCCGGCATTCCGGTCGGCAACGCGCCCAGCCTTTTGGACAAGGACTACACGATCACCGCTGAGGTGACGATCCCCAAAGCCGGCGCGGAGGGAATGATCGTAACTATGGGCGGCCGCTTCGGTGGCTATGGCCTATACCTCCTGAAAGGCAAGCCGGTCTTCGTCTACAACCTTCTCAATCTGAAGCGCTACCGCTGGGAAGGCGGCGTGGGAGGCGCAGACTGGTTGGGCGATTCGCTCAAGCCGGGTAAGCACACCATCGTGTTCGACTTCAAGTACGACGGCCCCGGCCCCGGCAAGGGCGGCACCGGCGTGCTCTCGGTCGATGACAGGGAATTGTCCCGACAGACGATGGAGCACACGATTCCGTTTCTAATGGCCATTGATGAGACCCTCGACATCGGCAGCGACACCCGCACGCCCGTGGACGAAAGTTACCAGCTGCCGTTCCGTTTCACCGGCAAGATTGACAAGCTCACTTTCAAACTCGGGAAAGAGCAACTGACGGCTGAGGATCGGGCTGTGATGGAGAGAGTCCTCGCAGCTGCGCACGACTGACCTTCGCAGGGGAGCGCACTTTCGCGACGCATCAGCGATCGCACAGGCATCGTGTGTTCATCACTCGGCTCCCTCTGGCGCCGCCGATCCTTAATACCCTCTGTTGCTATTACTTGGCGCGCGCCGCGTCCAGCTCGCGCTTCAGCAGTTCTGCCCAACCCGTAAGCATGCGGCTGGCGGCGGCGCGATTCGACACCGACGTGGCCCACTGCATCCGGCCAGAACTGGAGTCGCGCTTCTGATCGTAGGCCACCGCGAGCAATGTGCCGGTGACCGAGTCACTGACCTCCAGCGCGAGGGTCATAGAGCCGGCGTCCATCGTGTAGGTTTTCGAGCGGCCAGCGGTCATCGTATCCGGAGCGCTGATATAGAGGTTGACAATGTGCGGTGTGATCTCGAGCACACCGTCGCCCGCTTCCGTGACGACCTGGTAACCACCCTCACCGAGCACCTTCGCAAAAGTACCTTTGGCCAGGTCGGCAAGATCGACCCGGATCTTCTTCAGCTGTCCGGCCGAGAGACCAAAGGTACCGTAGTTGCGCGGGTTCCAGTTCTTGCTGAACTCAACCACGGGCTCGCCAATCAGTATTTTTCCGTAGTCAGAGACGTCAACGTCGGGACGGCGGTACAGCACGTCGACACTCTTTGACTTGACAAGCTCGAGTCCTGGAAACGGCGAATTCGCCGCCTGCGCGGCCGCAATCAATGGAGAGGTGACCGCCAGAATGAGTGCCACCGCGGCGGCGCCAATTACACGAAGATTACGAGGGACCGGATGCGAGAACATCGGAGATCTCCTGTGGGTGATAGCCCACGACAATTTGACTGTGCGACACCGCGATGGCGGCATAAAGTCTCGGGCTCGCTGCACGTTTCACAATGGCACTTCTGACATCGAATGCGCTGAAGGGCGACAGGCCCGAGTCGCGCCGCAACATGCTCCACAAGTCAGGTGGCACCAAGCAGGCAAATTACCGGCCACGCCTGGGCCGCCCACCGCTGCTCCGACTTTGTCGTTGAAAATTCTGACTGCGCTGGGTGCCGAGCTGTCTGGCTTGCGCCTCGCGATTCAGATCCTGAAGTTGACCGGATTGGCCCATCTGCCGGCTGCCGGTAGCTGCGGAGGCTTGAGTGTTTTGCGCCCTCTGGCTTCGCGCGCCAGCATTTTGTGTTCGCTGCTGAGCGTTGGCCTTGGCACCCGAGCTGTCCACTGAATTCCATCCACCGTTCCCATACTGCTGCCAACCGCTATCCGTTTTCTTATAGACGTTGCCATCCTTTCCGGCATAAACGTCACCACCTCCACTCTGTCCGACAAAGCCTTTGCCGTTCTGCCCGCTTCCAGCCACCACTCTGCCGCCTTCGGAAGTGCGCGCACCGGCGACCGTGCCACGCGAGTCGCTGTAGTGCGCGCTCTGCGCCCATTTGTTGCCCTTGGTTGCCACTGAACTACCCCATTGACCGTACGCATTGGACCCCTGCCGCGTGGCGCCGTAGGCGCCGGTGTAGGGATTGTACGCGCGGCCTCCGCCGGCACAGCCGTATGCGCCACAGGCGCCCGCCGCCCGGGCGTAGGTGCCCGTGGACGGGTTGTACCAGGCAGCGCCGGCAACGCCTCCGTAGGGGCCATACGCGCCGCGAGCGTAGCCATAGGCCCCGTTGGCAGGGTTGTAGTAAGCGCCCACACCGTAGGTGACCGGATAGGGACGATAGATCGGGTAAGGATAGGGA
This sequence comes from Steroidobacteraceae bacterium, assembly GCA_036008385.1. Lineage (GTDB taxonomy): Bacteria > Pseudomonadota > Gammaproteobacteria > Steroidobacterales > Steroidobacteraceae > 13-2-20CM-66-19. Next base: position 6,597 of record DASYNX010000087.1, read on the forward strand.
CCGTAGTAATAATAGGGCGGGTAGTAGTAGCCGCTTCCGTAGCAGACTGTTGATCCGACCGCCACTCCAATGATGAAGATGCCGAGATAACCCGCCGTGCTGCTTGCTTCCGTCTCGCCAGTGGACGTCGTGGTCTGCGTCACGTAGGTGACGTTATAGACGGGCGAACTCGGCGGGATGGTATAAATCTCCTTGGGGACGGAATCAGCGGTTTTCCATGGACCTTGGGGCGAGGTCGACATGAACCACACGCCCTGGAAACACAGATAGTACAGATCTCCAACCTTGATGATCTTCTCTTGCGTATTCGAGGCGTAGGAGAGATTGGTTGACTCAATGGGTTTGAACTGCGGCTCGCCGTCGTAGGAAACCTTCACCTGGGCCTCGGCCTTTGCGCGATCCACGATCACTGTGGTTGGCACCTGCGCCATCAGCACGGCATCTTTGGCCTCATCCGTTCCGGGCACCGAGACCAGCACGCGAGAGCGCTCACTGTTGGGCGGAATCCGGGCAAAGTCGGCAGGCAAGTCGGCGCTGGCGAAGCTCCACGGTCCATCCAGGCTCCGGGCACGGAACCAGCGGCCAGCAACCAGGTAATAGTATTGTTTCTCCCCACTGTGAACGAAAACATCGCTCTCCGTGTTGGTCGCGTAAACGAGTTGAGTGTTGGGAATCGGGGCGTACTTGGGCTGACCCTTGAACGTGATGATCTCCGCCGGCGTGTTGCTGTAGAAAACCTTCGGCACAGCGCCACCGGCGCTGGTCGGGGGCGGGATCGCCTTCTTGACATTCTCCCAGTTCGGCTGCCCAGGTAGTTTGGACATGTCGTTGGGCAGCTTGGTAGTGGAGGTCCAAGGCCCCTCCAGGGAGGCTGCCGTGAGCCATTGCTTGTCGTTAAGGAGATAGTATTGGGAATAGGATTTATCTAAGAACACGTCCCAGTTCGTGTTGACCACGAATTCCAGCTTTGTTTTCTCAATCGGAGCAAGAACTGGATCGCCTTCGACCATCAGTAAGATCGCCGTTCCGTAATTCACGAAGATTTTCGGAGGAGCATTGTTGAGCGCAACAGCAGGCGCAGTCTCCGGTTTTGCTATCTCCAACTCTGCCATCAACCGGTCGAGGGAAACATTCATGACGGTATCGGGTGGCAAAAACGCTCTGACGAGCTGATCCATCGCCGCGGCACCGGCGGCGTCCAGCGACGGGAAGCGCGTCGAGGTGATCTCAAGCTTGCTGATCACTACGTTATGAGTCTCCGGATTGGAATCCGTGCTGGCCCGAAGATAGACCACACCCACGGTGGACGGGCGTCCGGTAGGCTTGATGGACACGGCCATGCGCGCCTCGAGACGCTGAAAGTCTTTCCACTCGTCGAGCTGCGGCTGATAGTAGATCAGCGTGCCTCCCGCATTGCTTTTCTCACGCGGCCAGCCAGGATCCTGCGCGAAGCATGTGCCAATCAGGGTGCTGATCAGAAGAACTGCAATCAGGCTTTTCATAACGACCCTCTTTCCCTTCAGCTTGCCGGGACGCCAATCGAACTGGCAATCGGATCTCGGGCGGCCTTCGCCAGATCTTCGGTAGCGCTTGGTGTCCGGCTCTATTCGCCTCCTGCTTGGCGAACTTGGGGCCTTTAGCACTTCAGTCTATGTCGAGAGCGTCCTCGCCCTCTTTCTCTTCGACCTCTTTTTTCGCTGTCGCTGTCAAGGCATTCGTCTTCTTCAGAGCGATGGTCACTTTATCGATTTTCCCTGTGAATTTGTTGTCGCCCTTTTTGTAGTCCGCGGTCACGGGAGTGTAAAGGTCCATTCCCACGTCGGCCGTCTCGGCGCCGAAGATGAACGGAATAGTGCGCTCGATTCGTCCGGTGGCGACTTTTTTCCCGTCAATGAGTATCGTTCCGGTGCCGCCCACGCCGGGATTCCCCCCGTCGTAAACGAAATCGTAGGCGACTGTGGCGTGACCGCCAGGCAACCGCTCCACAGAGCTTATCGTCGTGACATTACCAAGGAAGTTGTAGGCGAATCGGGGCTTGCCGTCCTTGACGTATAAGCTCCAGCCGGAGTGCGAGCCCCCCTGAGCGAGGATCACCCCTGAGGCCCCGCTCGGGGGTGTTTCGACATCAGCCGTGATCGCATAAGAAGTATTCTTCATGTTGATGAAAGCATTCTCCTTCATTCCGATCATGCCTTCATATAGCGTCAAAGACGTGCGTCCGGCCATCGCGTCGGGACGCCCGGCGATAGCGGCGTTGAATCGCATCTGGGGGCGGCGGTCGTCTAGCGGCAGCACGTTGTACTTGACCGCTTCGGTCAGGAACGCGTCCTGCAACTCCTTGAGTTTATCCGGATACTTCGCGGAGAGGTCGATCGCCCCGCTGAAGTCGTCGGTGGTGTTGTAGAGTTCCCACTTGTCCATGTCAAAGGTCGTTCGAGGTTGAGACTCCCAGGGCACGCTGTGCAGCGCCAGTGCATACCAGCCGTCCTTGTAAATCCCGCGGTTCCCGCCAAACTCGGCGTACTGCACGGTATGACGTGACTTCGCTTGAGCATCGTTGAAGCCATAGACCATGCTCACCCCTTCCATCGGGCTTTGAATCGTTCCGTCAACGACCTTGGGCTGGGGGAGCCCTGCTGCCTCCAGCACAGTCGGGGCAATATCGATGAGGTGGTGGTATTGCGGGCGAATCTCTCCCTTCGCCTTAATCCCCTTCGGGTAGTGAATGACGACGCCATTAGTGGTTCCGCCGTAGGCTGTCGAAAATTGACAATAGGCGAACGGTGTATTGTCGGCGATCGCCCACCCCAGGGGGGGTGTCATGTCGGAGTGCGGCCCGCCGAACTCAGCAAGGTGCGCGAACTGGTCGTCGATCGATTCTGGCAGGCCATTATAGGAAGTGACGGTATTGAACCGACCGTTGCGGCCACCATTTCCGCTGGATCCGTTGTCACCCGTGATGTAGATGATCAACGTATTATCCATTACTCCTAAGTCCTCGATCGCCTGTACCACCCGGCCGATTTCATAGTCGGATATCTCCGCGAAGGCCGCGAAGATTTCCTGCTGCCGCGTGAAGACTTTCTTTTCCTTGTCGCTCAGCGTGTCCCAGTCCGGCATCTCCTCCTGCGTCGGCTTGGGTGTGAGCTGCGTGTTGGGGGGCACGATTCCGAGCTGCTTTTGTCGCGCAAGGATCTCGTCGCGGTATTTGTCCCAGCCCTCGTCGAACTTGCCTTTGTATTTATCACGCCACGCTGTTGGCACCTGACTCGGTGCGTGCGTCCCCGGCGACGAGTAGTAGATAAAGAACGGCTTGTCGGGAGTCATGGTTTTCTGCGCGCGGATCCAGGAAATGGCACGGTCGGCGAGATCCGTTGGGTAGTAGTAATCAGGATCGTTCGGCGCGTCCACCTGGTTCAGGTTGTCATGGAGGGGTGGCGCGAACAGGTCGGCCTCACCACTTAGGACGCCGTAGAACTTTTCAAATCCAAGACCATTCGGCCACTGGTCGAACGGGCCGGTGAGACCGGTTTCCCACGGGGTGAATTCGTGGCTCTTGCCGAACATCGCAGTGCTGTAGCCATTCAGCTTCATGATCTTGGGGAGTGACGCCTTGCTCTCGGGCAGTACAGAAGTTTGTCCCGGGAACGCAGTGGCTATCTCCGATATGGCTCCAAAATTGACGCTATGTGGGTTCCGCCCGGTTAGCAGTGCCATCCGGCTGGGCGAACAGAGGGGGGCCGTATGAAAATTGTTGTAGATCAACCCGTCCTTCGCCAGTCGCTCCAGCGTCGGCATGTGAATTACTCCACCAAACGGCTTCGTAGCGCCGAACCCAAGGTTGTCGAGCAGAATCACTAACACGTTGGGCGCACCTTGCGGTGCCTTGACCTGGAACAGCGGCGGTGCCGTGGCCTTGCGAACGTCGAGCTCGGTGATTGCCGGGTACTGGGGTTCCGCGAGCGGCAACACCGTACGGTCGAGTGAAGATGCGGTTTGTATAGGGGCTGTCGCTCCCTGCCGCCCGCTAGGTGCCGGTCCTGACCTGTCGCAACCCGCCACCGCAATCAGCAATACAGCCAACGTGAAAGTGAGCATGGACTTCGCTACGCGGCTCATAATGGTTCTCCGGTCGCATTCTTACTGTGCCCTATGGCGTCTCGTCTTTTCCCATCTCCTCGACTCCGTTCATTGCGGACTCGATGTACTCCAGTCCGTATTGCCGCGAACCCGGTGCCCTGCCAAAGTGGCAGGCGAACGAACCCTCGCCGTATCCGACTCGATGAAAAGAATCATGAGGCCGAAGGGGTTGGGGCTGCATGGGGCCTTGGTCCAATGGACGCCGCGCGGCCCTCTTACATAGAGTGCACAGGAGGGGTGGTAGCGTCGTCTATCCGCTTTGGGCCACTTACAAGGTCGTCATGTCCAAGCCCAAGCCAGAGCCTCCGACCTACTTCGAGTACCTCATTCGCGATGCCGACTCCTATGGAGCCGTCCTTTCCGCCGCCAATCTGCAGATTCTCCAACTTGAACCGGGATCCTTAAGCGGTCGCCACGTGCGCCTCGACCTACCGGGCGGCGGCCAGTTCTCCTATGTCGAAACCAGTCTGCAGATGCGCGGGCACGGTGCCTTCCCCAACCTTTGGACGCTCTCCGTGCTACTGGAGAGCGCAACCCGGTCGCTGCAGCACGGGATAGAAATTCGCGCCGGGTCTCTAGTGATTCACCGGCCCAATGCGGAGCATGACGGCGTTTACGGCCGGGACTGCAAGATCGTTTGCTTCAGCGTTCAGGACGAGGTCCTGGCGCCGCAGCTTCAGGATCTGCATCCGCATGTTCAGGAGGCCATGCGCCGACCGTGGTCAGTGTTCGAACTACCCGCCAAATTGCGACTGACAACCGTCGAACACTTTGCGCAGGCGGCGGCGATCATTCAGTCGGACCCGCAGGTCCGCAGCTCTTGCTCCGCGGTTGCGAAATTCGAGGAGGAATTGGTAAGCGACTTTCTGGATGCCGTCGAGCAACAGGGTCCCGCGCATGCTGTTGAAGCGGACCAGCGGGCCGCGGCCCTGGTGCGGCGGGTTGATCAGTACGTCCACAGATCTCGCCTCGCTAGATCTTCGGTCGCCGAACTCTGCGCGATGTGCGAAGTGCCGCGCCGAACTCTTAATCGCTCGTTCGAAAGCGTTCTTGGCATGGGACCAGCCACGTACCTTCGTCGCATCCGGCTGAATAATGTCCGTCGTGCTTTGCTGCGAAGACGTGACTCTGCCCCTGTGACCGATGTGGCTCTCGCGTTTGGCTTCTGGCACCTCGGCCGATTCGCTGAACAATATAAAGAATTGTTTGGTGAATCACCCCATGAGACGTTAGCGGCGCGCCGACAGAGCAATTGAACAAGGCAGGAGTTAGAGACGATAGCTTCGAGTTGATCGTTGCGCGAGGCGTGCAGGCATGCAGTTAGGCCAGAATCACGTCGCGCATGTAAGCGGCCTCCATGGCAAGCGCAATGTGCGTGTTGCTGCGAGCGGAATCAATCGCAGCGAGCGTTGCCGGGCGGAGTAAGCTCATCGAGCGGGCCGCCCGGAGCCGCCTGCTGGCGCCTTGGACGTACTGAGAGGAGCCCGGCGATGAAGAAGATCAAGGTCGAAGTGGTCCAACGCGCCGGCTGGTGGCAAGTGAAGGTCTGCGGCCTGCGCCATTCGAGATATCGCTCGCAGGTGGCCGCACGGCATGGTGCGAAGCGGCTAGCGGCGCGGGTGCGGAAGCTCACTGTGCAGGCGCGCAGCCGGGCAGGCCGCATGCAGCTCGGGCAACGCCTGCGCGTCGCGCATTGCGAGTTGTACTGCATCCGGACGCTGCTGCGAGGGCGACGCTGACCGCAGCATGTCGCACAAGCTGCGACGAGCGAGCGGTGAAGAACCGCTCAGGTTCGATTCCTCTCGCTCTACGGAGTCAGTTCAACGGATCGGATTGAACGGGGCCTGCGGGCTGGCCGGGGCCTGCTTTACAAGCGGTTCGTCCAGGCCGACTCCGCAATACGGGCAAAAGTTGAGCTGCTTCCGGCTCGACCAGAAATGAGCGCCGATCAGCATTGCGATCTGTCCGAGACGGGTAGAACACTTTGGGCACTTTACCCACTGGACGGCAAGAATCGCCCCGCCAAACAGGACAAAGCCTCCCAGGATCACAATCGGGTTCTTGGTCCCAGTGAATCCGCTCAACGCGAAAGCTACCCAGCCGCCAAGGCCGATCGCCATGCACCAACGCACGCGGCGCTTGATGTAGTCGCGAATCGTTTGGTTCATGGCGCCCGATGCTACCGTGCGCCTCGCGGGGGAGCGATCCCATGAGCTCACTCTGCGACGCCGTGCTCAATTCGAGCGAACGTCAACAGTGCACGCCACGTGTTCCTAGGTCATTGGGTGGTTGTTCGGCATCGACGCGTCGAGGCTCACGCCGCAGTGCGGGCAGGCGTCTGCGGGCTTTTCATTCCGGCCGCTCCGCGCGAAACCAGCCGCGCGGTTTCCGAATGCAAACCTGCACGGCTTGCCAATTAGCCACACGCCTCAACGACCGCCCCGCTCGCCTTGTCGACTAAACGGGTCTTCCATATAACGCCCGAATACACTCAATGATATTTTCTCTTCTCCTCTACTGGAGCCGATGATGTCGACAACCTTTGCACGAGGAGCAGCGTCGTTACTCGCTGCGGTTTCGCTCCTTTGCCTGCCGGCAAGTGGAGCATGGTCACAATCAGCGCAACCGCATGATGGAGCGCATGACTTCGATTTCCTGATCGGCGATTGGAAGGCGCATGTCAGGAGGCTGCCCGATCGGCTTGTGGGTTCAAATGTCTGGATCGAATACGACGGCATATCCCGTCATAAGAAGATTCTCGACAGTAATGCAAATTTCGAGGAATTCGAGGTCGACAATCCCGAGAAGCATCTGCATATAAAGGCGCAGACGCTGCGCCTATACAATCCTGACTCTCGCCAGTGGAGTATCTACCTGGTGGACGTCGACAAGGGGACGTTGAGCCTTCCGCCGGTCGTCGGTGAGTTCACTGGCCGTCGCGGCGAGTTCTACGATCAGGAGGAATACAAGGGCCGTGCCATTCTGGTGCGCTACGTCTGGACCGACATCTCGCCAAGATCGGCTCGAATGGAGCAATCGTTCTCGCCCGACGGAGGGAAAACCTGGGAGGTAAACTGGATTTGCGAGTTGGCGAGGTAGCCGAGACCTGGCCTGACGGCCGAGAGCTCGAGGCATACTTGCATGCCCAGAGAGTGCCGGCCGATGCGCTCCCCCGCCGATCTGTTACCCGGAAACAAGGCCGTGCTTATGGCAGGCAGGGCACTTAACGACCTTCGGGAGTTCAAGCTCGAACCATGACCGGCCGCACTCACAGCGCATTTTGTACACATGCTGCACGGTGACCGTACTCCACTCTCCTTCGTGGACTTCTATCCCAGTGTCGGCTGCGCTTTGCGGTACTGCGACGTTCGGCAGGCTGCCAGCATGGGTGGTCCGTTCCTTCACAACCGATTCCTCACCGCTTTGAGTGTTTCACACCCGATGGTGGCGACCAGCTCCAAGGCGAAACACCCCGGGTGGATTGTACCCCTCTAGCGAAGACCCATGGAGAATTGTTGCGCTCGACGTCTGGCAAGGTTTAGCCATAGCTCGTGACAAGCACACGCACCGCGTGAACTTGTCATGATGTCAGTGCTGTCCCATGCGCAAGCTAAGCGAGCGTACGAGCCAACGCGAACGCGTAGCAGATGTGTGGGGCCAGCCGCGCTGCACCATTGCGTCGAAGCTAACGTTGCAGTTCGGACAAGACGTAACTGTCGGCCCGAGAGTCAATTTGCCGGCGCAACGCGGGCATCGGGGGCGTGCCATCGGAACGCCCAGAAGCGTCCCGAGAACCGCTCCGAGAAACCAGAAATAGAGCAGAAAGGCCCCGAACATCCAAAGACGCTTAAACAGGCTCACGGAATGTTCAGGATAGAGCCAGACAAGCACGGCGGCCAAGACAGCGATCACGAGCCATCGGACGTGACTTGCAACGCCCAACTGCAACTGCACGTGTTCTCTCACGGTCATGGGCCGATCGTACTCGCGAGGCCGCCCATCCGCTCCCTGTCCCATCCTGGCGACATGTCGGTAGTTGCTGTCGCCGCATGAAGTCGCTGTACGGACGCCATACGCGACCCCGACCAGTTCCTCGCATGGTGAACACCAGAACCACCACGCAACGAGTCCCCGGGGCAAACCCACTGGTAGCGCTGGTCGTCCGCTGGTGTCGCTGCGCAAGAAAATCTGACACCATTGAAGGCCAATACTCAACGCCGTGTTCCGGTGCGGAGCCTCGTCATGGCCGGCCTGTCTTCCCTCCAGCACGAAGAAATCGTCCGCCTCAGCCCCGATCCGGGCAGATGCGACCTTCACGCGCGGCTTCCTGGTGCGGCGCTTTGTCTGCTCGCCATGTCCGCCGCGCAGGCGGCAACGTTCTCCTCGGCCTCTTACGACCAGAAAACGAACGAGCTGGTGGTCACGATGGTCTACGGCGGCACCAACCCGAATCACCAGTTCTCCGTGCAGTGGGGGACCTGCCGCCCGCTCGGCAACAACGGCAATCATCAGATCGTGGCCGACGTGCTGGACAGTCAGTGGGACGACGCCGCGAAGCAGCAGTTCACCACCACCGTGCGCTTCAGTCTCGCGGGGGTAAATTGTCTGCCCGCCGCGATCACGCTGCGGACGGCGCCGAAATACGAGTACACCCTGCAGGTTCCCTGACATCAGTTGCGTGAAAATTCACGCTTAAGTCGTTTCAGTCAGCTGTCACGAATTGCGCAACAGGCGGCTGAGGTAACGCGGCCACAGGCGGACAGTTGGCCGGCGTCCCGGCGCCGATCGCCGGAACTTCGATACGAAATCCCAGATCAGACGGCTCGCATCGGGCGCGGCGGCGTCGTTGAATTTGTAACGCTCGTCCCCGCCGCTCCACGCGTGGCCGAGACCCTCGATCAGTATTGAACGTAACAGCAACTGATTGCTGGTCGCGTAGTCACGCTGCAGATAGCTGCGGCCGTCGCTGCCGGTGCGCGGTTCCACGGCGTCGGCTGTGGGAGCGGCGGCCATGCCCAACCGCTCAGCAAATTGACGGAACTGGCCAACGATCTGCTCGGCGTTGCGCGGGTGTACCACGCTGTCGTTAGTACCGTGGACGATCAGTGCAGGTACAAATTGCGCTTTACGCGAGAGCTCACGCGCCGCCTCATCCGCCGTGCTCTCGGGCGATGCGCGCGCGCCCGAGCGCATCGCCTGCACGGCTGCCAGCGCGGAGTCGGCCGCGCGGTACATCAACCCGGACACGATCGCGCACGCGCCGAATAGCGTGCCGTAGCAGATTGCCAGGACGGCCGTCATCGCACCCCCGGCCGACATACCGGCCAGGTAGACTCGCGAACCATCGACGGGGTAGCGGCGGGTGATGTCGCGCACCAGTGCGGCGATCGCCGCCGGTTCACCCGCGCCGTGCCGGTTTCTCCGCTCGAACCAGTTCCAGCAGCGCAAGGGATTGGCGCTCAGGGACTGCTGTGGGTAGAGCACGAGAAATCGCTGCTCCTCGGCGAGCTCGTTCATGCGCGATCCCTGCGCGAAACTGAGTGCGTCCTGATTGCAGCCGTGCAGCATCACCAGGAGTGGCACGCGGTCGCGCCCGGCCACGGTGACAGGGACATACAGAAAGAAATCACGCTGTCGCCGGAAAGCTCCGGTTCGCAGTGCGGACGGGAATCGGCCCGCGGACCACCCGGCTGTCAAGGGCGCGCGAATCCGCCGCCACACCGCCAGCTTCGACAGTACCTCGCGCACCCTGACCCAGGGCCGGATCATGAGATGAGGAGCCCGGGCGCTGCGACGCTAGCGTCCATGCAAACGTGTCTCCCAGATGTTTCCCAGCGCAACGCTGCAGCGTCATTGAGGCTTGGCGGCATCGGACGTCGATGCGCACGCGTAAAACGTCAGCGTCTTCAGCCCAAATTGCTTTGCCTTTTTTCCCTGCGCCGTACAGGTTTTTTCGGCCTGCTCAAACGCAACCGCTGCGATGGTCGGAGCGACCTTTTGCGCCGCCTGGTACTTCGGATCTTCCCTGGACATGCACTTGTACGTCACGACAAGTTGCAGGGCGTTGTTCTGCCAGAGGGTGCCCATCGGGACCTTGCCTTCTTTGGCGCACCTCGACGCTGCCGCCACGGAAGCCTTCCGAGACTGTTCCATGAACTGCCCCGACCACTCAGGGTCGTCCGGCGACTGCCTTGCTGCGTCCGCCAGGACAATCGGCGGCGAATCCTCCGCCAGCACGGTGCCGCAAAGAAGGAGCACGGATGCGCAGCAGGTCGGGATGATTTTCATTTCAGTCACACGTCCTGACGTTTTCAGCTATGCATCCTCACGAGACCTCCTCGCCGAAGCTCACACCGCACTTCGGGCAGCTCGGGAGACTGGCGAGGCTGCGAGATCCCAGACTGACCTTGCATCGCGGACACCGAACGATGCGAGCCCTGATCCACGCTTGCATCGGGAGCATGGCAAGGCCGATGGCAACGATCGCGTATAAGCTATAGGGGTGCTTCGCGGGGTTTACCAGGGCGAACAGGACCAGGGCCGCCCCGACACACGCCAGCACACAAGCGACCCGCGCGAGAGAGTATCGCAACAGCAAGTAGCCCCGGATCGTCATGCCGACTGGAGTGCGATTGAGATCGTCCTCAGACTAACGATAGAGTGCGTCAAACGCCACCGATTTGACCGTCCCGAGGTCTTGCATGCGGCTCGCCATCATCGGACAACAGGCTTTCGGCAAGAGCGTGCTCGAGGCTTTCCGCGCCCGCGGTGCGACGGTCGCGGGCGTGTTTTGTGCCCCGGAGCAGTCGGGCTCGAAGCCCGATCCGTTGCGGGAAGCAACCGAGCAGCTCGGGTTGCCGCTGTTTCAGCTGCCCTCGCTGCGCGATGCACAGGCCGCGGCGGCGCTGCGCACCCTGAACGTCGATCTCGGCGTGATGGCCTACGTCGTGCAGTTCGCACCGCAGGGTTTCGTGAAGGTCCCGCGGCTCGGAACGATTCAATACCACCCTTCCCTTCTGCCGCGCTACCGCGGGCCGAGCTCGGTCAACTGGCCGATCATCAAGGGCGACACCCACACTGGCATCACGATCTTTCGGCCGTCCGACGGGCTCGATGAAGGACCGATCATCCTGCAGAAGACGGTCGAGATCGGACCCGATGACACCCTCGGCACCGTGTATTTCGAGCGGCTGTTTCCGCTCGGTGTCGACGCCCTGCTCGAGGCGGCCGACCTCGTCGTAGCCGGCCGCCATCAGGAGACCGCGCAACGCGAGGAACTCGCCACGTACGAGGGTTGGTGCCGCGATCCCGCAGCCCAGATCAACTGGCATGCTCACGTGGACCAGGTCTACAACCTCGTTCGTGGCTGCAACCCCGCTCCCGGTGCCTGGACCACCATCCGGGGTCGCAAGGTGCGCATCTACGACCTCGTCAGGCACCGCACCAGAACCTTCCGCAGCGTGACCGGAAAGCCCGCCGAGATCTGCGCGCTTTCCGAGCAGAGCATCGAGGTCGCGCTGCAGGGGGGGCGGCTCGAGCTGCGCACAGTGCGGATCGACGGCGGCGCGAAGATGTCGGGCGGCGCCCTCGCGGCATCGATCGGCCTGCTAGTGGGGGAAAGCCTGCCCAGCTGACGTGATCTTGCTGCTCAGACGATCCCGGAGCTGCTGACCCGGCGCCATCCCGAGGCGCTCAGGCGCGCAGGCGCACATTGGAAGGATCAAAGAGCGGCTCGCGCGCGACCAGCGCGCGGCAGCGCTCGCCGAGAATTTCCACCTCGAGCTCCGTGCCGGGCGCGCTGAGATCTGTGCGCACGTAGGCCAGTGCGATGCTGCGGTTCAACCGGTAGCCATAGCCGCCGGAAGTGACCAGCCCGACTCCCTCGCGGCCGCGGTACACAATCGAGACCGCCGGCGCATCCGCATCGCGCGCCTCGACCAGTAGCGGCACGAAGCGCTCCTTCGGACCCGCGGCCGCCTCCCGGCGCAGCGCCTCGCGTCCGATGAAAGCCGCCGCCTTATCGAGACGCACAAAACGGTCGAGCGAGGCCATCAGGGGCGTGTACTCAGTGGTCAGGTCGGCCTTCCAGCTGCGGTAGCACTTCTCGAGCCTCAGGCTCTCCATGGCGTAGAGCCCGAAGTGCGCCAGCTCGAATGCTCGGCCCGCTGTGATCAACAGCTCGTGCACGGCTGCCAGGTGTTCGGTCGGCAGGTGCAGCTCCCAGCCGAGCTCGCCCACGTAATTGACACGCAGGGCGAGTGCTTCGGTGTAAGCGATCGGGATCGAACGCGCCGCGAGCCAGGGGAAGGCCTCGTTCGACAGATCCGCGTCGGTGAGCTGCGAGAGCAGCGCGCGCGAGCGGGGTCCGACCACGATGAGCGTACCGAAGCGCGCGGTGACGTTGGCGATCTGAACGGGACCGAAACGCTGCGACAGGTGGCTGCGCAGCCAGTGCTCATCGTGACGCTCCCCGGCCGCGGCGGAGATGAGCCAGAACCGATCCTCGGCAAGTTGCGACACGGTCATCTCGGTCACAATGCCGCCACGTGGGGAACAGAAATAGTTGAGCGCGGTGCGACTCATGCGGGGCAGCGCGCCGGCCACCATATGATCGAGCCACGCACCGGCACCTGCGCCTTCGACCTCGAATTTCGCAAAGCCCGGCAGCTCGAGCATTGCGACACCGTTGGCGACCGCGGCGCATTCGCGGGCGACCGCGTGGTGCCAGTGGGGTCGGCGGAACGAGCACTCCGCGCCTGGCGGATCGTCGGATCTGGCGTAGTACAGTGCGCGCTCCCAGCCGCCGCGCGCACCGAAAACTGCCCCGGCAGCGCGCAGACGATCGTATAGCGGTGAGACCTTTGCCGGCCGGCCCGCCGGCCGCTCCTCCTGCGGGTAAGCGACGCCGTACTCGTGCTGATAAGTCTCGAGCGCCTTGGCAAGCGTGTAAGTCCGGTTGGCGAACGGCAGATAGCGGCGGCCATCGAGCGGCCAGACGTCCCAGTCTGGCTCGCCGTTGACCACCCATTCCGCAATCACCCGCCCGGCACCGCCCGCCTGGACGATCCCGAAGGTGAAGGCACAACAGTGGAAGAAGTTCGGTGCAGCCGTGGACGGCCCCATGAGCGGATTACCGTCCGGCGCATACGGGATCGGGCCGTTGATGACCCGCTTGACGCCCACTGAGCCGAGAATCGGCATGCGGGCGCAGGCCGCCTCGATATAACTCTCGATGCGCCCGAGATCGTCGGCGAACAGTTGCTGCGCGAATTCGCTCGGCAGACACTCGAGCCAGTGAGCCCGGCCCCGCGACTCGTAGGGCCCGAGCAGCAGGCCGTGCCGCTCCTGCCGCAGGTAGTAGCTGACGTCGGGGTCGCGCACCAGGGGCAGGCGCGCCGCGCCGCGTTCGACGAGCGCCGCAATGTCCTCCGTGACGAGGTACTGGTGCGACAGCGTCACGATCGGCAGATACTCGCCGATCATCGCGGCCACCTCCCCGCCCCGGTAGCCGGCCGCGTTGATCACAAACTCGGCATCGATCGATCCGGCCGGCGTCTCGATTCGCCAGCCGCCCGAGGAGAGTTCCGTGATAGCAGTGACGCGGGTGTGGCGGTAGACCGTGGCACCGAGGTCCCGGGCGCCTTTGGCGAGCGCCTGCGTCAGCTGTGCCGGGTCGATATCGCCGTCCCCCGGATCCCACAGTCCGAGGCGGATCCCATCGAGCTCGAGGAGCGGGTGGCGCGCCTTGATCTGGGCCGGCGAGAGCAGCTCGAATTCGCTTCCCAGTGCGCGCGCCTGCGCTGCGACGTGACGAAACTCGTCGACCCGGTCGGCGGTATGCGCGAGGCGGATGCTGCCGGTGACGTGGTAGTTGATGTCGTAACCGACGTCCTGTGCCAGCTGCGCGTACAGCGCGGTCGAGTAGCGCTGCAGCTTGAGGACGCTCCAGGACGCCGAGAAGTTCGGGCAGTTACCGGCGGCGTGCCAGGTGGAGCCCGCCGTCAGCTCGTCGCGCTCGAGCAGCACGACGTCTGTCCAACCGAGCCGCGCCAGGTGGTACAGCGCGCTGCAGCCCACTGCTCCGCCGCCGATGATGACGACACGCGCCTGACTCTTCACGGGCGCACTGCCGGCTGCGCCAGAGGGCGCCTCGCGCGCATTCGCCCTGCCGCGCGCGGCCGACTCACTGTTTCACCCGCTCGCTCGAGGGGTCATAGAACGGCCGCAGCGACACCCGGGCGGCAACGCGCTCGTCGGCAACCTCCACCTCGTACCGGCCGGCGGCGATCCACTCGGGGCTGACGACTGCACCGCCGTTGGCGAGGTAGCCGAGGCCGAGCGGAGCGCCAACGGTATGGCCAAACATCCCGGAGCAGATCCGACCGACCAGCTCTCCGTTCCGCCAGATCGGCTCGTTGTGATACAGCAGGCGATCGGTGTGCTCGAGCGCCACCGCCACGAGCCGCCGCCGCACGCCCGCCTCGCGCTGACGCTCGAGCGCCTCGCGGCCGACGAAGCCGCCCGATTTGTTCCAGGCGATGGCGAATTGCAGGCCCGCCTCGAGCGGCGTGTCCTCGTCGGAGATATCGTGGCCCCAGTGCCGGTAAGCTTTTTCGATGCGCAGGCTGTTGAGCGCATGGTAGCCGGAGAGGCGCAGCCCGAAGTTGTCGCCGGCGGCGGCCACTTGATCGTATACCGACTGCGCAAACTCGCTGGCCATGTATAGCTCATACCCGAGCTCCCCGACGTAAGTGATCCGGCTCGCCCGCACGCGCGCGTAGCCGAGGTCGATGATCCGGGAAGTGGCGAACGGAAACGCATCAGTGGAGAGGTCGGCATCGGTGAGCGTCGCCAGGAGCTCACGGCTGCGTGGTCCCATGAGACCGAGCACTGCGAATGCCGAGGAGACGTCGACCGCAACGGCGCGCGCTCCCTCGGGAATGCTGCGGCTGAGCCAGTGGAAATCGCGCGTCTGCGTCGCGCAGGCGGTGACGATCAGGTAGGCGTCCTCGGCCTCCCGCGTGACCGTGAGATCGGCCTCGATGCCGCCACGCTCGTTGAGCCACTGGGTGTAGACCACTTTGCCGATCGGCACGTCGACTTCGTTGGCGCACACCCGGCCGAGCACCGCCGCGGCGTCTGCGCCCTTCAGCAGGAACTTGCCGAACGAGGACTGGTCGAACAGCCCTACCCGCTCGCGCACGGCCCGGTGCTCGCCGGCCGACTGCTCGAACCAGTTCTGACGCCCATAGCTGTACTTGTAGCGCGCCTCGCCACCCTCGGCAGCAAACCAGTTGGCGCGCTCGAAGCCCGCGACCTCGCCGAAGCAGGCTCCGGCCGCCGCCAGACGGTCGTGCAGCGGGGACTTGCGCACCCCGCGAGCCGTTTCGGGCTGGCGAAACGGCCAGTGCATGGCATACAGGAGCCCGAGCGTCTCGACCGTGCGGTCACGCAGATAGCGGCGGTTGCGCTGGAATGGCGCGAAGCGGCGGATATCCACGTCCCACAGGTCAAACGGCGGATGGCCGTCAAGGATCCAGTCCGCCAGTACTTTGCCTGCCCCACCCGCCGACTGGATACCGATCGAATTGAACCCGGCCGCGACATACAAACCGCGCAGCTCGGGTGCTTCGCCGAGCAGGTAGCGGTCATCGGGCGTGAAGCTTTCCGGCCCGTTGAAGAACAACTGCACACCGGCTGACTCAAGCACCGGCACCCGGTGCATCGCGCTCGCGAACAACGGCTCGATGTGTCCGAGGTCCGCGGGCAGCTGATCGAAGGCGAAACTGTCCGGAATCCCGGCCTCGCCCCAGGGCTTCGCGCGCGGCTCGAACCAACCGACCAGAAGCTTGCCGGCATCCTCCTTGAAGTAGGAGCAGGCGTCGGCGTCACGCAGGATCGGCAACCCCGAGGCGAGACCCGCAATGGGCTGCGTCACGATATAGAAGTGCTCGGCCGCGTGCAGCGGGACGCTGACATCCACCCAGCCGCCGATCTCGCGCGCCCACATGCCCGCGCAGTTCACCACGATATTGGCGTGCACCTCGCCGGCATCGGTCGCGACACCGGTGACACGGCCGCGGGCGCTGCGGATCGCCGTGACCCGCACCTCCTCGACGATGCGGACGCCGCCGCGACGCGCGCCCCGGGCGAGCGCCTGGGTCGTGTCGACCGGATTCGTCTGTCCGTCCTTCGGCAGGAACACCGCGCCAACCAGGTCATCCGTCGCGAGCAGCGGCCAGCGCTCCTTCGCCGCGCCCGGCGACAGCACCTGTACCTCCAGGCCGAAGCATCGCGCCATGGACGCGCCGCGCTTCAGCTCTTCGAGCCGCGCCGCGCTCGCTGCCACCGCGATCGAGCCGACCTGCCTGAAGCCGGTCGCCTGCCCGGTCTCGCGCTCGAGCCCTTCGTAGAGCTGGGTGGTGTACTGAGCCAGGCGGGTGAGGTTGTGCGTCGCACGCAGCTGCCCGACCAGGCCTGCGGCATGCCAGGTCGTGCCACACGTGAGGCGCTTACGCTCGAGCAGCAGCACATCGCCGCAGCCGCGCTTCGAGAGGTGGTAGGCGACGCTGCAGCCGACGATCCCGCCGCCGATGATCACGACCCCTGCGTGCGACGGGATGCCGGGCACCGAATCGCTCGTGCGCGTCAGCCGACTGCCGCGCGCATCTGTTCGCGCAGCAGCCTGACCGGAAACTGCTCGCGGATCCGCGCATCGACCGCTTCCGGCACGTGAGCCGGAAAATGCGTCGCCAGAATCTCGCTGACCTTCTTGGCGGCGCGCTGCGTGATGTCGAGCGCGCCCTGCTCCGTCCATTCGTTCGGGCTCTTGCGATCGCCGATCGCCGGATAGAGGTACGCGGACTGCATCAGCTGCAGGGTCTGCTCGGAGCCGAGATAGTGCCCCGGGCCCTCAATACACACCTGCCGGATGGTATCGAACGACAGGCTGGCATCGTCGACGTCGATTCCGCGGATCGTCCGTTGCGTCGCACCGATGATGTCGTTGTCAATGATGAGACTTTCCAGCGAGAAGCCGAGGAGACTCGCATGCATGCCGGCGGACTCGTAGATGAGATTCGCGCCGGCGTTCCCCACCAGCGCGTGGCAGTAGGCCTTTTCGGCACCCGACTGTGCGTCCGGGAGCTTCGAGTCCGTCATGCCCGAGGCGGTCCCGCCGGTGAGATCGTAGTAATGCGCCATTTGCGCGGAGGCGGCCGACAGCAGCGCCTGCTCGGGACTGCCGCCGGACATCGCGCCGGTGCGCAGGTCCGAAACGAAACACCAGGTCCCGAAGATGGCTGGTGCCCCGGGCTTGACGGCGTTCACGTAAACGAGTCCCGCCAGCACCTCCGCGACCTCCTGGGCGAGCGCACCGGCTAGCGCCGCCGGCGCCGTGGCACCGGCCTGCCCGGCCGAGAGCAGCAGCACCGGCATGCCGCCCAGGGCCGCCACTTCGAGGCACCGGCAGGCGTCGGTGGCGAACTTCATGGGCGGAACCACGAAGCAGTTCGACTGGCTGACGAACGGCCGCTCGCGCCACTTGTCCTCGCCGCCCGCTATCTGGTGCAGCATCTCGAGCGAGCGCGTGACGTGCAGCGGCTGAACCCAGCTCGTGCCGACGTGCTTGGTGGTCGCCGACACCGAGGCATAGCAGGTGTTGAAGTCCATCTCGTAGGGATCGGGAATGTCGCGCGGCACGACGGCGCGCTGGAAGAAGTGGATGTGCTCCATGACGTCGACGATCCGGCCGATGTCGTACAGGTCGCGGATCCGAGATTCGCGGTAGCTGCCGGTGCGCGAGTCGACCATGTTCACTGCGGCTCCGGCGGTGCCGAAGTAGACCTTCTGGCCCCAGGGCTCCATGTCATGCCGGCGATCCTGCCCGTGCAGTACGAAATGGCGCGCGGCCCTCGCCAGGGTGTCCTCGACCAGCGCGGCGGGGAACAGGATGCGCCCGTGCTCACTCAGCGTGCAGCCCGCGCGTGTCAGGTACTCGACGCCGGAGGGCGGTGCGTCGGCGAGCCCGATTTCAGCGAGCAGCCGCAATGCCGCGCCATGGATCTTGAGCACGTCCGCCTCGTTCAGCGGCCGGTAGCGCCCGCTCGGCATACCCGGATGAACCGGCTTGAGATTGTCGGGCAGGGGCGCCGCCCGCATCGCGCGGCGGGCGTCGCGACCCGGTCCGGGACGCCGGCAGACTCTGGTGGTATCCGTCATGGCAATTACGGTTCCGTGAGCAGGTCGTGAAGCGGCCGACCTGGTCCAGGTCGCCTGCCGCTGGCCATGCTTTGGATCAGTATCGCAAGTTTCGATCGATCGCAGAAGCGCGGCGCGGATTGGGACCAAGGTCCAATTGATGCATGCGCGGCCTGATGGTCATCCTACCGGCCCTGTTCGGAACAAGGAGCGCGTCTGATGAACAAGCCGACCATTGCGTGCGTGACTGCGGCCGTGCTGGCACTGGCCGGCTGCGTGTCGCAACAGACCTATCAGGCCTCTCAGCAGAAGAACGCCGATCTCGAACAGGAGTATCAGCAGCTCAACCAGCAGATGAGCACCGAGATCGGCGCCAAGAATGTGCAGATCACGCGGCTGCAAAACGCCATCCGCGTGTCGATCAATAGCGAGCTGCTATTCCCCTCGGGCAGGTGGGACATGTCGGAGAGCGCCAAGCAGAGCATTGCCAAGGTCGCCGCCATCCTGGCGCCGCATCAGACGACCAAGATCATCGTGAACGGCTATACCGACAACACGCCGATCGGGCCGGGCCTCATGAAGGAAGGCGTCACGTCCAACCTCATCCTGTCGCAGAAGCGGGCTGACACGGTGATGCAGTACATGATCTCCCAGGGTGTGAATCCTAGCCTCATCTCGGCCCAGGGCTTCGGCGACGCCCAACCGGTCGCCTCGAACAGCACCGCAGAAGGCCGGGCGCAGAACCGCCGCGTGGAGCTGACGCTCGCGAACGCCGGCCAGTAGGCCGGCTTGCTCCCGGGGTCGGTGCCCCCATACGATCCCTGGCTCCGCCGGGGGGTGCGAAGGCGCCCTCCCTGTTCGCGGACTCGACCAGGAGCAGCCCATGTCCACCCGTCGCGAGTTCCTGACCCAGACTGCCGTCGCAGCGCTCATGGCGACGGCCGCCACACAACTCACGTCAGCCGAGGCCAGGGAGGCCAACAGCGCATCGCCGACGCCCGCGAAGCCCGCCGGCACGATGAAGACATACAAGCTCCCGCACACGGATCTCGTCGTCTCACGACTCGTCTACGGCTGCGCGATGATCGGACTTGATTGGAATAGTCCGGATTTCATTCCGAAATCGGTGGCGACGATCAATGCCGCCCGCGATCAAGGCATCACCTTATTCGACACCGCGGACGTCTATGGCCACGGCAAGGCCGAAACGGCGCTGGGCGAAGTGCTCAAAGGCTCACCGGGGCTGAGGCAGAAGATCGTCATCCAATCCAAGTGCGGCATCGTCGAGGGCGGCGGCATCGACAACAGTCGCGCGCACATCCTCGACGCCGTGGACGGGAGTCTCAAGCGCCTCGGAACGGACCATCTCGATATCCTCCTGATCCACTGGCCTGACAGCCTGGTCGAGCCCGAGGAAGTCGCGCAGGCGTTTGATGAGCTCCACCGCGCCGGCAAGGTTCGCTACTTCGGGGTCAGCAATCACAGTCCCTGGCAAATCGAGCTTCTGCAGAAGAGCGTGCGCCAGACACTGGCGATCAATCAGATTCAGCTGGGTGTCGCGCATTGGTATACACAGGCGGGACCGTCCAAGGGGGCGGTGACTCACGGTGAGGAGGGCGTCGCGACGCTCGATTATTGTCGCGTGCACGACATCCACGTGCAGGCTTACTCGCCCTTGAAGGCCAGCAGCATCCGTCAGCCGCCGAATCTGCTCAACCCGCCAGCCGACGCTACGCCGGAAGTCAAGAAGGCGGCACAGGCGCTGGCGGACGTCGCCAACACTCACGGCACGACGCCTGCAGCCGTGATGCTCGCCTGGCTGCTACATCACCCGGCCGGCATCGCGCCGATCATCGGTGCAACCAAAGTGGAGCACGTGATCGACAACTGTGCGGCCGACCGGGTCGAACTGAGCCGCGCTGAGTGGTATTCGTTGCTGCGCGCTGTCGCTGAAATCGAACCGCGCACGGGCGCCTGATGCGCAATGATTCGGTCGGGCGGCTACCTGCACAGAAACACGACGGTGGTCGCCGCGGCTGCCGCTTTGGCGCACGATACCTCGTCGAGCTTCTCGACAGCGGCAGCCTCGCCGGACTTGCGACAGAACCTATCCGCTGCCTGAGTGGCTGTCACCTGTGGATTGGTCAGGTCGGCGTCCGAGCAGACGGTCACGCTGTGCTTGCCGCCGCCCAGGTCCTTAACCGGGTCGCCGCCGCAGCTCCCAAGCGCCAGCAGCATCGCCGCCCCGATGAGCCGGCGAATCCGGCGCCTGAGGTGATCGCGGTTTGTCCCGATCATGGACCGCGACCCTACCGCGTTGATCGCAGCAGGAGCGCGCGAAGCTTCACGCTTTGAGGTTCACAGCCGGGTCAGCCAACCAGGATTGTGAGGTGAAGCGGATAATCCGTCGGCACCGGCGGGCGGTAATGTTCACTTCTCCGCGAGCCGGATGGCACGCGCCTGCACCGTGATGCCGGTCGACATCAGGCTGGTGGCAACCCGTTGGCTGTCGTCGATGATGATAGCGTTGGCGCCCACCTCGCGCGCCTTCTCCGACAGCGGCTCGATCGCGTCCTTGATATTGCAACGGTGGAACTTGCAGGGGTTGGCGTGGGCCAGCGTGGCGATCACCTCGAAGCCCCCTTTGACGTCGGCCGTCGAGGAGTACACCGCGACCTGCGCGCCTGCCGGCAGCGGCTGGTACTGCTTCTTCGAGACCCGGTACGCCTCCGTCCGCTCCCGCTGGAACATGGCGAGGCCCCAATGCAATGAAGGCGGCGACGGAGCTTCCTCGGCTGGGGGCGGCGCCTCTGCGGGCGGCGGCGCTTTGAGCTTCTCCAGACGGGAGTTGGCGTCCGCAACATAGGAGCCACGAGGGAATCGCTGCAGATAGGCTTCCAGGTCCGCGCTGTTGTTCGAGTCGCGCACGGTCTCCCAGTACGCACGATCCTCGGCGGCGGTGTCGGGGCCGCGCGCTGCACTTGCAGCCGAGGTAGCGCGGCCACTCGCTGCAGCGACCGGCGGGGGAACCGTTCCCGGAGCCGGCGTGGCGCGGTGCGCGACCGGAGCCGGACCCGCTGCAGCCTTGAGTTGCTTGATCCGCAGGGTGGCGAGCGAAGCGAACGTCCCCTGCGGGAATCGGTCCAGGTAGGCCTTCAGTTCCGCGATGTTATTGGAGTCCTTGACCGACTCCCAGAAGGCCCGATCGTCGGCTGCGCTCACGCCCGAGAGCGTGCTGGTAGCCGGCGGCACGTTCGCAAGCTGTGCCGGCGGCGCCAGAATGCTACGGGCTCGGAACTGAAACGTGCCCTCGATGGGTGAGCTCGCGAGCCAGGGCTGCTGCTGACCACCGGTCGCGGTCTTGACGCTGATGCCGACGTCGTTGAAGGTTTCAAAGACGCTCAGGCCCGGCTTCATCATCGCGACCGTCAGCGCCTTGGTGAAGGGACTGTTCTTGCCGCTGCCATCGCTCGCCGTGTTGCCTGGCTGGGTGGCATAGCTGATGAGGGTGCCTTCCGGGGCCTGCATCTGTGCGAGGCCGCGCGTCAGGGCCCTGAGCCCGCGTCCCCCGAACGGATTGTTGCGACAGGCATCGAGGATCACGATGTTGAGGCGGTTGCCCGCGTTCTTCATCTCATCGAGCACGTAGCCGACGTTGACCAGCTCGTACTTGACATCGGCGGCGTCCTCGACGTCTGCCGCCACGGGCACCAGGTAGTTCTCGCCCTCGATCTGCACACCGTGACCGGCGTAATAAAAGAGGCCGACTGAGCGGCCACGCAGCCGCTTGCCGAAGTCCCGCATGGCACGCTCCATCGCGGCGCGGTCGCCATTCAGCAGGGCGGCATCGCCGATCAGGCGAAAGTCCAGCGACTTGAGGGTCTCGGCGACCAGACGCGCATCGCTCGGAGGATTGGTCAGCGGCGGCACGTGGCGGTAGAGACCGTTGCCGATCACCAACGCCACGCGCTCCTCGGCCGGGGCTGCTCCCGTCTGACAGGCGCCGGGCGGTGCCGCCAACGCTGCGACCAGCAGTGCGGGCACAATCCATGGCAGAGACCGTGGAAGTTGTAGTACGGGCGCAGCGTGTCCGATGCGCATGGGGGCCCCGTTCGCGGAGGGCGATGTTTTGTGTCTTATGCTACTCCGATTCAGGCGCCGCATTCCAACGCGTGCGCAAACCCAGCCAGGAAGGTGCCGACCCCGGTTAACTTACTTGGGCGTGTACTTGAACTTCTGTCCGGCGACAGTCGCCTGGTACATGGCACCGCCCTTGACGATCGTGAAGACGGCCATGCCCTTGTAGTAGCTGCCGGCGGTTGAGGCGTCTTTCTTGCCACCACTCGCGCCGGCGTTCGCGCCGGTCGTTCCGGCGCTCGCCCCCGCAGCGGCCGTGATTGCGACGGCGCTGGCGTCGGCTCCGAACTCGAAGTTGCCGCTCTCGAATTCGTCCAATGAACGCTTGTCCTGGAAGAAGATGATCTGGCTGTACGCCTGACCACCCAACTGCAGACCCACGCTAAGCTGCGTCATCGACGTGTCGCCGACGTACTTGCCCTGCGCATAAACACGTCCCGAGCCGTGCGCGGCGCCGACCACCAGTCCGCCCTTGCCGATCGTCGGAAACACCGCGTAGCCATAGGAGGTCTTGAAGAATCCCCCACTGTCACCGGCGTTCCTGAACAGCTCGATAGTGTCGCTGTACGAGTCCGCATACGCTGCGGCAGCGCCGCTCAGCAGGAGCGCGCCGCAAACGAGTGCAAGCAACCGCTTCATACCTCCTCCTTCTTCGCCTGTCGTGAGATTCGGACCGGCGCCGGCCAGCCGGCCGGGAGCCTAGTCAACGCAGTTGTAGACCGTCTCACCCTCGACGCGCTGCGCCTCGGCGTGCTTGCCCTTACGGGCGCATTCCGATTCGGCTTGTTCGAGCCCGCGGGCTTCGCCCCTTTGTTCAGCGCGCGGCGACGCCGTCGGATTGTCGACAGGTGGACCGCCCATGCATCCGGCGGTCACAACTGCACATGCGAAGGCTATCCGCTTCAATATTCAATCCCCCGGGAGGACGGATTCTCGAGGGAACGAGTCTAGTGCGCGGCGCGCAGCAACGCTATCACTGCCAGCCGAAGCCGCGTGTCCTCGGAAGTGGCTTGCACGCCGGGGAGAAGCCTTGACTTGACAGTTCAGATCCTTTTGAGCGGGTTATCAGTTCGCGAGCGCAGCGAGCACGCGAGCGACTGCGCCCGACAGTTTATCGATCAGTTCCGTAAGCTCCGCCTCGCTGGCGTTGTACGGCGGGGCCACGATGACCGTATCGCCCCTCGTGCCGCCGACGTTGCCGGCGCACGGATAGCAGATCAGCCCGTCCGCGAAAGCCTGCCGGCCGATCGCATGACTCACGCCCCACTCCGCCGGAAACGGCTCCCGAGTCGCGCGATCACGTACCAGCTCGATGCCGATGAGATAGCCCCGCCCGCGCACGTCGCCGACCCCCTCGAAGCGATCGAGCGCGGCGCGCAACTCGCGTCGCAGCGTCACTCCGCGCTCGTGTACCCGCGACACCAGCGACTCGCGTTCGATGATGCGCTGAACCGCGAGCCCGGCGGCGCACGCGGCGGTATGCCCGGAGTAGGTGTGTCCGGTCATAATCGCCCCGTGCGCGGCGAGGATCAGCTCACCGAGCTCCTTGCGCAGGATGGTTGCCGCCAGCGGGATGTAGCCCCCGGCGAGCCCCTTGCCGACCGCCATGATGTCCGGAACGACTCCGTCATGCGCGAGGGCGCGCCATGTCCCACAGCGCCCCGATCCGCACATCACCTCATCAGCGATCAGCAGTACGTCATGCCGATCACACACGGCGCGGATCGCGGCGGCGTACCCGCTCGGAGCGGGCACCGCGCCGCCGGCTGCGCCGACCACCGGCTCGAATACGAATGCTGCGACCTGATCGGCGCCGAGGGCCGTGATGCGAGCATCGAGCTCCTGCGCGAGCGCTGCGACCAGCTCCGCTCCGGACAAGCCGCGCAGCGGGCGGTACTCGCCGGCGGCCGAGACGAACGACACATCGAGCAGGCTTCCCTCGAACGGCCGCCGCCGCTCGAGGAAGCCTGAAACGGACAGCGCTCCGAGAGTGTTGCCGTGATAGGAGCGCTCGCGCGCGATGAAGTGCTTCTTGCCCGACAGGCCGCGGGCATCCCAGTACTGCAGCGCGACCTTCAGCGCCGATTCCATCGCTTCCGAGCCGCTCGAGGAGTACACGATGTGGGCGAACTCCGGGCCGCACTGCTGCAGCAGCAATCGCGTCAGCTGCTCCAGCGGCTCACTGGTAAAGAGATACCGGTAACCGCACGCCACCTGCGCCAGCTGCGCGTTGATCGCGGCATTCACCTCGCGATTACCGTGCCCGATGCTGAACGCGGCGGGGCCGCCTGAGCCGTCCAGATAGCGCCGGCCGTCGGCGTCGTAGAGACAGCTGCCCTCGCCGCGGACGATGCGCGGTAGCGCCCCCATTCCCCAGCCAATTGCGCGATTTGCAGTCATCGGTCGTGTGCACTCCTGCGAGCGCCGCCATGATCCACACCCCCTGCGCATTTGCAACCACGGCACACACGAGCCCCGCCGCGCAGCTCGTCGGTGACGCGGTCCGCGCCTTTGGCGTTATGCTTTCGTGCCTCCTGCACAACGCAGGTGGGTATTCGAGGCCAGCCGTGCTGAACGCTGCAGTCTTCATTACATGCGCCGTAACCGGCTCCGGCGACTCCGTCCGCAAAAGCGACAAGGTTCCCGTCACGCCCGCGCAGATCGCTGCCTCGGCACTGGCGGCCCACGCGGCCGGGGCGGCGATCGTGCATCTGCACGTACGCGATCCGGCCTCGGGCGCTGCCAGCCGTGACCCGGCGCTGTTTCGCGAGCTCTTCGAGCGGATCCGTTCCGCCAATGACGAGGTGATCCTCAACCTGACCGGAGGCATGGGTGGTGACCTCTTCTTCGGACCCGACGACGCACCGCTCGATCTGAGCCCGGGCACGGATTTTGTGGGGCCGCACGAGCGCATGCGGCACATCAGCGAGCTGCGGCCGGACATCGGCAGCCTCGACTGCGGTTCGCTCAACTTCGATGAGGCGCTCTACGGCACAACGCCGCGGTATCTGCGCTCGATGGCGCAGGAGTACCGCCGGCTCGGCGTGCGACCCGAGATCGAGGTCTTCGAGCTCGGGCACATCGAGCTCGCCAGGCAACTGATCACCGAAGGGCTCATCGACGCGCCCGCCCTGTTTCAACTCTGTCTGGGCATCCGTTACGGGGCACCGGCCACGACCGAGGCGATGCAGGCGATGCGCGATGCGCTACCGCAGGGGGTGCACTGGTCAGCCTTCGGGGTCGGGCGCATGCAGATGCCCATGGTCGCCCAGGCCGTGCTGCTCGGTGGCCACGTGCGGGTGGGTCTCGAGGACAATCTCTATCTCGACAAGGGCGTGCTGGCGACCAATGCGCAGCTGGTCGAGCGCGCGGTTGCACTGGTGCATACCCTCGGGGCGCGGGTGCTGTCTGCGGGCGAAACACGCCAGCGGCTGGGTCTCGCGCGAAAAGTCTAGCCGCACGCGGAGGGCGCATCCGTGCCAAATCTCGCGCAGATCCTCGATGCGTTGGAATCGTGCTATGGCGAGCAGGCTCCCGGCTGGCCGACGGACCCGTATCTGTTTCTGGTCTGGTGGCATTGCGGTTATCCCCCGAGCGAGGAGCGTTGCGGCCGGGGCTTCGAGTGCCTGAGTCGCGACGTCGGAGTCACACCGCAACAGCTGCTGGCGGCGACCTCAGCCCGAGTGGCCCGTGCGCTGAAAGTCGGCGGCATTGTGCCCGAGCTCCGGGCGGCACGCCTCAAGGTCATCGCAAAGAGTGTCCGCGATGACCACGCGGGAAACCTGCACGCCGCGCTCGAGCGCCTCCCCCTGACCGAGTCCCGCGCCGTGCTCAAGAAATTTCCCGGCATCGGCGCTCCGGGCGCGGACCGCATCCTGCTGTTCGGCGGAATTGCACCGGTCGCGGCCATTCCGTCTGCCTGCCCCCACGTGCTGGTGCGCATCGAATCCGGGCGCGAGCCCGAGCGATACACCGCCACCTACACGCAGGCACAGCGAATCCTCGCGGCGCAGGCCGGTGACGGCTTTGCGACTTTGACCCGCGCCTACCTGCTGCTGCAGCGTCACGGTCACAGCTTGTGCAAGCGTAGCAATCCAAAGTGCAGCGCCTGTCCGGTGGCGGACGGCTGCGCTTACCTCGCTGGCACGGCACGCCGGCGGCGATCGCCGGTGCGGCGCGCTCGCGCGTGAGCCCGGGCGCGACGCTTTCGGGCGCCGAATCGGAGTACCATAGGCCCTCGCAACAACAATGCGCGCCGGTCCAGCCACGCCACGGACCGCGCCGGAGAGCGCATGAGCGGGAACTCGAATCGCTGGCGCACCCAGGGTGTCAGAATCATCCGCTCGCACGAACTCGATGACGCCACGGCGCAGACGCTCGGCATGCACCGGCGCGCGGCCGTGACCACGGCGAACACCGGCGCCAGTAAGCTCTGGGCCGGCACCGTCACCATCAACCCCAAAGCGAAGACTGGAGCGCATCATCACGGCGACCTGGAGAGTGTCATCTACGTCGTGAGAGGCCTGGCGCGTATGCGCTGGGGCGACCGGCTGGAGTTCGTCGCGGAAGCCGAGCCGGGGGATTTCATCTATGTCCCACCCTATGTCCCGCACCAGGAGATCAACGCGAGCGATGAGCTCGAGCTGCACTGCGTGCTGGCGCGCAGCGGACAGCAGGGGCTCGTGGTCAATCTCGACATCACGCCCGTCGAGGTTCCCGAGCTCGTCCGCTGGATCGATGATCTGCACAAATGAGCCAGCAGATACAAGGGGTTGCCACCGGGCTCGGCCCGGTGAGGATTGGTCCAAGGTCCTATTGCCTTTCACCCGGGGTGCCGAACAAACTGGCCACACAACGTGGAACACGTGCGGGAACATGTGTCGATGTTGAATCCCAACTCACCGCTCAGGAGTCTCTCATGAACAGGTCTGTGAGCCTCGCGGTCGTCGCGATCGGTGCAACGCTCTTCGGCTGCCAGTCGCAGCAACAGGCGGTCGACCAGATGCAGCCGGATGCCCAGATGGTGGCGCAGCGCCGCGGCGCATTCGAGCTGAATTGTCCGTCGGCCACCGCAACCGTGCTCAACAAGGAAATGATGCAGACCGCCATGGCAGGGCCGTTCTACAATCCTCCGCAACGCGCCGAGTACACCGTGGGCGTCTCGGGGTGCGGCAAGCAGACGACGTACCTGGTGGTCTGTGCCGTGGGCGGCACGGGGTGCATAGCCGCCGGCGCGCGCAACAACGCGCCCACGCAGCAGTAATCCGCTCGGCATACGCCGGCCGGCCACGGACGGGCCGGCCGGCTGGAGCTTGCTTCCGAAACGACCGGCGACGTCCGAGGGTGGAGAATCCTCATGAATGCCCCTACCCGCACGTTGCTGCGCCCCGGCCGCACGCTGCGGCGCCAGAGCGCCGCCGCAATCACCGCTGCGCTGGCGCTGCTCGGAATGTGCACCGCCACCGCACAGCTGGCACCTCCGCCACCGTGTGCCATGCGTCTGTCGCTCGAGGTCACGCCCGACGTACCCAACCCGAGCGACGGTGGGTTCCTCAGCTCCCTGCTGGGCAATCATCCCGGCTACCAGTTGAGCGTGCAGCGCGTGGTCGACGATACCCACGTCGATCTGCTGCTGTACGGCCCCGGTCCGATGAGCAACTGCCAGACCGTCCTCGACAGCATGCGCAACGATGGGCGCGTTCAGTCCCTCGACGTGCGCCAGTAGCCGGCGGTCACTGAGGAGCGAGCTCGGCAGCGTCGGCGGCGCTGCAGCCCGCGGCGCGCAGCGCCGCCTGCACCGCCGTGCGATCCGCCATCGATCGATTCTGACTGCCCTTGAACTTGCCGACGATGTCGGTAATCCGGATCTCAAAGCCGACAATCGCGCGCAGCATCCCGTCGATGTAGTCTGCCGGCGCGTCGCTCACCTGCCAACGGTCGTTGCGGCCCCGTTCATGCTCGTCCGTCAGTGATCCGACCAGCTCCCGCAGCCACGCGCTGTCGTCGATGAAGCGCAGGCGGCCGCTGATGTGCACCGCGGCGTAGTTCCAGGTCGGCACGACCTTGCCGTGCTCGCGCCGGCTCGGATACCAGTTCGGCGAGATGTAGCTGTCGGCGCCGGTGAAGATCGCCAGGACCGGCGCCTCGGGCTCGAGCTCGCGCCACAGCGAGTTGGCCCGGGCGATATGACCGCGCAACAGCCCCCCGCCAGGGGCGAGCCGTGCTTGCAGCGGAATGTGATGCGCGGTGAGACCGCCGGGCGTCATGGCCACGAGGGTCGCGAGCGGGTACCGCTCGACGAATGCCTGCAACACTTCGATGCGCGTCTCGCGAAACTGCTCCGGAACGTACACGCTGATCCTCCGTAAGACCCACCGGGCAGGATGCGCTGCGGGCTGAGGTGCTGCAAGGCGCCGCGCGCTGCCGTCCGGTGCGGCACGACTCGCCGCGTTATACTTCAAGTCTCCTCAAGCTCCCCAAGGCCGCTCACATGAACGCGTCACAGGAACCGGTGTGGTTGCATAGCGACGCCGAGCGTCAGGCGCGCATCGATCTCGCCGCCTGTCATCGCCTCGCGGCGCGCTTCGGCCTCAACGAGGGCATCGACAATCACATGACCCTGCTCGTCCCGGGTCGCGCCGGTCGGTTCTACCTGGCGCCCTTCGGACTGCTGTGGTCGGAGGTGAAAGCAAGCGACCTGCTGGAGCTGGACTTCAGCGGCGCGGTCGTGGCGGGCCGGGGTCTGGTCGAGGACACGGCGCTTTACATACACCTGTCAATGCACCGGCTGAAGCCCGCCGCCCGCTGCGTGCTGCACACGCATATGCCCTACGCGACCGCGCTCGGCATGCTCGAGGAGCCGCGCCTGGAGATGGCGGGACAGGCCGCCGTTGGCTTCAGCGGCGACATCGCCTGCGTCGACTACAACGGCCTGGCGCTCGACTACGCCGAGGGTGAGCGGCTGGCGCGTGCGCTGGGTGACAAGTCCGTCCTGCTGCTGCGCAATCACGGCGTGCTGGTCACCGCAGACTCGCCGGCGCAGGGGTTCGAGCGACTGTACTTTCTCGAGCGGGCCTGTCAGGTGCAGCTGCTGGCGCTCGCCAGCGGACGGCCGCTGCGCATCCTGCCCGAAGCGGTAGTGCAGGCGACACTTGCCCAGTTTCGGGACTGCGGGAAGGTGGGCGGTGTGGAGCGGACCGAGCTGCACTTTCAGGCACTCAAGCGGCTGTTGGATCGCAGCGAAGCGGACTATGCGCATTGACGCCGCCGTCGCCAGCGCCTGAGCTGACAGCGGGCGCGCGCTGGTGGATCGTCGGGCTGCTGGCCACGGCCCTGTTCATCAATTATGTCGATCGCGGCGCGGTGCCGACGGCCGCCCATCTGATCCAGGAGGAGCTGCGGCTTTCGCCCACCCAGCTGGGACTGCTGTTCTCGGCGTTCTTCTGGACGTATTCGCTGCTGCAGTTTCCGGTCGGTTGGCTCGCCGAACGCTTCGGCGCACAGCGCATTCTGGCCGGCGGCCTTGTCCTGTGGGGATGCGCCACGATGGCGGTCGGCCTCGCACACTCGTTCGCCATGCTGTTGGGGCTGCGCCTGCTGCTCGGGATCGGCGAGAGCGCCGGCTTCCCGTGCGTGACGAAGCTCGTGGCCACGGTGGTCCCGCAGCGAAGCCTCGGCGCGGCGAACGGCGTTGTGGCGTTCGGGTACCTGTTCGGGCCCGCGGTCGGCGCCTACTGTGCCGGGCTGATCATGGTCGCGTACGGCTGGCGGACGGTGTTCTGGCTATTCGGCGCCCTCTCGCTCCTGTGGCTGCTACCCTGGTCACGCGTGCGGCTGCCGCGGCGTCCGGTTGAGCAGGGCGATGTGACCACTCCGCGCATGCGCACGCTCCTCAGGCAGCCGTCGCTGTGGGGCACGAGTCTCGGCCTGTTCTCGAGCAACTACAGCTTCTACTTCATGCTGACCTGGCTGCCGTACTACGTGGTACGCGAGCGTGGGTTCTCGACCGGCGCGATGGCGGGCCTCACCGGCAGCGCCTACCTCGTGAACGCGCTGAGCGCGCTCGCGGCGGGCTGGGCCATCGATCGCATCGTCGGTCGCTACGCCAGCGCGAACTTCACCTACAAGTCGGTCATGGCGGCGGCGCACGTCGGAACGGTCGCGTGCATGCTGTGCATCGCCCTCGCCCCTCAGCTCTGGGCGCTTGCCGGCATCTTCGTCTATCAGGTGCTCTGCGGAATGTCCTCGCCGGGCGTTTACGCGATGCCGCAGATACTCGCCGGGCCGGGGGCCACCGGCCGCTGGGTGGGAATCCACAACGGCATCGGCAACCTCGCCGGAGTCGTCGCGCCCGCTCTCACCGGCCTGCTGCTCGAGGGGACCCAGCACTTCACTGCCGCCTTCCTGGTGGCCGCGAGCGTCAGTCTCCTGGGTCTCGTAGGTTGGCTGTGGATGGTGCCGCCGCTGGCGCCGCTCCCCTGGGCGTCGCTCGAAGCACGCGCGCCCCGCGCTGCGGCCACCCCGATCTAGCTCGCTTTTCCGATCCCGTGCTCGTTGTGTCGCGCGAGCGCGCACCAGGCCTCGAACACCGCGTCAACCGGGATGTGGTCGATTCGTCCGGAACCCACGACCGGAAGCACCGCCGATCCAGTCGGGCTGCGCGGCAGCCAGCGCAGCCAGTCCTCGGCCACGTAGAGCACGACCTCCGGGAGGCTTAGTGCGGCCGCGGCATGGGCCGGGCCAGTGTCCACCGAGACCATACTGTGTGCCGCCTCACACAGGGCGAACAGCTCGCGCAGCGTGTCGCCGGCAATCACGACACAGTCCAGCGCCGCGGCGGCCTCGATCTGCTGCAGCATCGGCAGTTCTTCCCGGGAACCGCGCAGCACGAGCAGCGCCTCGGGGCTGTGCACATGAATCCTGCGCAGCAGTTGCGCCCAGCGCTCCAACGGCCACGCCTTGGTATCGGCGCCGGTGCGACGCCAGCGGTCGCGGCGGCGACTCATGGTGCGGTGACTGCCGGGCTGCACCAGGATCAGATCGCGACCGAGCCCCCCGTGGGCCTTGAGCCACGCGTCGCGCTGGGCGCGCTCGGCGTCCGAGACATACAGGTGCGGGCCCTCTGCTTCCGCAGGTGTGGGATAGTCACGGGCGCACAGCGCCGGCGGTGTGCGGCTCCCGAGGCGCAGCATCTTGTCGAACTGCGGCTCGGCAGCGTCGCCGGTCTCGTCGGTGATGAACAGGCATCGCGCCCGATCGATGCCGCTGAGTCGCAGCATGCGGCGGACGCGCGGCAGCTGGCGGTAATGCTTCTCGCAGACGTAGACCGGCCCGGGATCACTGGCACGCAGGGCTCGCCGCACCTCACGCCAGGCCGCGTGCAGCGGGAAGGGGAAGTGGCGCCCGAAGGACCACACGCCCGCGACGTCGGGATTGCCCTGGCATACCGCGGCATTCCACGAGCCCGCGGCGATGAGGTAGCTCGGCAGGTGGTAGCGGCGATGGAGCCGGCGCAGCATCGCCGTCAGCATGATCGTGTCACCCAGCCGGCCGAACAGGAGCACGATGGGTCGCAGCGGACGAACCGGCGCGCCGGCCGTCTCCGGCGTTTCGTCACGCTCGCGATCGACGAACGCGCTGCCGCCGAGCGGGTCGGGCTGCGGCGTATGCCCGGCAGCGCTCACGGTCAGCGCTTGGCGCCTGAGCCCCGAATGCGGTCGACCAGGGAGCTGGTCGACTTTTCCGGTGTCAGCGGGACGATCTCGACGCGTCCGCCCGCGGCCTCGACGAGCTCGCGCCCGACGACCTCGCTCGCCCGATAGTCGCCACCCTTGACCAGCACGTGCGGCTTGACCGCCTGCAGGACCGCGAGCGGCGTGTCCTCATCGAAGATCGTCACGGCATCGACATAGGTCAGCGCCGCGAGTAACGCCGCGCGCTCGCCCTGCGGCACCAGTGGGCGCTCGGGTCCCTTGAGGCGCCGCACCGAGGCGTCACTGTTGATCGCCAGCACCAGCACGTCCCCGAGTCGGGCGGCGTGCCCGAGCAGCGCCAGGTGTCCGGCGTGCAGCAGGTCGAAGCAACCATTGGTGAGCACGATCCGTTTGCCGGCGGTGCGCCAGGCGGCGGCCCGCGCGGTGAGCTCGTGACGCGACAGGAGCTTCCCCTCAGGGCGGGCCGCGAGGGCATCCCGAATGCCGGCGGCCGAGACCGCAAACGCTCCGACGTGGCCCACCGCGACGCCGGCCGCGGCGTTGGCGAGCTGTGCCGCCTGTGTGAGCGAGCCGTGCGCGGCCAGTGCCGCGGCGAGCACCGCGACCGCGGTATCGCCGGCACCGGTGACGTCGTACACCTCGCGCTCCATCGCCGGCACGGCGCTTTCCGGACCCTCTGCGGGCACGACCAGCATGCCGCGCTCGCCGAGCGTGACGACCATCGACGGAAGTCCCGCGGACGCCAGCAGGGCGCGGGCGGCCGCGGCGATGGCGGCGGTGTCTTCGACCGCAATCCTTACACCGGCAGCCGCCTCGAGCTCCCGCAGATTGGGAGTCACTGTCGTGGCGCCGCGATAGCGGGCGAAATCGCGGTGCTTCGGATCCACCACGACCGGCACCGATCCCCGCAGCCGCACAATGCCGGCGAGCGTCTGCGGCGTCAGAACGCCCTTGGCGTAATCGCTGAGAACGATGGCATCCGGTGGCGCGCCGGCGGCGAGCGTCGCCAGCATGCGATCGGCGAGCTCCGCCGGACAGGCCGCCACATCCTCCCAATCGAGACGCAGCAGCTGCTGGCTGTGACCCAGCACGCGCAGTTTGCGAGTGGTCGGGCGACCGGCCACGCTCAGCAGCGCGCGGGTATCGATGCGGTCATTGGCGCACAGGGCGGTGAGCCTCCCACCGGCCTCATCGGCACCGATCACCCCGGCGAGGCTCACGCGTACTCCCACGGCCGCGAGCTGGCGGGCGACGTTGGCCGCACCTCCGAGGCGGTGCTCGGTGGCGTGCGCCCGCACCACAGGCACCGGCGCCTCGGGAGAGATCCGCTCGACCGCTCCCGTGACGTATTCGTCGAGCATCACATCGCCGACCACCCAGACGTGCAGGCCCGCAAAGCGCTCGAGCAGCGCCAGCAGCGCGCTCACCGTGCCGTGGTCATCCTCAGTCATGATGCTCCCTGCCCCCGGATGCGTGCATCGAGCGTCGCGACGATGGCGTGAATGCACAGCGCGTGAATCTCCTGGATGCGCGCGACCACCTTCGAGGGGGCCTGCAGCAAGAGGTCCGCGTGTCCGGCAAGTTGGCCGCCGCCAGCGCCGGTAAGGGCGACGACCGTGCAGCCCAGTCCGCGCGCCGTTTGCGCCGCGTGCACGACGTTCGCCGAGTTGCCGCTGGTGCTGATGGCGAACAGCAGATCGCCTGCGCGCGCCAGCGCCTCCACCTGGCGGGCAAACACGCGCTCATAGCCGTAGTCATTACCGAGTGCCGTCAGGGTCGCCGCATCGGCGGTGAGCGCGATCGCGGCCAGCGCCCGGCGCTCCTCGGCGAAGCGCCCGACCAGCTCGGCGACCAGATGCTGCGCGTCTGCGGCGCTGCCGCCATTGCCGCAGGCGAGGATCTTGCCGCCCCCTTGCAGGGAGTCGTGCACCGCACTGACGATGCGCTCGAGTACCGGCGGCAGCTCCTGCGCTGCGCGGGCGGCGACTGCGGCGTGCTCAACAAAAACTTCGTGAATGGACATGGCAGTTTCGCATAGGTGGTTAGGGGTGAGCGCCGCTGTCGTGCGTCGCGCGACTCGCGATGATGGCACGCGCCAGCTGCGGAAGATCATCGTAGGTGGGCACGCTGGTGTTGCGCGCCAGCTCCTCGGTGCCCCGACCCTTGCCGGTGCGCACCAGCGCCACCGCTACTCCGGCGCGCCAGGCGGCTTCGAGGTCGCGCCGGTCATCCCCGACGACCAGGCTCTCGCCGGCGGCGATGCCGGAGCGGGCGATCGCGGCCTGTATCAGTCCGGGAGCCGGCTTGCGGCAGGAGCATCCCTCACCGGGCGCGTGGGGACAGAACAGCACCGCATCGAGCGCGCCACCGTGGGCAGACGCTTCCGCCTGCATGCGCGCGTGCACCGCCGCGAGTTGCTCGAGGCTCATGAGCCCGCGGCCGACGCCCGACTGATTGGTGGCAACCGACAGCCGCATCCCGGCGCGCCGCAGGATGGCGAGCCCCTCGAGCGCGCCGGGCAGCCAGTGAAACTCCGCCGGCTCGCGCACATAGCCGGCATTGTCCGCCTCGCGGTTGAGTACGCCGTCGCGATCGAGGATGACGTGCCGGAAACCCAGGTAATTCATGCGCGCCTGGTGTCAGCGATAGGGGTCGGACTGCGAAAGATACCGCTGCACGTACTCGCGCACACCTTCTTCGAGGGAGGTGAACGCCTGCGAGTAGCCGGCGGCACGCAGCCGCCCGATGCGCGCTTCGGTGCGGTACTGGTAGTGCGCCCGCACCGCCGGCGGCATATCCACGAACTCGAGTTGCGCCGGGCGGTCAAGCGCTGCGCACAACGCCCGCGCCAGCTCCTCGAAGCTGCGCGCGGTGCCGGTGCCGAGATTGAACAGCCCGTTCACCTGCGGGTGCTCGAGCAGCCACAGCACCACCTCGACGCAGTCGCGCACGTACACGAAATCGCGCTTTTGTCCGCCATCGGGCACGTCCGGGCGATAGGAGCGGAACAGCGTCACCGGGCGGTGCGCCGCGGCCAGCGGATATTTCTGTGCCACGACGCTGCGCATCCCGCCCTTGTGATACTCGTTCGGTCCATACACATTGAAGAACTTGAGTCCCACCCACTGCGACGGCCGCGCCTCACCGACCTCGGGGCCATGCGCCACCCAGCGGTCGAACAGGTGTTTGCTCCAGCCGTAGGCATTGAGCGGCCGCAGCCGGGCGAGCGCCTGCGGCGCGCCGTCATCGTCGAAGCCCTGTGCCCCGTCGCCGTAGGTGGCCGCCGAGGAGGCGTAGATGAAGCGCTTACCCGAGCGTGCGCACCAGCGCCACAGCGCCTGCGACAGGCGGAAATTGACCTCGGCAATGAGATCTGCGTCCCGCTCGGTCGTCGCCGAGATCGCGCCCATGTGGATGACCACATCGATCTGCGACGCCCGCGCCGGCAGCCACTCGAGCAGGGCTTCCGGGGCGATGAGCTCGCGCAGCGGCACCTTGGCGAGGTTGCGCCATTTGTCGTCCTGGCGCAGCCGATCGCACACCGCGACCGGGACGCCGCGCTCGGTGAGCGCGGCTACGACGTTCGAGCCGACGAAACCTGCGCCCCCGGTGACGAGAATCATGCTGTTTCGGGTAAAGCCCCGCGTGCGGGCGACTCGCTCGGTGCCGCGAACGCGTTCATTTTCGGTGCGCGAAGGGTATCACGGCGCGCCGCTGCGCGGCTGGCACCGGCGGCGGCCCGCAGGCTCCGACGCCGGATCTAGGCGGCGCCGCCCGCCGTCCGTCGACCGAGGCTGCGCAGCGCCTTGAAGCGGCCTGTTGGCGTGAGCTCCTCGCGTGCCGACTGCGGACTCCACAACGCGCTGCGGCGGGCGACGAACGAGCTCTGTTCCAGCTCGGCGAGCGAGCCGGCCTGGGCGAACAGAAAGCCCTGCCCGGCGACGCACCCGAGCGCCAGGAGCGCCGCGGCCTGCTGCTCGAGCTCTATTCCCTCGGCCACCGTCTCCAGCCCGAGCGTGTCGCCGAGCGTGATGACCGCGCGCGCGAGCTCCGGCCCGTTGTCCGAGTTGGTCAGACGACTCACGAAGGAACGATCGATCTTGAGAATGTTGATCGGGAAGCGGTGCAGGTAGGACAGCGACGAGTAGCCGGTGCCGAAATCGTCGATCGCCAGGCGCACGCCGAGATCCCTGAGGCGATGGAAGCGCTCGAGGTTCGCATCGGTGTTGTACATGATCGTGCTCTCGGTAAGCTCGATCACCAGGTTGCCGGGCTCGAGACCCGATTCCTGCAGCGCCCGGGCGACGTCGTGCGCGAGCTCGCCGTGCTGCAGGTGTCGGCCGGAGATGTTGACCGCCAGCCGCAGTCCTGGCCCGCCGGGGATGGCGGCGCGCCAGGCGCAGAAATCGCGGCATGCCTGCCGCAGCACCCAGCGCCCGAGCTTGCCGATCTGCCCGCACTCCTCCGCCACGTGAATGAAGCGGCCGGGCATCAGCACGCCGGCTTCCGGGTGGCGCCAGCGCACCAGCGCCTCGACCCCGAGGAGGCTGCGGGTGCCGAGGTCGACGATCGGCTGGTACTCGAGGAAGAACTCCTCCTGCGCCAGCGCTCGGCCGATGTCCGCCTCGAGCCGCAGCCGCTCGTGCAGCATGGCCTGCATCTGCGGGTGAAAGGTAGCATGGCGGTTCTTGCCGGCGGCCTTGGCGTGATACATGGCGATGTCGGCTTTGCTGAGCAGCGTCTCGGCGCCCGCCTGCGGCGTGGAGAAGGCGACGCCGATGCTCGCCCCGACGCGCACTTCGGTACCATCGAGCGCAAACGGCAGGTCGAGCGTCTCGATCAGCGCATCTGCCAGACGCTCGACTTCGGTTATGGCCGCGATCCCTTCCACCAGGACGGCGAACTCGTCTCCGCCGAGCCGTGCCACCGTGTCGGAGGACCGGGTGGTCTTCACGATCCGCTGCGCCACCGCCTGCAGCAGCCGATCGCCGGCATCGTGGCCGAGTGAATCGTTGATGTTCTTGAAGTTGTCGAGGTCGAGGAACATGACGGCAACGGAGGTGCTGCCCCGTTGCGCCAGAGTAAGCGCGTGCTGCACCCGGTCGCGGAACAGATTGCGGTTGGCGAGCAGCGTGAGCGGATCGTGGAAGGCCAGCTGCCGCAGCTGCTCTTCGAGCGCCTTGCGCTCGCTGATGTCGCGGAAGTTGAGCGCCAGCCCCCCGACCGCCGGGTCCGCCGTGAGATTGCTGCCGACGCTCTCGATCACGTAACGATTCGAGCCGCGCTCGATGCGCAGCTCGACGGGACCGACGGTCCCGGTGGAGGTCGCCGCAACTTCGGCGAGGAACATGCGCAGCTTCTCGCCGTCTTCCCCGGCCCACAGCTCCGGGAGACTGCGCCCGATGATCTCTTCCGGCTTCAGTCCCAGCGTGCGCTCGGCGGCGGGCGAGGCGAACCGCAGCGCTCCGTCGGCGGCCACGATCATGATGACGTCGGAGGCATTGGCGATCAGTGAGGCGTAGCGGTCCTCGACCAGGCGCGCCGCCCGGCGCTCGCGGATCAAGGCGTCGCCGCGCAGCAGCACGCCCTGGCGCACCATCAGCAGCAGGGTGAGCGCGAACACGATCATGGTCATGACCGTCGCCGGTCCGCCGACGTCGCCGCGGCTGAAGTACACCAGCACCAGGAACGCCGCCAGCATCGCCGCGTACGGCAGCGCCCGTGCCAGGGCGTCGGAGGTGCTGGAGGCGGCAGGCGCCGGGGCTGCGACGGTGCGCATCTGCTCACGACCGGCGGCAGCCAGCGGCACATAGCAGCACAGGTACAGCACGTCCTGGAACTGCCCGGGCAGGTAGTAGCCGCGCACCTTGGCGAGCGACCAGAGGATGTCGCCGAGGAACATGGCGGCGAAACCGCCCAGCAGCAGCAGCGGAATGCGCCGCCCGCCGGGATTACCCGCGCCGATGAGCAGCAGCAGGCCGAGCATCAGCAGCAGCACACAATCGAGTGCGACGTACGCCTGACTCAGCACCTGCTTCAGCAGGTCGACCTCGGCACGCGATGCCGCCGGGCGGATCACCAGGAACCAGAAGAACGCCCCGAAGCCGACGGTGACGATCGTGGCGTCCAATGACAGCTGGATCCAGGGCACGCGCACGGCGGCCGCGCGAATCAGGAACAGCGCCGCCGCCGCCAGCGCCACATAGAAGACGCAGTAACAGATGTCAGCCGGGCCGGGAAATGGATCCTGGCCCCGCAGCCAGGAAACGGTGCCGATGAGGATGCCGACGAAATACAGCGCCACCGCGGACGTGAGCAGGATCCATGCCGAGCGCAGCGCGCCGCGGGCAGTGCAGGCGGCCGCTGTGCCGAGCACGACGACACTGGTCAGAGCCGCCGGCACGTCTGACACCAGCGCGACATAATGCGTGATCCGCGGTCCGCCGAAGCCGGTCAGCATCCACACCGTGCCCGCGATGACATAGATCACGAGCCCGAGGAGCAGTATGTCGACCCAGCGCGGTGCGGCACCGGAGAGGATCGGCGGCGCAGTCAGTGTTTCCTTATCCACCGGATATCTGTTTGGGATTCCGCGGGTTGGCTGAATGGACAGCGGCCGCAAAGTTAAGCTGCCGCAGGCGCAATTTGCGGCTAATTTACTGCACGGGCCAGCGGAAAATGCCCGGGCGTGACGCAGTTCTCGCGCCTGCGGCACCGAAGTGCGCACTGCGTACAATCCGCGCCGGCACGGGCGCACGAGCGCTGACGCAAGCCGCGCAGCCCGCGCCAGCGGGCCTTGAACTGCCGGGCGGGCGAGCTTACAAAGGAGCACTGGGTCGTCGATACGTGCGGCAATTGCCATGTTATTCGTGCGCGGTTTGCTCGACCGGTTGCTGCTGGTCTGCGCTGTGGTGGCCGGCGGGCTGGTGCCCGGCTTCATTGCGCAATATCGACAGCGGCTCGGCGGCCGG
Organism: Steroidobacteraceae bacterium; assembly: GCA_036008385.1. Classification (GTDB taxonomy): domain Bacteria; phylum Pseudomonadota; class Gammaproteobacteria; order Steroidobacterales; family Steroidobacteraceae; genus 13-2-20CM-66-19. The sequence continues at coordinate 45,757 of DASYNX010000087.1, forward strand.
CTCGATCAGGCGCAGCTCGATCTCAAGCCGTGGCAGAAGCTGGCCGAGCAGTTCTATCAGGGCGACCTCGGCCGGCTGATCCAGTATCACTTCGATAGCAGCGATCCGAAGTTTCACGCCGAGGGCTCAGTCATCCGCGCGCTGGTGGACGACGTGGCGCGGCTGCAGAGCGCGGTGGATGCCCTGCACGGGAGCTTGTTCCGCCAGCTCGCCTATCTCGCCGTGCACGCCGACCCCGGCCTGACCCGCGCCACCCTGCACGACTGGGTGCCGACCTTCGCACTGTCCACCGACGGGCTGGTCTTCGCGCTGTGTTTCGGGGTCGCGGTGTGGCTGCTGTTTCAGGTGCTGTGGTGGCTGCTCGCCCGCGCGGGACAGCGTCTTTCCGGCCGGCGCAGCCCGCGTCTCTCCGGCCGGCGCTACGCCTGAGCCGCGGCTCGTGCGGGGATGCGCACCTTGCTGCTCAGGATCGTCGTCGCCGCCGGCGTTGCCGTCGCGCTGGTCGCCGCGAGCTGCGAGTTCAGCGGCTCGTTCAACGGCACGGAGAGCTCCCTGAGCGTCACGAACCAGAGCAGCACGCCGAACGCCTCGGCGACCGGCGTCTGGAACGGGAGCGATTCGGTCAGCGGCCTGAGCGTCACCGCCCTCATCAATGCGGCGGGACTTGCGACCTTCATCCGCAGCGACGGCGTTCAGTTCGTGGGTCAGGTCGCGACATCGGGCAATACTCTGGCGGCGACGGTAGCGGGCTACAGCGACTTCGGCACTCCGTTCAGCGACGGCAGCACCTACGGCAGCGGCGCGCTGAACGGCACGGTGATGAGCGGCAGCGCCCTCAGCGCCACGCTCACCTTCAGCACCAGTGGCAACACCCGGATGAGCGGCACCTGGTCACTGACCTTCGAGGCGCTGCCGAACGAAAGTTCCTCGGTCGCCGCGATCAGCGGCAACTACAGCGACACGGCGACCGCCGCCGTACTGTCCATCAACAGCGCTGGCGCGATGACCGGCCAGAATCCTGCCAACCAGTGCGTCCTCAACGGCTCGATCACCACGAACGACAGCAACCATGATGTCTACCAGGTCTCGTACAGTTACGGCGACTGCACCGGTGCGTATGCGGTGCTCAACGGTGTCGAGTTCACCGGCCTCGCCAGCCTGAACTCAGGCGCTTCGCCCGCCGAGCTGACCATGGCGGTCACGGGCAGCTCGCCGGCGGGCAAGTACGCTCTCGTGTCGTCGCTGATCGGCAACTGAACTGCGCGCCGCTGCACGGCGATCGCAATAGTCTGTTACTGGCGGTAACATCCGCGCGCCGTTCGAAATGCTTTAATCCGTTCCTATGCGCACGCTTCTGCTGAGACTCATCGGCATCGTCCTCGCCGGCACCGCATTGGTTGCCGCGAGCTGCAGTTCGAGCAACAACGGCAGCGGCAGCAGCAGCACCGTCACCAACGCCTCGGCGGTCGGCGTCTGGAGCGGCAGTGATTCGCAGACCGGTCTCGGGGTCACCGCCCTGATCAACTCCGGAGGCGAGGCCACCTTCATCCGCAGTGACGGCACTCAATTCGTCGGCTCGGTGCAGGTCTCGGGCACAACGCTCGCGGTCGAGGTGGACGGCTACAGCAACTTCCCCTCCACCTTCAGCGACGGCTCGACCTATGGTATCGGCACGCTCGACGGCACGGTGACGACCGGCAGCACGCTCACCGGCACGCTCACATTCACCACCACCGACAACACGCCCATCACGGGCAACTGGTCGCTCAATTTCGAGCCGTATTCGAATACGGCCTCCTCAACCACCGCCGTCAGCGCCAACTACACCGACATCGCGACCGGCTCAACCCTCTCGATCACCACGACCGGCGTCATGACGGAGACCGGCCCCAACAACTGCGTTCTGAACGGCTCGATATCGACCGCGGACACGACGCACGCCATCTACGAGGTCGCCTACACCTACGGCAACTGCACCGGGACCGATGCCGGGCTCAATGGCGTGCAGTTCACAGGACTGGCGAGTCTCAATTCCAGCACGTCACCCGCGCAGCTGACCATCGTGGTCACCGGCGCTTCGTCGAGTGCCAAATACGCGATCGTGTCGAATCTGACCGGCAGCTGATGGCGGTGTCCCTGGTGGGAACGGAGGGCAGTGCCATGGCCAGACGTAGCAACCGCGAAATCTCCCGGCGTGACTTGCTCGAGAGCGGCGTGCGCATTGCGATCGGCGCGCTGCTCGCTGCCCGCCTGCCAGCGGCCGAGCCGGCGGCAACCGCGCTGCCGCTGATCACTAAGGCGATCCCCGCGAGCGGTGAGAAGATTCCGGCCATCGGCATCGGCACCGACTCCTTCCGCGACGACGTTCGCGAGGAGATCCGCGCGGAGCTCGGGCGCATGAGTGAGCTCGGCGGCTCGGTGATCGACACGGCCGCGGCCTACGGCGACAGCGAGGCGCTGATCGGGGATGCGCTCGCGAGCCTCGGGACGCGCGACAAGATGTTCATCGCCACGAAGCTCGTGGCCGGCACCTCCGCCGGCGGCGTGGCCGGGGCCGACAGCTTCGAGCGCTCGCTGCAGCGGCTGAAAACCGCGCATGTCGACCTGCTGCAGGTCCATAACCTGAACGGCGTCGCGGCGCTGCTGCCCACCATGCAGGAATGGAAGAAGGCCGGGAAGATCCGCTACATCGGCGTCACCACCTCCCGCGGCAGCCAGCACGCGGAGATGCTCGAGACCATGCGCCACGACCCGCTCGATTTCATCCAGGTGGACTATTCGATCGCCAACCGCGACGCGGCCTCCGCAATCCTGCCGCTCGCACAGGAGCGCAGGATCGCCGTGCTCGTCAATCTGCCCTTCGGACGATCCTCCCTGTTCCGTCAGGCCGCCGAACGCAAGCTCCCGGACTGGGCCGCCGAGATCGATGTGACCAGCTGGGCGCAGTACTTCCTCAAGTACGTGATCTCGCATCCTGCCGTGACCTGCGCCATACCCGGCTCAACCAAGGTGAGCCATCTCGAGGACAATCAGGGGGCCGGCCGCGGCCGGCTCCCTGACGCGGCGATGCGCCGCAGGATGGAGGAGTACTGGGACAACAAGGCCTGAGCGGCGTCCCGGCGACTGCCCTACAACGAGCGCAGGAAGTTCACCAGGTCCTGCTGATCCCTGTCGCGGACGGGTCGCTGACGCATCTGTGACGGGTCACTGCAGGTGCACGCCCGCCACCGCGGCCGCGACCACCAGCTGAGCCATCTTCTCGTCCGGATCCGGGAGTATGTCGGCCAGCAGCTTCAGTGTGGCCGGCGCGGTGCCGACCTCGGCGACCCGCACGCCGAACTCGGCGCGCCCGAAGTCGCGGTTGCGATCTGCGCCGAACGACATGGGAACGATCGGCACGCGCAGGCCGCTGGCCGCCTCCGTCGGGTAGTACTTGAGGAACGAGCCGGTATTCAGGTCGACGCTCTCGGAGGCGATCGTCTCCTCGAACACCTGGTCATGATGCCCCGACAGCTCGTCGCGCCACACCGCATCTGCGCGCACGGAGATGGCGACCGAATAATGTCCGTTGACGCTCTTGGCGCCGCCCCGGCTGATGAACAGCCGCAGCGGCCGCAGGCGAATCGCATCGCGCGGAGCGTCGAGGCGCACGCTCGCCACGAAGTCGAGCGCGACCCCTTCGGGCGCTGCGTCCGCGCCGACGAAGCGTGTGAACCGCAGGCAGCTGATGCGATTGTTGAGCGGCGCGGCGGGGCTCGGGTCCCCGCCCCGATAGTAATCCCCGCTGGCCGTCGCATCGGAGACCGCCGCGTACTTCTGCAGCTCCTCGTGCACGCTGACGGCGAGCGGGTGAAACAGCACGCGCCAGCCCTGCGTGAGCACGCTCCACAGGAAGCCCCTGGCGGCCAGCGGCCGCTGGCTCTCGTCGTTGGCGCACTCGCGCAGCAGCTCCGCTTCCGGCTTGCCCGCCGGATCGACGCCCGCCGGCCGGCGCGCCGACAGCGCCTGCGCCGCCTCCGACCCGGGAATCAGCACCAGCACGCTGCTGGTCGGCGCAAAGTCAACCGACGCGCGCGCTCCCCGTTCGTCCGCGGCGGCACCCTGCACCGCCGCGAAGGACAGCGACGCCGTCACCAACGAGTGCGACACCAGCCGCCGCAGCGCGCGCGTCACCCGCTTGCTCATGGCTGCTACTTGACGGTGAACTCGAGCACCTGTCGTGCCGTTCGGCCGACGTTGTCGGCGATCTCGATGACGAGCTTGTGACTGCCGCTCGGCAGCTGCGCGCCGCTCGCCTTGAGTCCCGTCGGGGAAACCTGCACGCCCGGTGCATCGAGAATGCGCCGGGTCACGTCGAGCTTGAGAAAGCCGTACAGGATCCTCAGCGACGCGACATTGATGGTGGCCCCCTCAGCCGCCACGAAGCGGACATCGATGTTGACCGGCGGCTGGATGGGCCCCTTGGGATCGGGCATGACCACCGTGATGGTCGGCGCATTGAAATCGGCCGCCCTGGCAACGAACCTGGCACCGGGTGCCGCGCGCGCCGTGAGCTCGGACTGATATTCGTCCGGCGACACCAGCGAAAAACCCGCTTGCACCGCCGTGCTCGTCATCGAACCCACCAGCAAGGCGGCAGCGGTCACTGCCAGCCAGCGTCGCTTCACTCTCATAGCCGTTGTCCTCTCAATGAGCGTCGGGCGGATCGACCCGCACCGTGAGCGTCCCGGCGGCGATCTGGCTGTCACGCGCTTCCACCACCAGCGCGCGCGTGCCGCGTGCATTCACCTCGGTGAACACCTGCTGCATCTTGCCGGCGGCGTCCCGCCCCTCGACTCCCAGCTCGAGCAGATTGACCTTCTTGTCGGTGAGGAACGCCACCACCAGTGACGGCCCGGTCGGCTCCGCCGCGCGCAGCACGAAGTTCATGTCCGCGGTTGGAAAGCGAAACGCGCCGGCCGCCACGCTGTTGCTGGTGTTGTACTGGTTCGGAAACAGCACGGTGGCGCGGTCCTGGCTGTCGACCGTCACCACATTCAGGTACCCCGGTCGCGGCACCGCCACTTCGAGCACGATCTGCTCGCCGACCCGGATCTGCTGCCCGCTGCCGGTCAGGGTGAGGGGCTTGCTGTGCGCGGCAAGCGCCGCCAGCGACTGCCAGGTCGGACCGTTGCCGCCACGCAGCGGAATCAGCGCGAGCTCGCCGCGGATCAGCTGCGGGTTGCCGTCGGCCACCGGATGATGGCGCGACTGATCGTCAGTGTGCGCCGCGATGTAGGCCGTCGCCGCGGTGCGCACGTTGTCGACGGACGGGTGCTTTCCCTCGCGCGAGGCGTCCTGGATGGCACCGACGACGCCGAGCGTAAACAGGCCGCCCTGCTCCGTTCCCACCGCGAACTCGTCGTCACGCGCCGCCGACAGCGCCGCGTAGTTCTCCGTCCCGCTCGCCATCTTGAGCGCCCGCGTCGCGGTCTGATCCGGCATGCCCGGGTAGGAGAAGAACTTCTTGACCCCGGTGGCGACGCCGAGCTTGAGGTTGCCGAGTTGCAGATCGCGGGTCGCCGAGCCGCTGTGACAGGCGTCGATCAGCACCAGCACGTCGTGGCTCGGGATCTTCGCCAGGTCCGCGCCGAGCTGATGTCCGAGCAGCACGTTCTTCAGGCTCGCCTTGCCCTGGATGCGCGCACGCTCCACATCGCGCAGCACCAGCGCATCGTCGACACCGCCGGCGTTGCCCGGGTCCGGATCCGGCACGCGCGTGCCGTGGCCGCTGAAGTAGATGAGCACGCGGTCGCTGGGACCGACGCCGTCGCGCACCCAGGTCGTGAGGGCCTGCTGGACGTTGGCGTAGGTCGCCTGGTCATTGAACAGAACTTTGATGTCCGCGGGCTTGAAGCCCATGACGTCGGCGACCTTCTTCATGTTGTCGATGTCGAGATCGATGCCCGGCAGCTCGTTGTTCGGGACATTGGCGACGCCGATCAGCAGCGCGCGCGGGCTCGCTTGCACGCCGCCGCTCAGCAGCAGGGCCGCCGCGAGCGCGCCGGACAGTTGAACGCAGGTCCTCATCGGTTCAGGCTCCTCACGAGGCGGGCGACAGAGTACTGATCTCGACGCGCCGTTGCTGCAGCGCGCCCGGCGGGAAATCCGGCAGCGGTCGCGACGAGCCGTAGCCGGTCGCCTCGATACGGTCCGCTGCGATGTTGAAGTGCTCGATCAGATAGCTGCGCACCGACTGCGCGCGCGCCACCGACAGGCGCTGGTTGTGCTGGGACGAGCCCGTGGCGCTGGTATGACCGGCGATCAGGAATCTCGAGTGGGCCAGCTGCGGCGACGTGAGCGCACTGCCGAGCTGGGCGAGCTGGGCCGTCGCCGCCGATGTCAGCCGATCGCTGTCGCTCGCAAAGCGGATATCGAGGTTGATCTTGTGCGATGCTCCTGGAGATGCGCCGCCGGATGCACCGCCGCTCGCGCCCCCGGCCGTGACGCGCGGCGCCACCTCGAAGCCCCGCGTCGCCGCGGCGGGTGCCGTCAGGCCGCGCACGATGCTCTGGCTGTCGACCACTGTCGGGGGCGGCTCGGCACGCGCGCCGGTCGCGGGGTTCAGCACGAGCACCGCCAGTAGCGGCGCGACGGACGCGGTCCCTGCGCGGGTGGCGCAGCGAGCGGTATGCATGGCGCGAACTCCAAAAGTCCGGGTCGCGGCGAGTGCACGCCCCCGGATCGTTCTTCTCGTTGCTGCTTCCCCGGCGCAGGTTCTCGTTAGCGTACGGCCCGCGGCCCTCAGGGCGCGGACGTACTTGATTTCGCGCTAGAGCATACGACAGCATCGAGTCATGTCAATGGGAGGGCCGGGGGCTGCCGACCGGAGCCTGGGGCGTACGCGCTCGCGCCTGCTGCGTGGCGCGCTCCACAGCCTGTTGCTCGCCGCGGTGGCGCTGTTCTTCCTGAATTTCAACCTCGTCGGCACCGCGAGCCCGAGCAAGCGCTTCTCGCAGGACCTGGTGTACGCCTGGTTCGGCGACGAGGCCTGGCTGTACCCGCGGCCCAGCGAGCGCGCGCGCGGGGCGCCGGCGCAGCCGCACGTGGTGGTCGTGATGCTCGATGAGTCCGCTCTCGCCCTGCGCGGGGCGCGCTGGCCGGTCCCGGTGCAGTTCCACGCGCAATTCCTCGCCGAGCTCGAGGTGCTGCGCCCGCGCGCGATCCTGCTCGATTTTCTGCTGATTGATCCGGCCCCACGGGTAGATACCTGCGACCTGCTCGGCGTTGCGGCGCGACTGCGTTCCGAGGGCATCGCGGTGTACCTCGCCGTGACCCGGCCGGACGATCTGGCACCGATGGACGCCGTCGGCTGCCGCGATAGCAGCGGCGCGCCAATACGCGCCACGCAGGTCTTCACGCCCGTGGCCGTGCAGCGACAGGCCGACGATAGCGACTTCGTCGGCCGGCGCTATCCGTTCGAGCAGCGCGCCGACGATGCTCCCGCGGGCACGGGAATCACCAGCGCGGCGGTGCGCATGTACTGCGACGCAACCAGCGGACCTGCGGCCTGTGTCGGGCGGCTGACGCGCGCATTGCCGGCGGAGGCAGGATTCGAGCTGGCCTGGTCGCCCGAGGGCGACCCATTCAATCAACACTGGTCGCACGCCTCGTGCGAGGAGATCGCATCCCCGGTGCGGGCGATCCTCAACCAGCCGGCTCTGCCGCGTGAGTCCAAATGTCCGCCGGTGGCGACCCTGTTCGCGACGGCACTGCTGAGCCCCGAGGAAGACCCGACACTGGGCGCCGCCAACGAGCGGCTGTTCAGCCTCGCCGACGGGGCATTCCTCATGGTGGGAGGAGACTTTCGCGGCAGCGGCGATCTGGTCACCACCCCGCTGCACACCCTGTTGCCCGGGGTCTACTACCACGCCGTCGCACTGCAGAACCTGCTGGCATTCGACGGCCGCCCCAAGGTGCGCAAGGAATTCCGCACGCCCAGGATCGCCTTCTACTGCTACGACCTGCTGGTGCTGTGGCTGCTGGCCGCGATCTTTCTCTGGCGGCAGCACTGGTTGCACGGCGTTCGTCCGCTCGACCTGAGCCCGTTCGAGCTGTCCCCTGCCGCGCGCGGCTGGATCGCTCCGTTCTTCGCCCGCTGGCCGACGCCGGCGTGGATCCTGGCGGCGACGCTGCTGCTGCTGCTCATGGCGACCTACCGCTCGCTGCAACTCATCGCGGTGGCGACGATCGTGGTGATCCTGGTGGCGATCGAGTTGCGCGTGGCCGGCAAAGGCGAGATCCAGGAGCGCGTGCGCGGCCTGCTGCTCTACCTGGGCGCAATGAGTCTGTCGCTGGCCGTGATCGTGCTGGCGGTGTGGGTGGGGTATCGCTGGCTGCGGCTGCCGCCGGGAGACTGGCTCGGCTATTTCTCCTTCGCGGCCTTCGGCTTCTTCGTCGCCCACACGGCAATCCTGGAATTCGGCCGGCGCATCGACGAGCTGTATGTCGCGCGTACGGCCGGCGGACAAACCTCATGAAGAGATGGCTGCTCGCACTGCTGAGTGTGGCGACGGCGGCCGGCGTGCCGGCCGATGAGCCGGCGCCGCCCCCTCAGCACGATGCCTGTCAGGTGCCCGACAACCGCATCCTCGGGCCGCGCACGCTCAACCGCCCGCTGCCGCTGCTCGCCGGCGATCCCACCGGCGGGTTTCACCCGGCCTGCGCGGTCCCGTGGGCGACGCTCAGTCCGAACAACCAGCCCCTGGCAGTCGTCGGCTGCTACCGTGGAAACCTGTTGCAAGTTGCGAACGACAGCGCCTGCGGACGCGGTACCGGTCCGCTATGGGTCAGCCTCCGTTGGGTCGTGACCAGCGGCGAGGCTCGGCAGTCGCAGACCCGCACCACCGCCTGTCAACAGCTCGAGACGGGGACGTACGCGGCCACGCGCGACTTTCAGCCCGATTGCGTCCCTCAGAATGCGGCCCCGGCGGCGCCGGTCCGAGCCAACACACCGACGACCGGCGCCACACCGACGACCGGCGCCACGCCGGCGAGCGCGCCCACGTCGTCGACTGCGCCCACGCCGGCACCTGCGCCCCGGCCCGACCACTGAGGTCGCGCGCCTGAACATGTCGCAAGCTGCTCAGCGCCAGCGGCACGTCAGCGCCCGCGCGCACGCGCGAAGGCGCGCAGGCCGCGGGCCAGCACCCCCTCTGCGGCCCGCCGACCGCCGCGGCCGCTGATACGAAATTCACGCCCCTGGCGGCGGTTGTACGACTCGAAGAAGTGCTCGATGTCGCGCAGCTGCTCCGCATCGAGCGAGTGCAGCTCCCGAAGCCGCGCGCGGTTCACCGGCGTCTCGCCGACCGCAATGAGCCGGTCATTGCGGATGGTGCGTCCCGCCTCGACCTGCAGCGCCCGCAGCACGCCCACCAGGCGCGCCGTCACCAGGCAGCCGGGAAAGCTCGGCGCAACACCGAGCACCAGCACGTCGAGCGGATCGCCGTCGGGCGCACGCGTGCGCGGAATGGAGCCGAAGTCGTACGGAAACACCGTCCCGGCCGGCAGTACGCGGCTGATGCGGAACAGACCGAGGGCGCTGTCGTACTTGTACTTGTTGCGGCTGCCCGCGGGCGTGTCGATCACCACGTGAATCCTCCCCGAGCCGGGCTCGCGGGCAGGCAATTGGTCGGGATCCATCGAGTTACCCGCCGGGTGGGGATGTCATGTCCGGTACACCGCAGGCATACTGCGGCTGCAAGGATCTCCATTATAAGCAGTCGCGCTGAGGGGAAACCGGCGCCGCAGCAATGCCGGCGCAGTGCTGCCGCCTTGCCTGCGAGCTTGAAGGGGAGCGCCTCGGATGAGTGACCTGCGCATCGGCTTCATCGGCCTGGGCAACGTCGGCAGCCAGCTCGCCGGGAACCTGCAACGCCAGGGCGCGGATCTCACCGTGCGCGATCTCGACGCGGAGCGCGTGGCCGCCTTAGTCGTGCGCGGCGCCAAAGCGGCCGCCTCACCACGCGAGCTCGCGGCACAGGTGGACGTCGTCATCACCTGTCTGCCCTCGCCGGCCATCTGCGCCGAAGTCATGGAGGGCCCGGACGGCGTACTCGCCGGTCTCAGCAGCGGCAAGATCTGGCTCGAGATGAGCACCACCGACCACGCCGAGGTCACCCGCCTGGCGGCGCGCGTCGAGGAGCGCGGTGCGAGCGCGCTCGACTGCCCGGTGTCGGGCGGCTGCCACCGCGCCGCGAGCGGCAACCTCTCCATCTTCGCCGGCGGCACCCGGGCCGCATTCGAGCGGGTGCTGCCGCTGCTCGCTCGCCTCGGCCAGCGTATTCTGCACACCGGTCCGCTCGGCTCCGCCTCGCAGCTCAAGGTGCTCACCAACTACCTCTGCACGGTGCACCTGGCGGCACTCGCCGAGGCGCTCACGGTAGCCCGGGTCGCCGGCCTCGACCTCAACACGACCTACGAGGCGATCCGCATCTCTTCGGGTAACTCCTTCGTGCACGAGACCGAGTCGCAGGTGATCCTGAACGGCAGCCGCGACATCAACTTCACCATGGACCTGGTGATCAAGGACGTGGGCCTCTTCGATACGTTCGCCCGAGAGCACCACGTGCCCCTCGAGCTCGCGCCGCTGGTGCTGGCGATCTTCCGCGACGGCGCACAGCGCTACGGCGCACGCGAGTTCTCGCCGAACATCATTCGCCGCCTCGAGGACGCCTGCGGCGTGTGCGTGCTGGGGGAGGGTTTCCCGGCGCAGCTGGTCGATCACGAGCCGAAGGTTGCCGGCTACGAGGTCGTGCCGCGCCGGGCCGCGCACTCCTGAACACATGGCCGGCGGCCTGATCGAAAAGCGCTCGATCGACTACGTGCCGCTCGCCGAACGGCACGGCAAGGTGTGGCACCTCTGGCCGGTGTGGTTCTCGGGCGATGCGCACCTCGCCACACTCGCCGTCGGCGTGCTCGGCATCACCCTCGGCGGCAATCTCCTCTGGACCGTGATCGCAGTGCTGCTCGGGAACCTGCTCGGCACGTTCTTCATGGCCTTCCACTCCACTCAGGGACCACAGCTCGGCCTGCCGCAGATGATTCAGTCGCGGCCGCAGTTCGGCTACACGGGCGCGCTGCTGATATGGGGCGTCGCCCTGGTGGCTTACATCGGCTACAACGCCTTCAACCTGGTGCTGGCCGCGCAGGCGCTGCATCAGCTCAGTCCGGCGATCCCGCCGACCTCCCCGCTCGCCATGGTGTTGTTCGCGCTCCTCGCGCTGGCGCTCGCCGTGGTCGGCTACGACAAGATTCACCTGGCGCAGCGCGGCTTCGCTTACCTGATGATCGGCATCCTCTCGGTATTCACCGTGGGCGCAGCCTTCCTGCTGAAGTTCCCGGCCGTGCAGTGGCAGATCAGCGGCTTTCGCGCCGTGCCGTTCCTCGCGCAGATGTTCGCCGCCGCTTCCTATCAGCTCAGCTGGTCGATCTACGTTTCCGACTATTCGCGCTACCTGCCGCGCGACGTCGGCGTGCGTGAGTCCTTCTGGTGGACGTACCTGGGGGCGTTCGTCGGCGGTGCCTGGATGATGCTGGTCGGGACCGTAGCCGCCGCCGCGGCTCCGCGTCTGGACGTCGCCGCGGCGATGCAGCACGCGGCTGACGTGGTGACGCCGGGTTTCGGGAAGACACTGCTGTTTGCCGCGCTGCTCGGCCTGATCACGATCTCCGCGCTCAACTTCTACGGCGCCTCGCTGACGCTCTTGAGTGTCGCCGACACGATCAAGCCGCTGGTGTGCACCGTGCGCAAGCGCCTCGCGAGTCTCCTGCTCACTTTCGTCGCGAGCTGTGCGATCGCGATCAGCTCCTCGGGCAACTTCATCAACCGCTTCGAGGATTATCTGGCGGTGCTGCTGTATCTGTTCACGCCCTGGACGGCGATCAACCTGGTCGACTTCTACCTGGTGCGCAAGGGTCACTACTCGATCCGCGAGATCTTCAATCCCGCCGGGATGTACGGCCAGTGGAACTGGCGCGGGCTCATCGCCTACCTCATCGGCTTCGTCGTCATGATCCCGTTCTTCAGCACCGGCATGTATACCGGTGTAGTAGCGCGCGCCCTCGGCGGCGCCGACATCGCCATGATGGTGGGCCTGCCGGTCTCGGCCGGCGTTTATGTCATTGCCTGCCGCTCGATCGATCTGGTGCAGGAGCGGCGGCGGGCCGCGGCCGCGGACGTGGGCCTCGATCCGGATGACCGCACCGCTCCCCAGGCAGCGTGACTCTCAGTAACATCGGCCCATGCCCAAGATCGTCGACCATGCGCAGCGCCGCGATGACATCGCGCTGGTCGCCTGTCGCGTGGTGGCGGAGCACGGCTTCGACCAGGCGAGCATGGTGCGCATCGCGCGCGAGGCGGGTTACACGACCGGCATGCTGGCCCACTACAACACCCGCGCACCAGCGCGCCGCGCCGGCGGGCTACCGTAGCGGCTGCAGCCGCGCGTTCACGAGCAACGGATCGTCGAAGTCGCTCAGCTCGCCCGCCCTGCGACCATGCACCGGTTGCAGCCGCGCGGTCAGGGGCTTCTTCCACTTGTAGGCGAGCACGGCGACATCGCCGATGATGCGCGCGAGCTGCGCCTCGGTGACATCACCGGGCAGCGGCACGGTGTCGAGACCCGTGCCGCACACCGCCGAGTAGGCGAGCAGCGAATCGAGGCTGATCACCCCCTCGCTCCAGCGCTGCGCCAGCCGCGCGTCCTCCATCACAGGCAGCATGAGCCCGGCGTAACCGACGCGCGCGCCCGGGACCTGCCGCTGCGCTTCGGTGATCACCCACGCGGCTGTCAGAGTGCCCGCTGAGCCCAGAGTCGCCGGCTCGAACGCCTCGATGGCTGCGCCGATGGAATCTTCTTTCAGGGGCGCGGGAGTCGGGTCGAACCCCCAGTACTTCCAGCCGGTTGCGTCCTCGACCCGTGCGGCGAGCCGGGCGACGCGCTCCGCAAGGCCCGAGAGCGCCTGCGCCAGCTCCTGCGTGGCGCGGTTCGCATCGCCGTGAGCCTGCGCAAAGACCTGGGCGACCACGCCGGCCGACTGCAGGCCGACCGAGAAGCGCCCGCCCTGCCCGTCGTGCCAGGATCCAGGAAAGAACGGCGCTCCGGGCCCGAGCATCGCCGTGGCCGCGAAGCTGAACGTGCCCTGGCTGTGGGGGCTGGCGGCGGCGACGCGCCAGACGTGCCGCGCCGCCGCCCGCACGGTGTTCCAGTGAACCCCGTCCTCGTCGGCGACGATCATCGTAGCAGCGAGCGGCCGGCCGTGGACCTGGACCTGCTCGAGAATCTCCAGTGCCTGCGGGTCGGGATGGTCATCCAGCACCGCCGGGCCGATGTTGACGAGCACCTTGTTCTGCCGACCGAGATCCTCGAGACGGTCCAGCAGCGTCAGTGCGTGCGCGTTATCCAGACCCCGGAGGTACTTCATGAACGGCTGCGTCGTGATGCGCAGCGTCTGCACCGCAAACCCGTCCTGCTCGAATATCGCCTGCGCCTGCCGCAGACCGGCCGCCACCTGTCTGACCTGCTCCGCGTAGCGCGCCGGATCGAGATCCACGAACGCCGTGATGGCGCGCACCGGTGGGGTCGCCGCCGGCGTACCGCCGGCTGACGCCGTTGCCGTGGGTGCTGGTCCCGCGGCGGCCCCCGCCGCAGCGAGCAGCAGACCGCACAGGCTGTAGCGCCTCATGTGTCTCCCCCGCAGCATGGATGCGGCCCGATCTCCTTATCTCGTGCGCGCGATTCCGATTGGCAGCGTGTCCGCCGCCTGCATCGCGGCGTCCTTGAAGGCCCGGGGGTCGTTGAGGTAATCGAGCGCCATGTCGACCGCATCGTGACCCCAAAACAGCTCGTTCCCAATGACGAAGGTCGGCACGCCGAACACGCCGCGCGCGATCGCCCACTCGCCGTTCTCGCGCAGACGTTGCTTGACGGCCGGGTCGGCGAGCGCGGCCTGCGGGTCAGCAATCCCCAGCCCGCGGGCGAGACCCGCGATGACCTGCGGGTCACTGACGTCGAGTCCGTCACGAAATACGGCGTCCAGCACCGCACCGGCCGCCCGCAGATCGCCTCCGGCGGCAACGATGAGCCGTAGCGCCGCGAGCGGGTTGAAGGGATGCGCCGGCGGCATGCGCAGCGGCATGCCGAGTTGCCGCGCGCGCCACAGGACAAAGCGGTACGTGAAGCGGCGCTTGGAGGGAATCTCGGCGGGCCCGAGCTGCCCGTGATGCTGCAGCAGGCCCGCGAGCAGCACCGGCACGAGCTCGAGGCGCGCGTGGGCCGGGAGCTCCCGCAGGCGCGGAAAGGCGAGGTAGGCGAATGGTGAGATGACGTCGAAGACCCAGCAGACCTTGATGGTGTCGGCCATGCGCGTCTAGCTCTCCGCCACGCGCACCACCAGCTTGCCGAAATTCTCGCCCTGCAGGAGCCCGATGAGCCCGCGCGGCGCCTGCTCGAGTCCCACGATCTCCTGTTCGCGGTACTTGACCCGCCCTTCACGCAGCCAGTCCGTCATGTCACGCTGGAAGGCGGGCATGCGCGGGTAATGATCGTAGATGATGAAGCCCTGCAACGTCAGGCGCTGGCGCAGCACGGTGACGAGCAGCGCCGGGAGATGGTCGACGCCCGTGGGCAGCTTCTCGAGGTTGTACCAGGAGATCAGACCGCACACCGGCACGCGCGCGCCGACCTTGAGCAGCGGCACGACCGCGGCGAGCACCGCACCGCCGACCAGCTCGAAATACACATCGACCCCCTGCGGACAGGCTGCGGCGAGGCGCTGCGGGAGGTCCGGCTCGCGGTGGTCGAGGCAGGCGTCGAAGCCGAGCGTCGCTCGCGCGTAGTCGCACTTCTCGCGCCCGCCGGCGACGCCCACCACGCGGGAGCCCTTGATCTTGGCCATCTGGCCGACCACCGAGCCCACCGCACCGGTAGCCGCGGCCACCACCACAGTCTCCCCGGGGCGCGGCCGGCCGATGTCGAGCAGTCCCACATAGGCCGTGAGGCCGGGCATCCCCAGCACACCGAGCGCATACGACGGGCGCGCAAGGGTGGGGTCGATCTTCATCAGATCGCGCCCGTCGGAAAGCCCGTAATCCTGCCAACCGACGTTCGCCACCACGAGCTCCCCGGGGCTGAAACCCTTGACGCCCGAGGTCTTCACCACGCTCACCGTCTGGCCGGTCATCACCGCGCCGATGGCGACCGGCGGGGCGTAGGACGGTCCCTCGTTCATGCGCCCACGCATGTAAGGATCGAGCGAGAGATAGCGCGTGCGCAGCAGCACCTGTCCCGGCCCGGCCTCAGGTAGCGGATGGGTCTCGAGCCGAAAGTCCTCGGCCACCGGTGCCCCGTGCGGCCGCCGTGCGAGGACGATTCGACGGTTGACGCTGCCGTTCATCAATCCACCTCCGCCTCAGCGCATGAATTCCACCTGCACGCCCGGCGGCGCCGGTGCGGTCTCGTCGACGAACAGGTCACCGAGCAGCGTGCTGCCCGGTTCCACGCTGTACGGCGCAAAGTCGCGCACTCCGGCCTCGTACAGCACGCTGTCGTCGATGAAGAACTGTCCGGTGCACTCGCGCGCCGGACGGTTGAGGATCACGTGCGCGGCGTCGGCGACGATCTGCGGCTGGCGCGAGCGGCGCATCATCTGCGGCCCGCCGAGGGCAAACTCGACGGCCGCGGTGGCAATCGTGGTGCGTGGCCACAGCGCATTGCAGGCGATCCCGTGCGCACGGTACTCCGCGGCGAGCCCCAGCATGCACAGGGACATGCCGTACTTCGACAGCGAATAGGCGAGGTGGCCGGCGAACCACTTCGGTCGCAGATCGAGCGGTGGGGAGAGGGTCAGGATGTGCGGATTGGCGGCCTTCGCGAGATACGGCAGGCAGGCGCGTGAAGTGACGAAGGTGCCGCGTGTGTTGATCTGCTGAATGAGGTCGTAGCGGCGCATCTCGATCTGGCTGATGGAGGCGAGGTTGATCGCGGAGGCATTGTTGACGCAGATGTCGATACCGCCGAACACCTCCGCGCAGCGGCTCACGGCTGCCGCCACACTCGCCTCGTCGCGCACATCCATCACCAGCGGCAGGGCGCCGCCGCCGGCCTGCTCGACCTCCTGCGCCGCGCTGTAGACGGTACCGGCAAGCTTCGGATGCGGCTCGGCCGTCTTGGCCGCGATGGCGATGTTGGCGCCGTCGCGGGCCGCCCGCAGCGCGATCGCCAGGCCGATGCCGCGGCTCGCGCCGGTGATGAAGAGTGTCTTGCCCGCCAGACTCACTGCGCTCTCCACTGTTAACCGCCGCGCGGTGCCCCGGGGTCAAGTGTACCGCGGCGCGACGCGCGTTCGGCGTCAGTCGTGCCGCGCGCCCTTGAGCTCGATGTGGTTGCCTTCCGGGTCCGTGACGAAGAACGAGCGGCCCTCGCCCTGCGCCCCGTAGCGTGACGCCGGCGCCTCCACCGCCACGCCGTGTGCACCGAGCCAGGCGCTGAGAGCGCGCTCGTCGAAGGGCGCGAGCGTCAGACAGAAGTGCTCGAGGTTGCGGCCCGGCCCCGGTGGCGGGCCGGCGCCAAGCGGCCCATCGAGCGTCACCAGATCGATCAGGCTGCGACCGGCGCGCAGCTGCGTGAGCCCGAGCTCCGGCTGCTGTCGCTCGAGCGCACAGCCGAGTACCCCGCTGTAGAACTCGAGCATCCGCGGCAACTCCCGCACCCGCAGCACGATGTGGTCGATGCCCTGCACGGCGAAGGGGTGATCAGACATACACGCACTCCTGTCGGGGCTCATTTTACTCGCCGCCGCCGCCGCGGCTGCCAGCGGCTTGCGCTCGCGCGCTCACGCGGTATAGCGTGCCCCTCACGGGGTGTTACGGAGAGCCGCCGTGCGCTGGGACGATCTGCGCCAAAGCACGAACATCGAGGACGTTCGCGCCAGCACGGGGGGCGGAGCGGGCCTGCGGCTCGGGGTCGGTGGCACGCTGCTGGCGCTCGCCGCCGCGTATTTCTTCGGCATCGACCCGCGGCTCATCATGGGGCTGGTGAGTGCGGTGCCCACCCAGACGTCCGCGCCCGCGGCGCACTACGGCACGCCGCAGGACGAGCAGGGGCGGTTCATCGCGGCGGTGCTCGGGGAGACCGAGGATACCTGGAGCGCGCTCTTCCAGGCGCAGGGCGCGACGTACGTGCCGCCGAAGCTGGTGCTGTACCGCGAGCAGATGCCCTCGGCGTGCGGCTCGGCCAGCTCGGCGGTCGGACCCTTCTATTGCCCTCTCGACCGCAAGGTCTACCTCGACCTGGGATTTTTCCAGCAGCTGTCGGATGAGTTCCAGGCGCCCGGGCTGTTCGCCGAGGCCTATGTGCTCGCGCACGAAGTCGGACACCACGTGCAGAACCTCCTCGGCATCGCCGCTCAGGTGCGGGCCGCGCAGCAGCGCGCCTCCGAGGCGCAGGCCAACCAGCTGTCGGTGAGGCTCGAGCTGCAGGCCGACTGCTTCGCCGGCGTCTGGGCCCGCAACGCCGACGAGACCAGGCACATCCTCGAAGCCGGCGACGTGGACGCGGCGCTGCGCGCCGCGGCAGCGGTCGGCGATGACACGCTGCAGCGGCGGGCGCAGGGCTATGTCGTGCCGGAGTCCTTCACCCACGGCACCTCGGCCGAGCGCGCGAGCTGGTTCAAGCGCGGGCTGAACACCGGACAGATCGCCAGCTGCGATACCTTCTCTGCGACCTGATGCCCCGGACGCAACCGGCGCTGGCGGCAGTCCCAGGTCCGGAGCGCTATGATTTGCCGGAGTAGTTTGCCGCCAGGTAATCGAGAATCTGCTGCGCCTCCTGGTCGGTGATCGGCGCCCCGAAGCGCTCGCGCATTTTCTGGATGGTCTTCTGCCACCCCGCGCGGTCCATGGCCGGCGTGTTACTCGGGATGTACTCGAGGCTGTGACAGATGATGCAGCGGCCCACGGTCTGATCGCGCCCCGGTGCATCCTTGAGTTGCGTGATCTCGCCCGCCGCCGCCCAGAGCACTCCGCCGCCACGCGCGAGCACCAGGGCGCCCGCCGCGAGCACGACGCCCGCTGCCAGTACGATCCCGGCAGGTGCGCCCCTCATGTGACCTCCACGCTCACCGTCTGCACGATGTTGTCGTGGTAGCCGGCGGGGTTGAACGTGAGCGTGTCCGGCTGCTGGGTGCCGTTGCGGCTGCGGGCGCGCACGGCGATCTCGAGCGGCCCGGGAGCGGAGGTGTCGATCGCAATGCGGAACTCCCGCCACGCGAAGCGCCCGAGGTCCTGCATCAGCGTGGCTGCGCGCCAGCTGCGACGGCCGTCGAAGGAGACCTGTACTGCCTCAATTCCCGCGCCGTTGTCCCAGGCCTTGCCCGCGAGCTCAGCGTGCGCGCCGCGCCGCAGGCGCGTTCCGGCGACCGGTGTGATGATCAGTGAGTTGACCAGAATCTCGGTGATGGGGGTGGTCTCGGGCGTTTGCTGGCTGACGAAGGGGGCGCCAGGGAAAGCGCCGGTTGGCAGGCGATACGCGCCCTTCATCCAGAATCCGTCGAACGCCGTCGGCACGATGCGGATCTCGGTCAGATGCTTCATCCAGTAGGTCCCGGTCCAGCCCGGCACGACGAGACGCGCCGGGGCGCCGTTCCAATGTGGCAGCGGCCGGCCGTTCATCTCGAAAGCGATGAGCGTGTTCTCATCAAGCGCACGCTCGAGCGGCAGGCTCTTGACGAACGCCGGGGTCTGCGGGAGCACCGGGCCATCGGTGCCGCTGAACACCACCTCGAGCGCATCCGCTCCCACGCCGGCGCGCTGCAGCAGATCGTGCAGCCGCACGCCCCGCCACAGCGCGTTGCCCATTGCGCCATCGCCCCACTGCACTCCCGGGACCCGCGGCGAGAAAAGCCCCCGACGGTTTCCCGAGCACTGGTTGACGGCGGCGATACTCACCTGCTCGAAGCCGCTGCGCAGCTCGCGGAGCGACAGCGTAAGCGGGCGCTGCGCACTCGGTCCCCCCACGTTGAGTCGCCACTGCTGCGGATCGACCTGCGGAATGACGGCCAAGTGGTAGCGAACGAAGAAGGCGTCGTTGGGTGTGAAAGGTGCTGCGAGCTGCGCGAGCGGCGTCTCGAAATTCGGCGGGCGGAAGGCGCGCTGGATGAGCGGCCGCTTGCCGGGCAGCGCGGCGAGCACCTCGTCCCTCGATGCTCCGGCGAAAGCCTTCCCCGCATGCGCGCCCGCAGCCAGCCAGCCGCCGGCGAGCAACAGCCCGCGCCGGGTCAGCATGTCCGACCACCCGATCGGCCATCAGCCACGGCGCTGCCCCCCGCCGCGCACGCGTGCCGCGAGCGCACGCGCGCCCGGGTGAGGCTCACGAGCAGGTCTTGCCGTGATCCGGACGAGCCCCCGCAGCCTTGGCCGCCGCTTCGGTCATGTACTGACCCTTCTTGGTCTTGCCGTACCACTGGTCTCCGGGACAGTGATAGACGTTGCTCGCGCTATTGACCCAGACCTGTCCCGGCCCGCCACCGGGTGCGGCCTGTGCAGCCGGTGCGGGAGCTTTCGCCTTCGCGGGAGCCGCCGGTGCTGCCGGAGTCGTCGCTGCCGCGGCGGCTGCCGCGGGAGCTGCCGGCGCGGCCGGTGCCGCCGGCGCGGCTGCCGTCCCGCCGCCAGCGGGCGCGGACTTGTTGATGCCGCCGTGACCGCTGCAGGCGCCGCGACCGCCGTGGGGCGAGGTGGTGCCGTCCTTGCAGGTCACCGGCCCACCGCTCGCCCCCGCTGCGGAGCTCGTCGCCGGTGCCGCCGCGGCCGGCGCAGCGGCGGCTGGCGCAGCGGTTGCCGCGGGCGCAGCAGGCGCGGCGCTGCCGCTCGCACTGCTCGCCGCGGTAGCTGACTTGTCGATGCCGCCATGACCGCTGCAAGCGCCGCGACCGCCGTGCGGTGAGGTCGTGCCGTCCTTGCAGGTCACCGGGCCGCTCGGGGTGGTCGTGCTCGTGCCCTGCCCCCACGCGAGCAGCGGCGCGCCGAGCAGCAGCGCCGCCAACACCATGCCACAGGACGAGCCGTTGAGTTTCACGAGGTTCATATGCAATTCTCCCCCTTCCAGGAACCGCTCGTTTTTTCGGGCGGTCAGAATACCGCAATCCCTGTGACGGCGATATCGGTTACGCTGACGCGAACATGAGTGCACGTGTTGCCGCGCTGTTGGGCGTGCTGCTGCTGGCGAGCGGATTGTCGCCGCGCGCACGCGCCGACTGGATGGAGCGCACCGAAGCGATCATGGGCACGCGCTGCTACGTCGAGCTGTGGGCGGACGATCCGCTGAAGGGCGACGCCGCGATCGATGCAGTGATGGCGGAGCTGCGGCGCATCGATAATCTGATGAGCCACTACAAGCCTGAGAGCCAGCTGTCGCAGATCAACGCCCACGCCAACCAGGAGCCGGTGCAGGTCGACAAGGAGCTGTTCGATCTCATCAAGCTCTCCACCCACTACTCCCAGATCACCGAGGGCGCCTTCGACATCACCTACGCGAGCGTCGGCTACCTCTACGACTACCCGCGTCACATCCGTCCGACGGAGGCGCAGATCAGGCAGGCGCTGCCGGCGGTGAACTGGCGCAACATGCTGCTCGATGAGGCGCATCATACGGTGCGCTTCGAGCATCCGGGCATGCGCATCGACCTCGGCGGCATCGGCAAGGGCTACGCGGTGGACCGCGGCGTGGAAATCCTCAAGACGCGCGGCGTGCAGCACGCCATCGTCACCGCCGGCGGCGACAGCCGCATCATCGGCGATCGCATGGGACGGCCGTGGCTGGTCGCGATCCGTCACCCCGACAATCCGAAGAAAGTGGTCACCCGCATCCCGCTGTCCGACAGCGCGGTCTCCACCTCCGGAGACTACGAGCGCTATTTCGACGAGGCCGGCGTGCGTTATCACCACATAATCGACCCGCGCACCGGCCACTCCGCCAGCATGGTGCGCAGCGCCACGATTCTGGCGCCCACCGCAACGCAGACCGACGGCATGTCCAAGACCGCCTTCGTGCTCGGAGCCGAGAAGGCACTGGAGATCATCAACCGGATGCCGGAGTACGACGCGGTGTTCGTGCTACCCGACGGCCATATTGTGTATTCGAATGGTCTGCGCCCGCCGGCACCGCGCCCGCCGCAGGCGCCGCCGGCTACTGCGGCGAGCCCCCGTGTTCCACCCTGAGCAGCGCGTCCACCTCCGCCTCGGCCGCCAGCCAATCTTCCACTTCCTGACCGGGCGCGAAGCCGCGGCGCTCGGCACGCAGGTAGGCGCTCTGCGCGATGAGCGCGTGGCGCGCCTCGGGCGTCACCCGCACGTGGGCGGGCGCGGCGGCCGCCGATTTGGGCGTCCGCACGGGGCGGCGCACTGCATCGGCGGCCGGCTCAACAGGATTCGGGGCATCGGGCAAGCGACGCGTAGCCATCGGCTCCTCCTTGCGGGCATTGAGTACCGCGCTGCACGCACTTTGCGCGTCCCGTGCCCGCAGGCGCAAGCAGAAACATCAGGCGCTTGAGCGGCGGACGGTCCCCTCAGGCACTCTATCGCCGCATGGAGAAACGCCCGGTCGGCGCCTGTGCGTGCGCTGCGCTGCTGCAACTCGCGGTCGGCGGCGCGCAGGCGGATGACCTGCTGTGCGCCGGCTGCCAGGTTACGCTCGGCATTGGCGGAACCTATTACGACTTCGACAAGACCCGCGGGATCGTCGCGCCGGTTACTTTCGACTGGAGCGGCAACCGCTACGAGCTCGGCGTGTTTCGCTTCACGACGGCACAGTACGTCGAGGCTTACGGAAACTACTCGGAGCGCTACGCCAATCCGTATTGGGGATTCTCCCTCTCGCGTCGCTGGCGGCTGTGGGAGCGGCCGACGTGGGGGGTGTACTTCGGAGCCGGCGCCTCTTACAAGACGGAGACCGACCAGCTCAACTCGACCGCGTGGAATTTCGCCTGGCAGCTTGCTGCGCGCGGACGTCTCAGCCACGCCGTGAGCCTCGAGCTGGCGATCCGGCACTGGTCGAACGCCAACATCCGCCGCCCGAACCGCGGGCAGGACTTTGCGACGCTCGCGTTGGTCTTCTGAGGTTCAGCTCGAGCGGGCGCCGACCAGCGCCTTGCGCCGAGTCGCGGCCCGGGCAGCACGCCTGGGCGCCCGCGGCGCGCGGCGCGCACCGCCGCCGTTGGTCGCCGGGCCGTTCACCGCACGCGCGCCGTCGGCGGACGAGACATCCAGCCCGCGCAGGTAGCGGCGGAATTCGCGCCCGAGCTGCGGGTGGCCGAGCGCGTATTCGACCGTCGCCTGCAGGTAGCCGAGCTTGCTGCCGCAGTCGTAACGCTTGCCTTCGAAGCGGTAGGCGTAAACCGCTTCCTCGCGCATGAGCGCGGCGATGCCGTCGGTGAGCTGAATCTCCCCGCCCGCTCCGCGCCCGATACGCTCGAGGTGCTCGAAAATCGCCGGCGAGAGGACGTAGCGGCCGACGACCGCCAGATTCGAGGGCGCCACGGCGGGCTTGGGCTTCTCGACGATGCTGCGCACGCGACTGGTGCTCGAGCGATCGGCCTCGACCGCCACGATGCCGTATTTCTCGGTGTCCTGACGCGGCACCGCCTGTACACCCAGGATGCTGGCGCGCTTGGACTCGTAGACCTGTGCCATCTGCGCGAGGCAGGCGACCTCGCTGCGGATCAGGTCATCGGCGAGGTGCACGAAGAACGGCTCCGCGCCGACCGCCGGCTGCGCACACAGCACGGCGTGTCCCAGCCCGAGCGGTGCGGGCTGGCGGATGTAGATGCACGAGGCATAGGACGGCAGGACGCTGCGCAGCTGATTGAGCAGGTCGCTCTTGCCCTGCACCTTCAGCATCAGCTCGAGCTCCTGGTCGGAATCGAAGTGATCCTCGATGGCGCGCTTGGACGCGCCGGTGATGAACACCAGGCGTCGCGCGCCCGCGGCGAGCGCCTCCTCCACCGCGTACTGGATGAGCGGCTTGTCGACCACCGGCAGCATCTCCTTGGGGCTCGCCTTGGTCGCCGGCAGGAAGCGCGTCCCGCGTCCCGCCACCGGGAACACGGCCGTGCGGATCGACGATCGGCCGCTGGTCGTCATCGGGATATCTCCAGGGAGCGGTGCGTCCAGTGTAATGGCCGCACACGGCAGCTGCGCGGCACAAGTCGCGACTTCACGAAGCGCTCACCGTCCGGTCGGCACGCCCCGCCCACTTGATCACCGCCGGGCTCATGCTGTCCCACGAGCGGCACTTCGGGCAGCGCCAGTACCAGCCCACGCTGTTGAGCCCGCAGTCATCACACTGGTAACGCCCGCCGGCATCGCCGATGCGGGTGAGGAGTGTGCACAGCGAGCTCGCCTCGGCGGCGGAGTCGACCCCTGCTCCCAGCTGCGCGGTGATGGCCGGCAACTGCGCCATGTCCTCGGGCGGTACCGCGGTGGCGAGCAGCCAGGCCTGCTGCCGGGGACTTACGTCGCCGCTCTGGCCCAGGCGGCGACCGAGCTCATTCAACATATCGGGCGTGTGCGTCTGGCGCGCGATCGCGAGCACGGCGGGGATGATCTCGAGCGCGAGGCCCGGCGCGGTCTCGAGCGCCTGCAGATAAAGGAGCAGTGCACCGCCGGCATCCCCGGACTGCTCGGCGATGCGCGCGGTGAGCATGTCGGCACGCGGCAGGGCCCCCTGATGGGTGCGCGCCTGGCGCAGCAGTGTGCGCGCCCGCTCGCGGTCGCCCTGCACCAGGGCGTGCTCGGCGAGCTCGCACAGGTAGTGCGCCGCCACGCGCGCCCGCTCGAGCTGCACCGGCTGCGGCAGCTCGTGAAAGACCTTCAGCGCCTTGGCCCAGTCGCCCTGCGCTTCGTAGATCCCGACCAGGTGATCGAGTGCGGCACGCCGGTACTCGCGCGAGGCGGTGAGCTCTTCCAGCACCCGCTCGGCGCGGTCCATGAGTCCCGCGCTCTGGTAGTCGAGTGCTAGGGCGAAGGCCGCCTTGTCGGCGAGGCCCCCGCCCCCGTGATCGCGCAGGCGCTGGTGGATCGCGATGGCGCGATCGACCTCGCCACGCCGCCGGAACAGGCTCCCCAGGGCGAACTGGATCTCCGCGGCATCGCCGTCGGCTTCCGCCATGCGCGCGAAGATCTCCGCGGCGTGATCGAAGCGGTCGTTGATGAGGTGGTCGAGACCGACGTAGTAATCACGTGGCAGGCGCACGGTGCGCGCGGCGCCGTTGCGGCGGCCGAGGAACCAGGCGGCCAGGCCCACCAGGATGAACGCCAGCGCCAGCAGCAGTGGAGGCAGCTCGAACACGATTTCCGACGATAGCAGGTCTCAGGCGCGGGCGATAATGGCGCCGGATACACCGGCCGGCGGCCCTCAGGCGACGCTGAGCCGGCGGCGCGGCGTGCGTCAGTCGCGGATCGGCCGGCCGGCGCCGTCGTTCACCCGCTCGCGCAGATCCTTGCCCGGCTTGAAGTGCGGCACGTGTTTGCCCGAAAGCGCCACCGCCTCGCCGGTCTTGGGGTTGCGCCCCTGGCGCGGCGGACGGAAATGCAGCGAGAAGCTGCCGAAGCCCCGGATCTCGATGCGCTCCCCCTGCGAGAGCGCGTCGCTCATGATTTCCAGGATCTGCTTCAACGCCAGCTCGACGTCCTTCGCCGGCAGATGCTTCTGCTTGGCGGTGATGATCTCGATGAGCTCCGACTTCGTCATTGCGCTCTAGTGGCTCTCTCCGGACCCGATCTGCTCCTTGAGCAGGTCCCCGAGGCTGGTGCCTGAAGGGGTGGTCTCCGAGCGGTAGCTCTGCACCGCCTCGGCTTCCTCGTGGGCCTCCTTGGCCTTGATCGACAGTGAGATGGTGCGCGACTTGCGGTCGACGCCGGTGAACTTGGCCTCGACCTCCTCGCCCACCTTGAGCACCGCGCGTGCGTCCTCCACGCGGTCGCGGCCGAGCTCGGAAGCGCGCAGCTGGCCCTCGACGCCGTTGCCGAGGTCGATGACCGCACCGCGCGCATCGACCTCCTTCACCACGCCGCGGACGATCGTGCCCTTGGGGTTGTCGGCGATGTAGGCCGAGAACGGATCCTTGGCGAGCTGCTTGATGCCGAGCGAGATGCGCTCGCGCTCCGGATCGATCGACAACACCATCGCTTCGAGCTGCTGACCCTTCTGGTAGTTGCGCACCGCCTCCTCTCCCGGTTGATCCCAGGAGATGTCCGACAGGTGCACCAGACCGTCGATGTTGCCGGGAAGCCCGATGAAGATGCCGAAGTCGGTGATCGACTTGATCTGTCCGCCGACCTTGTCGCCGCGGTTGTAGTTCTCGGCGAATTCCTTCCACGGGTTCGCCTGACATTGCTTGAGACCGAGCGAGATGCGGCGGCGCTCCTCGTCGACGTCGAGCACCATGACCTCGACTTCCTGACCGGTGTGCACCACCTTGGCCGGGTTGACGTTCTTGTTGGTCCAGTCCATTTCCGAGACGTGCACCAGACCCTCGACGCCGTCCTCGATCTCGACGAACGCCCCGTAGTCGGCGATGTTGGTGACCTTGCCGAATACGCGCGTGCCGGGCGGGTAGCGGCGGGAAATGTTCTGCCAGGGGTCCGCGCCCAATTGCTTGAGGCCGAGGCTCACGCGCGAGCGCTCGCGGTCGAACTTGAGGATGCGCACCTCCACCTCATCGCCCACCTTGACGACCTCGGACGGGTGCTTGACGCGCTTCCACGCCATATCGGTGATGTGCAGCAGGCCGTCGATCCCGCCGAGGTCGACGAACGCGCCGTAGTCGGTGAGGTTCTTGACGGTGCCGCGAACCACGGCGCCTTCCTGCAGGTTGTCCATCAGCGCGCTGCGCTCGGCGGAGAACTCCTGCTCGACGACCGCGCGGCGCGACACCACGACGTTATTGCGCTTCTGATCGAGCTTGATGACCTTGAACTCGAGCGGCTTGCCTTCGAGGTACGAGGTGTCACGTACCGGGCGCACATCGACCAGCGAGCCCGGCAGGAAGGCGCGCACGTTCTCGATCTCTACCGTGAAGCCGCCCTTGACCCGTCCGGTGATGACACCGGTCACGATCTCGGACTTGTTGAAGGCCTCCTCGAGACGCGTCCAGGTGCGCGCGCGCTTGGCCTTCTCGCGTGACAGGCGCGTCTCGCCGGTGCCGTCCTCGACTGAATCGAGTGCCACCTCCACCTGGTCGCCGGCCTTGACCTCCACCTCGCCGCGCTCGTTCTTGAACTGCTCGAGGGGGATGACGGCCTCGGACTTGAGGCCTACGTTGACGATGACGACGTCGCTGGTGACGTCCACGATGAGCCCGGTGAGGATCATCCCCGGGCGGATGCGTTGATTGGCGAGACTCTGCTCGAAGAGCTGGGCGAAACTTTCTGTCATACCTTCACTTGTGCCACGCGCATTCGCGCGCCTGAACTGGAGCTGCGTCCTGCGGCCCAGGAAACCACCACGGGCACCCGCCTCCTGCGTGTGCCAACCCGACCTTCCGTGCGTATCGCGACGAGCGCTAGGGCCACAATTGGCGCGTGGCCATCAGGTCCAGCACCCTGCCCGTCACCGCCTCCACCGACAGACCGGTCGAGTCGATCACGCAGGCGTCGGGCGCGACCTTAAGCGGGGCGACCTCACGGGTCTGATCCCTTACATCCCGCTCGGCTATCTCGCGCGAAAGGGCGGCAAGGCTAACATCGGACCCCTTGTCTTTCAACTGCTTATAGCGCCTGAGGGCCCGCTCCTGGGGGGTCGCCGTGAGGAATATCTTAAGTTGCGCCCCGGGGAAGACCACCGTCCCCATGTCCCGGCCATCCGCCACCAGGCCGGGAGGGACGGCAAACGCCTGCTGGCGCGCCAGCAGCGCCTGACGCACGCCCGGCCACGCGGCCACCCGCGAGGCGCCCTGCCCGGCACGCTCGGAGCGCACTTCGGCGGTCACATCCCGCCCATCGAGTGTAATCCGCTCGGCGCCGTCGGGAGCAGCGCTGAAGGTGACATCCATGTGCGCCGCGAGCTCGGTATGGCGCCGCACATCCCCTTCCGCCGCGCCCGCGACCATCCCGGCGACGGCCACCAGGCGATAGAGCGCGCCGCTGTCGAGCAGGTGCCAACCCACCCGCTGCGCAATCGCGCGGCTGATCGTCCCCTTGCCCGAGCCGCTCGGACCGTCGATCGTGACGATGGGACACGCTGACTTGCGAGCCACGGCCCATGTTGGCATGGAACCGGCCGCAGCGGGGGACGCGCTGCCCTCGCAGTGCGAGGGCGGCGGTCTATGGTGTTGTGATCGCAAGTCCCGCCGCGCGCGCCGTGCTCGCGAACCCGGGGAAACTGGTGGCGACATTGGCGACGTGCGCGATCTCGATGGGCGCGCGGGCTTTGAGGGCGGCCACGGCAAATGCCATGGCCACACGATGATCCCCGCAGCTGTCGATGCGGCCTCCGCCCAGGGTGTCGCTGCCGCGGATCCACAGGCCATCGGACAACAGCTGATGCTCGACACCGAGCAGGCCCAGCCCGGCGGCCATCGAGGCGAGGCGGTCGCTCTCCTTGACGCGCAGCTCGTGCGCGCCGCGCACCAGCGTCTCGCCGCGCGCACAGGCGGCGGCAACGAACAGCACCGGCAGCTCGTCGATCGCGAGCGGCACGAGCCCTTCCGGCACGGTGATGCCGCGCAAGGCGCTGCGGTGCACCTCGATGTCGGCCACCGGCTCGACGCTGCCGCGCGGCGCGCTCTCGTCGGCGGCGGTGCGCGAGTGCACGCGGATGTCGGCGCCCATGCGCTGCAGGAGCTCGAGCAACCCGGTGCGCGTGGGGTTGATCCCGACGTTGGTGAGCCGCAGCGGACCGTCGGCGGCGAGACATCCGGCCACCAGGAAGAAGGCCGCCGAGGAAAAGTCCGCCGGCACCCGGATTTCCGTGGCACGCAGTGTCTGGCCACCCTCCATCGCGATGGTCGTGCCCTCGTGCAGCAGCTCGACGCCGAAGGCGCCGAGCATGCGCTCGGTGTGATCGCGCGTGGCCGCAGGCTCGGTGATGCGCGTGCGCCCGGCGGCGCTGAGCCCGGCGAGCAGCACGGCGGACTTCACCTGCGCGCTCGGGACCGGCAGGGTGTAGTCGATGGCGCGCAGCTGCGGCGTGCCGTGAATATGCACCGGCGGGCGGCCGGCGTTCGTCTGGATGCGTGCGCCCATCATCTGCAGCGGCGCCGCCACACGCTCCATCGGGCGGCGCATGAGCGACTCATCCCCCACCAGCGTGGAATCGAAGGGTTGCGGCGCGAGCAGTCCCATCATGAGACGCATCGCTGTCCCGGCATTGCCCATGTCAAGCGCGGTCGCCGCCGCCGTGAAGCCGTCCGCCCCGGCGCCGTGTACGCGCACCTCGGTCGCCGCCGGCCGCTCGAGGCGCACGCCGAGCGCCTCGAGGGCACGCGCGGTGGCAAGGCAATCCTCGCTCGCGAGGAAGCCGCTGATGTGCGTCTGCCCTTGCGCGAGCGCGCCCAGCATGAGGGCGCGGTGCGAGATCGACTTGTCGCCGGGCAGGGTGAGCGTGCCGGTGACGGTCCCGCCCGGCGCGATGCGCCAGCGGTCGGCGGTGGTGCTCACTGCACCGCCCGCGGGTACGAGCCGAGCATGCGAAACAGCGAGGCGCGCTTCTTAAGCGCCGCCAGGGCGCGCGCGACGTGCGGCTCGTCGGCGTGACCTTCCAGGTCCATGAAGAACACGTAGTCCCACTTGCGCCGCCGCGACGGTCGCGACTCGATGCGGGTCAGGCTGACGCGATGGCGCGCCAGCGGCTCGAGCAGCCGGTACAGCGCCCCCGGCGCATCGGTATGTCCGACCGACACCAGCAACGTGGTGCGGTCCTCGCCACTCGGTTTGAAGAGCTTGCGCCCGAGCACCAGGAAACGCGTGGTGTTGTCGGCGCGGTCCTCGATCTCGGCCGCCAGCACCTTCAGTCCGTAGATCTCGGCCGCGGTCTCGCCGGCAATCGCCGCACTGCCCTTCTCATCACGTGCCCGACGCGCCCCTTCGGCATTGCTGCTGACCGGCACCAGCTCGACCCCGGGAAGATGCTCCTCGAGCCACTGCCGGCACTGGGCGAGCGACTGTGGGTGCGAGCACACCCGCTCAATGCGCGCCAGCGCATTCATGGCGCCCATGAGGTGATGGCGCACCCGCAGCTCCACCTCGCCGCAGACCTTGAGCGGCGAAGTGAGGAAGCGGTCGAGCGTGTGATTGACCGTGCCCTCGGTGGAGTTCTCGATCGGCACCACGCCGAAGTCGGCGCTGGCCGATTCCACCTCGTGGAACACTTCATCGATCGAGGCGAGCGGCAGCGCGCGCACCGAGTGCCCGAAATGGTTGAGCACAGCGGTCTGGGTGAAGGTGCCCTCGGGCCCGAGGAAGGCCACCTTGAGCGGCTCCTGCTGGGCGAGACACGCCGACATGATCTCGCGGAACAGCCGCAGCACCTCGGCGTCCCGCAGGGGACCTGAGTTGCGGGCGCGCGCCATGCGCAGCACCTGCGCCTCGCGCTCCGGCCGGTAGAAGTCCACCGTGCGGCCGTCGCTGCCCTTG
The DNA here is from genome assembly GCA_036008385.1 of Steroidobacteraceae bacterium. Classification (GTDB taxonomy): domain Bacteria; phylum Pseudomonadota; class Gammaproteobacteria; order Steroidobacterales; family Steroidobacteraceae; genus 13-2-20CM-66-19. The sequence goes on from DASYNX010000087.1 coordinate 75,422, forward strand.
GAGATTCCCACCTGCTGCGCGAGGCGCGCCCGCTCGCTGATGAGCATCTGGATCTGCTCGTCGACCGCATCGATGCGGCTGCGCGCCGCTTCGAGATCGACCGGGGCGGCACCGCCGCCCGCGCCCGGGCGCGCTGCGCGGCGCGCGGCCTTGCCCGGGGAGAGCTTGCGCCTGGTGGTCACGTGCGCGCGTCCCGGCGCTCTTCAGACGATGCGCGCCGACAGCACGCCATCGATGGCGCGGATGCGCGCCAACAGCTCGCCGCCGAGCTCGCCGTCGATATCGATGAGCGTATAGGCGTACTCGCCGCGGGACTTGTTCAACAGGTCCGCGATGTTGAGCCGCTGCGCGGCAAGGCAGGTGGAGATCTGGCCCACCATGTTCGGGACGTTGCGGTTGGCGACTCCGAGGCGCGTGGTGTTCGGTACCCGCGGCAGCACTGCCTCGGGGTAGTTGACGCTGTTGCGGATATTGCCGTTCTCGAGGAAATCGCGCACCTGCTCGGCGACCATGACGGCACAGTTCTCCTCGGCCTCACCGGTAGAGGCGCCGAGGTGCGGCAGTGTAACGATGCGCGGGTGATCCTTGAGGGCCCGGCTGGGGAAATCACACACGTAGGCGTGCAGCCGCCCGGCATCGAGCGCCGCCACCACCGCCGCCTCGTCGACGATCGCGGCGCGTGCGAAATTGAGAATGGTGCCCTCCGCCTTCATGAGCGCGAGGCGCGGCGCGTTCACCAGGCAGCGCGTCTCCTCGTTGAGCGGCACGTGTACCGTGATCGCGTCCGAGCGCGCGAACAGGTCCTCGAGCGACAGCGCCTGCTCGACGCTCGCGGACAGCTGCCAGGCGCGCCGCACGGTGATCTGGGGGTCGTAGCCGAGAACCTTCATCCCGAGCGCCAGCGCCGAGTTCGCCACCTCGACGCCGATGGCTCCGAGCCCCACGACGCCGAGGGTGCGGCCCGGCAGCTCGAAGCCGACGAAGCTCTGCTTGCCCTCTTCGACCGCGGCCTCGATGGCCTCGTCGTCCCCGGCGAGAGCGCGCGCGAACAGCCAGGCTGGAGCGATGTTGCGCGCCCCGAGCAACAGCCCGGCGAGCACCAGTTCCTTCACGGCGTTGGCGTTGGCGCCGGGGGAGTTGAACACCGGGATGCCGCGCGCGCTCAAGTGCGCGACCGGAATGTTGTTGACTCCGGTGCCGGCGCGGCCGACGGCGCACACCCTCGAGCCGATATTGAGTGCGTGCATGTCGGCCGAGCGCAGCAGGATCGCATCCGGCTGTTCGATATCGGCCCCGACCTGGTAGCGCTCGGGCGGAAACCGGGCAAGGCCCCGCGGGCTGATGTGATTGAGCGTGAGGACGCGGTAAGTCATGCCGGTCAGCCGTGGCGGCGCTCGAATTCCTTCATGAACGCGACCAGCGCCGCGACGCCCTCGAGCGGCATGGCGTTGTAGAGGCTGGCACGCAGGCCACCAACCGAGCGATGCCCGGCGAGATTGGCAAGCCCGGCGGCGCGCGCCTCGGCGAGGAACGGCTGCTCGAGCTGCGCAGCGGCGAGCGTGAAGGGCACGTTCATCCACGAGCGGCAGCTCTTCGCCACCGGGTTGGCATAGAAGCCGGAGGCGTCGATGGCTGCGTACAGCAGCTGCGCCTTGGCGCGGTTGCGCTCGCCCACCGCGGCGAGCCCGCCCTGCGCGGTGAGCCAGCGAAACACCAGCCCCGCGACGTACCAGGCAAACGTCGGCGGCGTGTTGAGCATCGAGCCTTCCTCGGCCATCGCCCGGTAATCCCACAGCGCCGGGGTCCCCGCACGCGCCTTACCGGTCAGCTCCGCGCGCACGATCACCACGGTGAGACCGGCGGGTCCGATGTTCTTCTGCGCGCCGGCGTAGATCAGCCCGAAGCGCGACACCTCCAGCGGACGCGACAGCAGCGTCGAGGACATGTCCGCCACCAGCGGCACGGCGCCGCTGTCGGGGACATAGGGAAACTCGACGCCGCCGATGGTCTCGTTCGGAGTGTAATGAAGGTAGGCGGCAGCGGGCGTCAGGCGCAGCGCCCCGGGTGCGGGAACCGTGGTGTAGCCGGAGGCGGCCTCGTCGGCAGCAATGTTGACGGTGGCGGTCAGCCGGCGGGCCTCGACGAGCGCCTTCGTCGACCAGTGTCCGGTGCACAGATAATCGACGGTGGCGTCCGCGCCGGCGAGATTCAGGGGAATGGCGGAGAACTGCCCGGTCGCTCCACCCTGCAGGAACAGCACCCGGAAGCCCGCCGGCACGTCGAGCAGCGCGCGCAGCGCGGCCTCCGCCTCCTGCGCGACCGCCATGAACGCCTTGCCGCGATGGCTCACCTCCATCACCGAGGTGCCCGAGCCCTGCCAGTCGGTGAGCTCCTCACGGACCTGCTCGAGCACCGGGAGGGGCAGCATGGCCGGCCCCGCAGCGAAGTTGAACACGCGCACGAGCAGCCCTTCCGGGACGCTGCCTAGGTTTCCGCGGCGGGCGGTGCCGCGCCGGCGGCCGGCGCGGCTTCCGCCAGCGCGCCTTCCTCGCCGCCGTCCAGGCTCTCGATGCGCTCGATGCCGACCAGACGCTCGCCTTCGCCCAGGCGGATGAGGCGCACGCCCTGGGTGTTGCGACCCTGCACGGAAATCTCATCCACCGTGGTGCGCACCAGCGTGCCGGTGGAGCTGATGAGCATGATCTCCTGATCGGGGAGCACCTGCAGCGCCGCCACGGTAAAGCCGTTGCGGTCCGAGGTCTGCAGCGCGATCACGCCCTGGCCGCCGCGGCTGTGGGCGGGAAACTCGGACAGCGGCGTGCGCTTGCCGTAGCCGGTTGCGGATGCGGTGAGCACGTGTCCCTCGCCCACCACGATGAGGGCGATCAGGTCCTGCCCGGGACCGAGACGAATGCCACGCACGCCGGCCGCCTCGCGCCCCATGTGGCGCACTTCGCTCTCGTGAAAGCGGATCGCCTTGCCGCCGCTCGAGACCAGCATGATCTCGCGCTCACCGTCGGTGAGCGCCACCCCGACCAGCTGGTCGTTGTCGGCGAGGTCGACGGCAATGATGCCGCTGGTGCGCGGCCGCGAGAACGCCGCCAGCGGCGTCTTCTTCACCGTGCCGGCGCGGGTGGCCATGAACACGAAATGCTGCTCGTCGTAGTGCTTGACCGGCAGCAGCGCGTTGATCTTCTCACCTTCCTCGAGCGGCAGCAGGTTCACCATCGGCTTGCCGCGCGCGCCGCGGCCGGCCTGCGGCAGCTCGTACACCTTCAGCCAGTACACCTTGCCGCGGTTGGAGAAACACAGCACCGTGTCGTGGGTGTGCGCCACGAACAGCTTCTCGACGAAGTCCTCGTCCTTGACCGCGGTGGCCGTCTTGCCGCGCCCGCCGCGCCGCTGCGTCTGGTACTCGGTGAGCGGCTGCGACTTGGCGTAGCCGGCGTGCGACAGCGTCACCACCACGTCCTGCGGCTCGATCAGGTCCTCGGTGGTGAGATCGAGGTGATCGCGGTTGATCTCGGTGCGGCGCGCATCGCCGTAGGCCTCGCGCACTTCGATGAGCTCGCTGCGCACCACCTGCGTGAGGCGCTCGGGGCGGCCCAGGATGTCGCTGAGATCGGCGATGCTGACGAGCAGTTCGCGGTACTCCGCCACGATCTTCTCCTGCTCGAGCCCGGTGAGCCGGTGCAGGCGCATGTCGAGGATCGCCTGCGCCTGCGCCTCGGAGAGATGGTAGCCGCCGGCGATGAGGCCGAAGTCCGCGGCGAGCCCCTGCGGCCGGGTGGAGATCTCCCCGGCGCGCGCGAGCAGCTCGGTCACGACGCCGGGTGCCCACGGGCGGGCCTGCAGCGCCGCGCGCGCCGCCAGCGGCGAGGCGGCCGCCTTGATGAGCGCGATCACCGCGTCGATGTTGGCGAGCGCAACCGCGAGTCCCTCGAGGATGTGAGCGCGCTCGCGCGCCTTCTTCAGGTCGTGAATGGTGCGCCGTGTGACCACCTCGCGTCGATGGCGGATGAAGGCTTCCAGCATCTCCTTCAGCGACATCAGCTTCGGCTGGCCGTCCTGCAGCGCCACCATATTGATGCCGAACACCGTCTCGAGCGGCGTCTGCGCGTACAGGTTGTTGAGCACGATCTCGCTCACTTCGCCGCGCTTGAGCTCGATGACGACGCGCATGCCGTCCTTGTCCGACTCATCGCGCAGCCCGTCGGTCGCAATACCGTCGATGTGCTTCTCGCGCACCAGCTCGGCGATACGCTCGATGAGCCGCGCCTTGTTGACCTGGAACGGCAGCTCGGTCACCACGATCGCCTGGCGGTCACCGCGCCCGAGCTCCTCGATATTGACCCGGGCGCGCACCGACAGCCGCCCGCGCCCGGTGCGATACGCGGTGGCGATCTCCTGCGCGCCGTTGATGATGCCGCCGGTGGGAAAATCCGGGCCCGGCATGTGCTGCATGAGCGCGGCCAGCGGCAGCGCCGGATCATCCAGCAGCGCCAGACAGGCGTTAGTTGTTTCGGTGAGGTTGTGCGGCGGAATGTTGGTCGCCATGCCGACGGCGATGCCGGTCTGGCCGTTGACCAGCAGGTTGGGAATGCGCGTCGGCAGCACCGAGGGCTCGGTCTCACTCGCGTCGTAGTTGGGCGTGAAGTCGACCGTCTCCTTGTCGATATCCGCCAGCAGCTCGTGCGCGATGCGCGACATGCGCACTTCGGTGTAGCGCATGGCCGCCGGCGCGTCGCCGTCCACCGAGCCGAAGTTGCCCTGGCCGTCGACCAGCAGGTAGCGCATGGAGAACGGCTGCGCGAGGCGCACGATGGTGTCGTACACCGCGGTATCGCCGTGCGGGTGGTACTTGCCGATGACGTCACCGACCACGCGCGCGGATTTCTTGTAGGCGCGGTTCCAGTCGTTGCCGAGCTCGCGCATGGCGTGCAGCACGCGCCGGTGCACGGGCTTTAAGCCGTCGCGCACGTCGGGCAGCGCGCGCCCGACGATGACGCTCATGGCATAGTCGAGGTAGGAGTGCCGCATCTCCTCCTCGAGGCTGACGGGCAGAACTTCGCGGGCGATTTCGGGCATTAATTCGCTTGTCTGGCGAGGCCCTCTCGGGCGCTCACATAAAAGAGCAAGTTTATCACGCCGGGCCGTCCGGACCGTCACCCCGCACTCACACGGCGTCGACTTTCCGATGAGCGGCCGGGCCCGCACACGACGCGGCCGGCAGCCGCCTCATCGAAGCGTCATCGGGCCGCGGCAACGTTGCGCGGGCGCTCGGGCCGGCGTGACGGAACAACAGCCAGCCGCGCGGCCTGGGGCGCGCACCGATATACTGCGATGCCGATGGCCAGCCGCCCGCCCGCCGAACTGTCGAACAGCTCCGCCGCTGGCGCGGTGCGGCCTGCGGGCGCGGCGGACAACGCCGACCCCGCGGAGCTGGCGCGGTTCGATGCCCTCGCCGCGCACTTCTGGGATGCCGCTGGCGAGTTTCGCCCACTGCACCTGCTCAACCCGGTGCGCGCGCAGTTCATCGCCACACGCGTGCCGCTCGCCGGCAGCCGCGTGCTCGATGTCGGCTGCGGCGGCGGACTGCTGGCGGAGGCGCTGGCCCGCGCCGGCGCGGAAGTCACGGCCATCGATCTGGCCCCCGGGATGATCGAGGTTGCGCGGCTGCACGCCGCGGAGAGCGCGCTGCGCATCGACTACCGCGTGGCGAGCGCCGAGGAGCTGGCGCGGAACGCGCCGCAGGCCTACGACGTCGTCACCTGCATGGAGCTGCTCGAGCACGTGCCGGATCCCGCCGCCATGACCGCGACGCTCGCGCAGCTGCTGCGGCCCGGAGGCGCCGCCTTCATCTCCACCATCAACCGCAACCTCAAGTCCTTTCTGCTCGCCATCGTCGGGGCGGAGTACCTGCTGAAGCTGATCCCGCGCGGCACGCACGAGTACGAGCGGCTCATCCGCCCGGCGGAGCTGGCACGCTGGGCGCGCGCCGCCAGCCTCGACCTGCGCGAGCTTGCCGGTATCGAGCTCAACCCGTTCACCAGCCGCGTCGCCCTTACGGCGGATGTCAGCGTGAATTACCTGGCGCACTTGCAGCGATGAGCAATATCGTGCTCATCGGCCTGGGGCTGCTGGCCGCGCTGTGTACCGGAGGTTTGCTCGGCGCGCTGCTCACACAGGTGCGTGCCGCGCGCCGCATCGAGCAGCTGCGGATACAGCTCGCCACGGTCCAGGCGCGTCTCGAGGCGAGCGCGCTGCAGGAAACCGATCGACTCAATCTCCTCGAGCAGTCCGAGACGCGCCTGCGGGCCGCGTTCGATACGCTTGCCGGCGAAACCCTGCGCACCAACAGTGAGCTGTTCCTGCGCCTGGCGCGCGAAGCCCTGGGGCGCGATCAGGCGGTGGCGCAGGGCGCGCTGCGCGAGCGCGAGATCGCCATTGCACAGCTGGTCGAGCCGCTGCGCACGGCGCTCGCGCGCACCGAAGCGCAGGTGCAGGCGCTCGAGCACGAGCGCCGTGAGGCGTTCGCCACGTTGCGCACCCAGATCGAGACCCTCGCCGGCGGGCAGGCGCAGCTGCACCGCGAGACGCGCAACCTCGTGACGGCGCTGCGTCGACCCGAGGTGCGCGGGCGCTGGGGCGAGCTGACGCTGCGCCGCCTGGTCGAGCTCGCCGGGCTGACCGAGCACTGTGATTTCACCGAGCAGCTGCAGGTGGTCGGAGAGGAAGGCGCGCTGCGCCCCGATCTGGTGGTGCACATGCCCGATGAGCGCGATCTGGTCATCGACGCCAAGACGCCGCTCGACGCCTATCTCGCCGCGCTCGATGCGGCCACCGAGGAGGAACGGACGCAGGCGCTGAAGCGCCACGCCCAGCAGGTCGAGACGCGCGTGCGCGAGCTCGCCGCCAAGAGCTACTGGACACAGTTCGAGCGCAGCCCGGAGTTTGCCGTGCTGTTCCTGCCCGGGGACCAGTTCCTGTCGGCGGCGCTCGCCGAGCGCCCGGAGCTGCTCGAGATCGCCCTCGGCCAGAGCGTGATCATCGCGACGCCCTCGACGCTGATCGCCCTGCTCAAGGCGGTGGCGTACGGCTGGCGGCAGTCGCGGGTGGCGCACAACGCCGCGCAGATTCGCGACCTCGGCCAGGAGCTCTATCGGCGCCTCAGCACCTTCAACGGCCATCTGGGCCGCATGGGACAGCGCCTCGCCACTGCGGTGGAGGCCTACAACGCCGCCGTCGGCTCGCTCGAGCGGCAGGTCCTGCCGCAGGCGCGCCGCTTCAGCGACCTGGGCGTCACCGCCGACGCACCGCTCGCGCCAGCCGAGCCGATCGGGCAGTTGGTGCGCGGCGGCAGCGGGCCGGCCGCAGCCGCGCCGCCCGCGGGCGACAGCGCGCCGCCATCCCGCGTCCCACCGTCGACCGCGGCGGCTCCGCCCGCGCCGGGCGGCGCCGAGGACGCTGCCACAGCCGCGGGCGGGACCGCTGACTCCGGCGGCAGCGCCGCTGCCAATGTCCGCCAGGCCTGAATGGCGGGCCACGCGCGCCCTGGCCTGGCTCTACTCTCCCGCGGCACAACGCCCGCCGCTCGCGGCCCTGTACGCGATCGAGCACGAGATCGGCGCCAGCGCGCGCCCCGGCCTCGATCATCAGGTCGCGCACGCACGGCTGGCGTGGTGGCGCGAGGAGTGCGTGCGCTGCGCGGAGGGTCAGCCGGTGCACCCGCTTACGTGCGACCTCGCGGCGGCGATCGCGCCCCCCGCGCGCGCGGCCCTGGCAGGATTGACGGGGCTGGTCGACACCGCCGTGTGGGACCTGGCAGCGGCGACCTTCGAGACACGCCGCGAGCTCGATGCGTACTGTGAGCGCTGGAGCGCGGCGATGATCGAGCCGCTCGGAAGCCTGGCGCTGCCCGCGGGCACGCCCGCTCGGCTGCGCCCGCTCGGCCGCAGTCTCCGCGAGCTCGAGCTGCTGCTCGCGCTCGCGCCGGATGCGCGCGCGGGAAGGCTGCGCCTGCCGCTGGACGAGCTCGCACACGCGGGCGTCGGGCCCGAGGAGCTGGCGCGGCCGCCCTGGAGTACAAGCCTTGCAGCGCTCGTGCGCGCACGACACCGGGCACTGCGCGCCGCGCTGGCGGCGAGTGTCGAGGCGCTGGGTCGCCCGCAGCAGGCGGCGCTGCGCGGCGTCGTGGTGTGGGCGGCGATCGCCGTGCACGCTTCGGTGCGCGCGGAGGCACGCCTGCCCGATGCAGGTCCCGCGCGCGATCCGCGCGTCTGGTCCGATGGCTGGCGCGCGTGGCGCGCCGCGCGCCGCGCCGCGGCCGGGCGCGGGCTCGGTCGCGTCGACTGAGTATTGCGGAGCGCTGCGTGTTCGATCCGAGTCGTCACATTCCCGCCCCGGGTGAGCTCGCCGGCCGCGTCGTCGCCGTCACCGGCGCGAGCTCCGGTATCGGCCGCGCGGTCGCACTCGCCTGCGCGGCGCACCAGGCGAGCGTCGTCCTCATCGGGCGCAACACCGGCAGGCTCGAGGCGGTGCATGCCGAGATCGCCGCCGCCGGCAGACCCGAAGCCACCATTGCGGTGCTCGACCTGGAGAAGGCACTCGCGGCCGACTATGACCGGCTCGCGGCGGCGCTGCTCGAGCGCTTCGGGCGCCTCGACGGCCTGCTGCACAACGCCGCCCTGCTCGGCATGCTGGCGCCGATCGAGCATTACGACGTACCCACCTGGTGCCGGGTGCTGCACGTCAACGTTACGGCGGCGTTCGCACTGACGCAGGTACTGCTGCCGGCGCTGCGGAAATCGGCGGATGCGTCCGTGGTGTTCACCGCGAGCAGCGTCGGCCGCCGCGGCCGCGCCTACTGGGGTGCCTACGCAGTCTCCAAGTTCGCTCTCGAAGGTCTCGCGCAGGTGTTGGCGGACGAGCTCGAAGGCATCAGCCACGTGCGGGTCAACACGCTCAATCCCGGGCGTGCCCGCACCGCGATGCGTCGCCAGGCGTACCCGGCCGAGGACAGCGACACGCTGCCGCCGCCGGAGGCGCTCACCGCTCCCTACATCGCGCTGCTGGGTCCGGCGAGCCTTGGGGTCACCGGGCGGGCTTTCGACGCTCAGCCCGCCGCGGCTGCCGCAGCTTCCGGCAGCAGCGCGCGTAGCTCCTCCTGAGTCAGCTCGCGAAGGCGGCCGCGTCCGAGCGAGCGCTCGAGTGCCACGGGTCCCAGCTGGGTGCGCAGCACGCGGCTCACCAGCGCTCCCTGGCGTTCGAACAGCTGGCGCACCTCCTTGCCGCTCGCGCCGCGCACGAGCAACGTGTACCAGCGGTTGGTCCCTTCCCCGCCGGCCGCCTGGCAACGCTCCACCGCGAGCCGCGCGCCGCTGTCGAGTGCGCCGCCGAGGATGCCCGCAAGCTGCGCGGCACCGAGCTCACCGCGCACCCGCACGCCGAATTCGCTCGCGAGCGCATGCACGCCGCGCTGCAGTCGCGCGGCGAGCTCACCGTCGGAAGTGACCAGCTCGAGCCCGCCGTCGACCCGCGGCATCGGGCTCACCGCGATGAAACGCCGTCCGGCGCGACGCGGCAGCCGTGCCAGCAGGCCGGCGCGCGCGGGCTCGACCGCTGAGACGGCCGCGGCCGCGGTGAGCGGATCGCCCGGAGAGCGGTGACAGACGTAGACGCGCGCCGCCGGCGTGAGCGCGTGCCCGCGCACCAGCCGCCCATCGAGGCGCACCTGGTCGCTTGGGGTGACGCGCGCCCCGAGTGTCGCGACCGCGCCGTTGACGGTGAGACGGCCGGCGCGAATCCACACCTCCGCGTCGCGCCGCGAGGCGAGCCCGCAGCGCGCCAGCACCTTCTGCAAGCGCTCGGGAGCATGACCGGCGGGCGTGGCCGGTGCGCGCACGGCGGCGCGCGCTGGCGCGGGCGCGCGGCGCCGGCCGCTGCGGGTCCGCGGAGACGCGCGGCGCATCAGCCCTCCAGTGCGGGAGGGGCCGCCACGAGCTCGGCCGAGCCCCCGCCCTCGGCGGAGAGCTCGTCATCCTCGGGCGTGTCCTCGCTTTCTCCCGGCTCGCCAGCGCCTTCGGGATGCGGCGTTCCGGGCGACGCGCTCGGGTCTTCGCCCGACAGTGCCAGCTGCGGGTTCAGATCGCCGAGCGCCCTGAGCTCCGCCAGCGGCGGCAGCTCGTCGAGACGCTTGAGGCCGAAGTAATCGAGAAATTCGCGCGTGGTGCCGAGCAGCTCCGGATGACCCGGAACGTCGCGATGACCGACGACGCGCACCCAGTTGCGCTCGAGCAGCGTGCGGATGATGTTGGGGTTGACGGTCACGCCGCGCACCGCCTCGATCTCGGCGCGCGTGATCGGCTGGCGGTAGGCGATCAGCGCCAGCGTCTCGAGAAGCGCCCGCGAGTAGCGCGCCGTGCGCTCCGGCCACAGCCGTGAGATCTCCGCGGCCAGCTCGCGGCGCACCTGGATGCGAAAGCCTCCGGCGGTCTCCTTCAGCTCGATGCCGCGGCCGGCGTACTCCGCGGCGAGCGCCTCGAGCGTGGCGCGCACCGCCGCGGCGCTCGGGCGCAGGTGCTCGTCGAACAATCGCTGCAGCTCCGCGACCGGCAGCGGGCCGCCGGCGGCGAGCAACGCCGCCTCGATGACGTTGCGCACGTATGACTCGTTCATTCAGGCTCCTCGTCTGTCGGCGCGACGACGTGCAGCGCGCGCGTCGGGCTCGCCGCGCGCACGTGCAGCGCTGCGTAGGCCTGCGTCTGCACGACGTCGATCAGTCCCTCGCGCATGAGCTCGAGAATGGCGACGAAGGTGACGGTCACGCCCATGCGCCCCTCCTCCGGACGGAACAGCTGTGCAAACGGCACGAAGCTGCTGGCCGCGAGCGCGGCGAGAATGTCGCTCATGCGCTCGCCCACCGACAGCCGCTCGCGCTGGATGTGGTGGTGAGCGAACATCTCCGCCCGCATCACCACGTCCTTGAAGGCGATCAGCATCTCCTGGAGCGTGATCTGCGGCAGCGAGCGCGCGAGCTGCCGCTCCTGCAGTTCCGCGGAGGCGCTCCACACGTCGCGCTCGAGGCGCGGCAGGGCATCGATGTCCGCGGCCGCGCGCTTGAAGCGCTCGTACTCCTGCAGTCGGCGCACCAGCTCGGCGCGCGGATCCTCGCCACTCTCCTCGTCGGTCTTCGGTCGCGGCAGCAGCATGCGCGACTTGATCTCAGCGAGCGTGGCCGCCATCACCAGGTACTCGCCCGCGAGCTCCAGCTGCAGCTCCTGCATGAGCTCGATGTACTGTATGTACTGGCGGGTGATCTCGGCGAGCGGGATGTCGAGGATGTCGAGGTTCTGCCGGCGGATCAGATACAGCAGCAAGTCGAGCGGGCCCTCGAAAGCCTCGAGAAACACCTCCAGCGCCTGCGGCGGGATGTACAGGTCGCGCGGCAGCTGTGAGATCGGCTCGCCGTTCACCACCGCGAACGGCATCTCCACCTGCTCCGGCGGCAGTGGCGGCGGCGCGGCCGGCGGCGGGGTATTGGAGACGACGATTCTCAGATCGGGTCTGGGCTTCATACGCGCAGGTGCATGGTACGGCGGACCTCATCGAGCGTCTGCCGAGCCGCCTCGCGCGCCTTGTCGGCGCCCTCGGCGACGATGGTGTTCACCAGCTCCGGGTTGTCCTCGAATTCCTGCGCCCGGCGGCGCATGCCGCCGATCTCCTCGACGATCCTGTCGATCAACGGCTGCTTGCACTCGAGGCAGCCGATGCCGGCGCTGCGGCAGCCTTCGTTCACCCACTTGCGCGTGGCATCGTCGGAATAGATCTTGTGCAGGTCCCACACCGGGCACTTCTCGGGATCGCCGGGATCGCTGCGCCGCACGCGTGCCGGATCGGTCACCATGCCGCGCAGCTTCTGCACCACGGCTTCCGGGTCCTCGCGCAGCCCGATGGTGTTGCCGTAGGACTTGGACATCTTGCGGCCATCGAGTCCGGGCACCTTCGGCGTCGCCGTCAGCAGCACCTCGGGCTCGGGCAGAATGGTGACGCCGGTGCCGTGGAGAAATCCGAGCAGGCGCTCGCGGTCGGCGACCGTGATGCGGTTGTCACTGTGCACCAGTGCCTGGGCGCGCTGCAGCGCCTCGGTGTCGCCGGATTCCTGGAAGCGGCGGCGCAGTTGGCGGTAGTTGGTGGCGTTGCGCCCGCCGAGACTCTTCACCGCGCGCTCCGCCTTCGCCTCGAAGTCCGGCTCGCGTCCGTAGAGGTGATTGAAGCGCCGGGCGGTCTCGCGGGTGAGCTCGACGTGCGCCACCTGATCCTCGCCCACCGGCACGTAGGCCGCCCGGTACACCAGAATGTCGGCGCTCTGCAGCAGCGGATAGCCGAGGAAGCCGTAGGTGGCGAGGTCCTTCTCCTTGAGCTGCTCCTGCTGGTCCTTGTAGCTCGGCACGCGCTCGAGCCAGCTGAGCGGCATGATCATCGAAAGCAGCAGATGGAGCTCGGCGTGCTCGGGCACGTGCGACTGGACGAACAGCGTCGCGACGCCGGGATTGAGGCCCGCGGCCAGCCAGTCGATCAGCACGTCGCGCACGTGCTCCTGCAGATTCGCGGTGTCCTCATAGCCGGTGGTGAGCATGTGCCAGTCGGCGACGAAGAAAAAGCACTCGTACTGGTACTGCAGTTCGACCCAGTTGCGCAGCGCGCCGTGATAGTTGCCGAGATGCAGCCTTCCGGTGGGGCGCATTCCCGACAGGACGCGCCGTGCCGGCGCGGGGGAACTCACGTGTGTGCAACGGGACTAGGGCTCACCCCGGCAATTATAGCGCACGGCCCAGAATGGGTCCGAGATCGCCCTTGCCCCGGCGCACGATCAGCGGCGGGGTCACCGACAGGTCGACCACCGTGGTGGGCTCGATGCCGCAGTTGCCGCCGTCGAGCACCGCGTCGATCTCGTGCTCGAGGCGCGCCTGGATCTCGCGCCCTTCGGTGAGCGGCTGGGTGTCCGGAGCCACCAGCAATGTCGAGCTCGTCAGCGGCTCGCCGAGCTCGGCGAGCAGCAGGCGCGGCACGCGATGATCGGGGATGCGCACGCCGATCGTGCGCCGGCGCTCGTGCTGCAGGCGGCGCGGCATGTGGCGCGTCGCACGCAGCAGGAAGGTATACGGCCCGGGCAGGGAGGCGCGCAGGATGCGGAACTGCCAGGTCTCGATCCGGGCGAAGCGGCCGACTTCGGCCAGGCTGGCGCACACCAGCGTGAAATGATGATGACGATCGGCCTGGCGGATGCGGCGCACGCGCTCCAGGGCGTGCTTGTCGCCGATGTGCCAGCCGAGGGCGTAACAGGAGTCGGTCGGGTAGGCAATCAGGCCGCCGGCACGCACGATCTCAGCCGCACGGCGGATGAGCCGTGGCTGCGGGTCGAGCGGATGCAATTCGAAATACTCGGACACTCGCTCGCGGGGACCCCTGCCCATGGAAGTCGGGCGCGCCGCGTGACAATATACGCGGCCGTTTGCCGCCCCAGTTAGCCGTTGCCCAGGACCTTCTGACTCTCGCATGCAGGCTGTTACCGCCTTCGCGCCCTTCGCGGCGTTCTTCGTGACCTATTCGCTGCGCGGGTTGTACGCGGCCACCGCCGTGCTCATGGTAGCCATGGTGGCGCTGCTGGCGTTCGAATGGCTGCGGCAGCGGCGCATTCCGCCGCTGCTCGCGCTGTCGGCGCTGCTGGTGCTGTTGCTCGGCGCGGCGACGCTGCTGCTGCACAATCGCCTCTTCATCCAGTGGAAGCCGACGATCCTCTCCTGGGTGGTGAGCATCGCCTTCCTCGCGAGCGGCTGGATCGGCGAGCGCACGCTGACGGAACGCTTCCTCAGCCCGGCGCTCGAGGGCCGCTTGCAGGTGAGCGCGGCTCAGTGGCGGGTCCTCAATGGCTGGTCGGCTGCGTTCTACGCGCTGCTCGGCGGACTCAACCTCGCCGTGGCCTACGGCGCCAGCGAGCGCGCCTGGGTGTACTTCAAGATGTTCGGGCTGGCGCTGATCACCTTCGCGTTCGTCGCGCTGCAGGTGTTGTGGCTGAGCAGCCGCGCCGCGCCGCTGCCGGCCGAGCAGCCGGCCGCGCCGGGGCCGCGATGAGCACCCAGGTCGTGGCGCAGCTGCGCGCGGCGCTCGAGCAGGCGCTCGCGCCGCGGTCGCTCGACATCGTCGACGACAGCGCGGCACACGCCGGCCATCCCGGTGCACGCGGCGGAGGCCACTTTCGCGTGACGCTGGTGGCGGATGCCTTCCGCGGCCGCTCCGCGCTCGAGCGTCACCGCCTGGTCTACGCCGCGATCGCGCCACTGATGAGCGGCGGCGTGCACGCACTCAACATCGAGGCGCGCGCGCCGGAGGAAAACGCCTGAGGGCGCGCCCTCCGGGTGCACCGCTTTCGCTGTCCAAGTCGGCAACCCTTTACACCATGCAACACCGGAAAATCCGTATGAACCATGTGCGCATCCTGCTTCTCGTCGTCGCTGCCGCCGCGCTCACCGCGTGTCAGCCCAAGACTGCCGCCACCGCCGCGGCCGGGAGCGACACCTCCCCGCCGGTGGCGATCGTCGACGGCTTCCCGATCACCCGCGATTTCTATGAGTTCTACATCAAGGGCGTCACCGGTGGAAAAACCTCCGCCGATCTCAGCCCGCAGCAACGCACCGCGGCGCTCGATAACCTGATCCGCGGGCGCCTGGTGGAAGAGGAAGGGATGAAGGAGGGCATCGACAAGAGCGGCGACACGCCGTACTACCTGGTGCTGTCGCGCGTGAACGTGTTCGAGCAGGCGCTGCAGGAGCGCTACCTGAAGGATCGCAAGCCCACCGAGCAGGAGCTGCGCGCCGAATACGAGACGCAGATCGCGGCGATGCCGAAGACCGAATACCACGCCCGCCACGTACTGCTCGCCACCGAGGTCGGCGCGCAGAAGGTCGTCGAGCGGCTCAAAAACGGCGAGAAGTTCGAAGTGATCGCCAAGAGCGACTCGATGGATTCCTCCAAGACGAGTGGCGGTGATCTCGGCTGGTTCTCGCCCAACCGCATGATGCCGGAGTTCGCCGCCGCGGTGATCGCGCTCAAGCCGGGCGAATACACCCGCACGCCGGTGCACACGCAGTATGGCTGGCACGTGATTCAGCTGATCGAGACGCGTGAGGTGAACCCGCCACCCTTCGACCAGGTCCGCCAGCGGCTGCAGCAGATGGTGGAGGCCAAGAAGTTCCGCATGTACACCGATGAGCTGATGCACAACGCCAAGATCGAGCGCTTCCCTGAGCCGTCGGCCAAGGGCGAGGCGCCCGGCGCCGTGAGCGGTCCTGCGGCCGGCAGCGCACCGGGTGCCGCGAGCGCCCCGGCCCCCGCCGCGCCGACCCCTGCAGCACCGGCCCCCGCAGCACCACCGTCAACTCCCGCGCCCGCTGCCGCGCAACCCGCGGAGCCCGCCAAGAACTGAAGCGCCTCAGGACGCGCGCGGCGGCGGGCCCGGCCCGTCGCCCGCGCGACCGAGCATCCCGAGCAGTTGTCGCTCATCGAGCACGGTGACGCCGAGCTCGCGCGCCCGGGCGAGCTTGGAGCCCGCCTCGCCCCCGGCGACCACGAAGCTGGTCTTCTTCGAGACGCTACCGGCCACCTTCGCGCCGCGGGCGATCAGGGCCTCCTGCGCCTGCTCGCGCGTCATGCTGGTGAGCTGGCCGGTGATGACGAAGGTGCGCCCGGCCAGCCCCTGGCCCTGCGCCGCGGCGGCTGCGCTACTGACATCAGGCCATCTCACACCTTTATCACGTAACGCCTTGATAACACGGCGGTGATCCGGGGAGGCGAAGAAGGCTGCGACCTGCGCCGCCACTACCGGTCCGACATCGGGGACCTGCCGGATCGCGGCCTCGTCCGCGTCCATGAGTCGCTCGAGTGAACCGAAGTGGCGCGCCAGGGCGAGGGCCGTGGCCTCGCCCACCTCGCGAATGCCGAGCCCGTAGAGCAGTCGCGGCAGTGTCGTGCGCTTGCTCCTCTCGATGGCGGCGGTGAGATTCGCGGCGGACTTCTCGCCCATGCGCTCGAGCTGCGCCAGCTGCGCCGCCGAGAGGGAGTACAGGTCCGCGGGCGACTTCACCTCGTCGCGCTCGACCAGCTGCTCGATGAGCTTGTCGCCCAGGCCCTCGATATCGAGCGCCCGCCGGCTGGCGAAGTGCCGCAGCGCCTCCTGCCGCTGCGCGCGGCAGGTGAAACCGCCCGTGCAGCGTGCCACCGCCTCGCCCTCGACGCGCAGCACGCGCGAGTGGCACACCGGGCAGCGCGCGGGCAGCTCGACCGGGACCGCGCCCGCGGGGCGCTTGTCCAGCACGACGCTCACCACCTCGGGAATCACGTCACCGGCGCGGCGGACCACGACCGTGTCGCCGACGCGCACGTCCTTACGGTGCACCTCGTCGATGTTGTGCAGCGTGACGTTGCTCACCGTCACCCCGCTCACGAACACCGGCTCGAGGCGTGCCACCGGCGTGAGCGCCCCGGTGCGGCCCACCTGAAAGCCGATATCCCTGACTACCGTGAAAGCCTCGTCGGCCGGAAACTTGTGCGCAATCGCCCAGCGCGGCGCACGCGAGACGAACCCGAGCCGCTCCTGGTCCTCGCGCGCGTCGAGCTTGTAGACCACGCCGTCGATCTGGTACGGGAGCGCGGCGCGTCGCTCGCCCATGCTGCGGTAGTAGGCGAGGCAGCCGTCCAGCCCGCGCACCGTGCGCACCTCCGGCGACACCGGCAGCCCCTGGCTGCGCAGCAGCTGCAGCAGCTCGCTCTGGCGCGGCGGCGGGCTGGCGCCTTCCAGCGCACCGAGCCCGTAGAAGAACGCGCTCAGCGGGCGCGCGGCGGTGATACGCGCATCGAGCTGCCGCAGGCTCCCCGCCGCGGCATTGCGGGGATTCACGAACACCTTTTCGCCGCGCTCGCGCGCCTGCTCATTCATGCGCTCGAAGCGCGCGATCGGCATGAACACTTCCCCGCGCGCCTCGAACAGGCGCGGCGCGGCGCCGCGCAGCCGCTGCGGCACGGCGCGGATGGTGCGCACGTTGGCCGTGACATCTTCGCCGGTTACGCCGTCGCCGCGCGTCGCGGCGCGCTCGAGCAGTCCCGCGCGGTAGATTACGGTGACCGCCAGTCCGTCGAGCTTCGGCTCTGCAACGTACTCGAGGTCGCCGCTGCGTCCGAGGCGCTCGTGAATGCGACGGTCGAAGGCGCGCAGGTCCTCCTCCGTGAAGACGTTGTCGAGCGACAGCATCGGCACCTGGTGCACGACCTCGCCGAAGGCGGTGCTCGGCTGACCGGCAACGCGTTGCGTCGGTGAGTCCGGGGTGACGAGCGCGGGGTGCGCGGCTTCCAGCGCGCGCAGCTCCTGCAGCAGCCGGTCGTACTCGGCATCGGAGACCAGCGGATCATCGAGCACGTAGTAGCGATAGTCGTGCTGCGCGATCTGCGCGCGCAGCTCGGCGGCGCGCGCCGCCGCCGACCCTTTCACGACGCGGTCCCGGCCCGCACCTGCTCGCGCAGTTGCGCGATGCGCGCCATAGTAAGCGGGCTGCCGCGCTCATCCTGTAACACCCCGTGCAGGCGCTCATTGAGATTGCGCGCGGTGAACACCAGCTCCTCGAAGGCCTGCGGCGGGGGCTTCGGGCCCGGCAGCACGGCAAACAGCGACAGCCCGCCGTAGTGCTGCGAGTCCATGGTCTGCATGTCGAAGGTACCCGGGCGGGTGAGGCTCGCGGCGGAAAGCACTGCGCGCCGCTCCTCGTCGGGCTTGTGAAAAATCGCAAACTGCCCGAGCACGAACCCTTCCGCGGCGAGCGCCTGTCGCAGCGAGCGCCCCGCGAAGCGCTCGCGCAGCGGCGCCACCAGGCGCACCGCCAGGATGCGCCGCTGCGGATCGGCCGGCCATTGCACCAGCGGCGGCGGCGCCGCTGGCAGCTCCGGCAGGATCTCGCGCACCGCGCCCGGTGGCGTCGCGGCAGCGGCTCTCACCTCAGCCGCGGCCACGATCGGCGGCTCGGACGGCTCCGGTTCGGCGGCCGCGGCGCTCTCCTCGCCGCCGTGCCCGGCGGCAGTGGATTCGGCGGGCGGCCCGGGCAGCGGCGCTGGCTCGCCCACCGCGGCTGGGTCGAGAACCCCCGCCGCCCCGAGCACCGGCACACTGCGCGGCTCCTCAGGCAGCTCGAGCACGGGCGGCTCGGACGATGCGATCGGCTCGCGTGCGCGGACCGAGGGCAGCGTCAGCGGCGGCTCGCGCACCAGGCGCGCTTCCCGCTCGGCCGCCGCCTCGCGCGCCGAGGCGCGCGGCAGCGCCCCTCGCGCCTGCCGCGGACGGCGCCGCTCCCACCACACGAGCGCCGCGATGAACAGTACGCCGGCGATCAACAGCGCCCAGCGCAACTCGGACATCATGCCGCGGATAGCGCTCACCGCCCGCTCACACGGCCGCCATCCGCACGGCTTCGTCGACGTCGACCGTCACCAGACGCGACACCCCCGGCTCATTCATGGTCACGCCGATCAGCTGCGAGGCGAGCTCCATGGTGGCGCGGTTATGCGTGATGAACACGAACTGTATGCGGTGGGACATGTCGCGCACGATATCGCAGAAGCGCCCGACATTGTGCTCATCGAGCGGCGCATCGACCTCGTCGAGCAGGCAGAACGGAGCCGGGTTCAGGTCGAAGATCGAGAATACCAGCGCGACCGCGGTGAGGGCCTTCTCCCCGCCCGACAGCAGATGAATGGTGCTGTTCTTCTTGCCGGGCGGCCGCGCCATGACGGCCACGCCGGCGGTGAGCTTGTCCTCCCCCACGAGCTCGAGGTAAGCGTGGCCGCCGCCGAACAGGCGCGGGAACTTCTCGCGCAGGCCCGCGTTGATGCGCTCGAAGGTATCCTCGAAACGCGTGCGGGTCTCCTTGTCGATACGCCGCATGGCCTCATCGAGCGTCGTGAGCGCCGACGTGAGATCGGCGAACTGGCTGTCGAGGTACTCCTTGCGGCGGGTCTGCTCGCTGAGCTCGTCGATCGCCGCGAGATTGACCGACCCGAGCCGCTCGATATCGGCGCGGGTCTCGCCGAGTGTCTGTTCCCAGGCGGCGACGTTCGCCTCCGCGCTGAGTCCGGCAAGCACCGCGGCGAGCTCGCAGCCGCTCGCAGCCAGCTGCTCGGCGAGCGCCGCGCGACGCACGTGCGTCTCCTGCGCCGCCAGCTTCGCCAGCTCCATCGCCTCGCGCGCCGCGTTGACGCGCTGCTCGGCGGCAAGGCGCTGCTCATCGAGCGCACGCAGCGCATTCTCCACCTCCTCGAGCTCACCGCGCGCGTGCCCGAGCTCGTCCTCGACGCTCAGCCGCAGCGCCAGCGCCTCCTCGAGACGCCCCTGCACGGCGAGGATCGGCGCATCGCCCGAGGCGAGCTCGTGCTCGAGCTCGCTGCGCCGGCGG
The DNA here is from genome assembly GCA_036008385.1 of Steroidobacteraceae bacterium. Taxonomy (GTDB): domain Bacteria; phylum Pseudomonadota; class Gammaproteobacteria; order Steroidobacterales; family Steroidobacteraceae; genus 13-2-20CM-66-19. The sequence goes on from DASYNX010000087.1 coordinate 94,915, forward strand.
GTGAGCTGGGCACGCTGCTCGCTCATGCGCGCCACCCCGACGGCGACCGAGCTCTCGGTCGAGCGGCGCGATTCCACCTGCACCTCCAGGTCGCGTGCCGCCAGCTGCAGCGACTGTGCCCGCTCGCGCGCGCCGGCGAGCGTGGCGCGCCGCGCGTCACGCTCGGCAGCGAGCGACTGTTCCGTGGCCGTGAGCGCGGCGCGCGTCTCGAGGGCCCGCTCGAGCGCGGCGGCGGCGCGCTCACACGCCGCGGCCGTGGCGGCGCGCTCGCGCTCGAGCTCGCCGGCGTCCTGCTCCAGCCGCTCGCCCCGCTCGCTCGCGTGCGCGGCGTGCGCCCGGCCCGCCTCGAGTGCCGCCAGCAGATCTGCATGCCGCTGCTGCGCGGACTGCAGACCCGCCTGGGCGGCGTCGCGCTCACTCTCTGCGCGTGCCAGCGCCTCACGCGCACCGGCGAGCGCCCCCTCCGCCGCGGCGGCGCGCTCGGCAGCGGCGCTGGCGGCGCTGCGCAGCTCCTTCAGACGCTGCTCGCGCGAGAGCACACCGGCGCGCTGATCGGGCCCGCGGCTGATGCGCAGCCAATTGCGCCCGAGCCACTCCCCCTCGCGAGTGATCAGCGATTGTCCTTCGCCGAGCGCTGCGCGGCCGCGCAGCGCCTGCGCCAGCGACTCGGCGGTCCCGATGCGCTCCAGCCGCGCCAGCACGGCCGCAGGCCCCCGTACGTGAGCGGCGAGCGTCGCCACCGCGCCGGCGCGCGCGCTGCCATCGCTCTCGAGCAGCGTCAGGCTCCCGGCGGCGAGCGTGGCGAGCGCCGCGCTCGCCTCCTCGAGCTCGGTCACGCAGACCGCCTCGAGGTAGTCGCCGAGGGCGGTCTCGAGCGCGCGCTCCCAACCGGACTCGACCTCGAGTGCCGCGGCGAGGCGCGGCCGGCTGCCGAACCCGGTATCGCGCAGCCACTCGGTCGCCTGACCCGCGTGGCCCGACAGCGCCGCTGCCTGCAGCGCTTCCAGCGCAGTCAACTCCGCGCGCGCCGTCTCGCGCGCCCCGCGCGCCTGCTCCAGCTGCTGTTCCGCACCGAGTTGCGCCACGCGCAGCGTCTGCACCCGCGCCTGCGCGGCGGCGAGTGCCTGCGCGAGCTCGGCGCTCGCCGTGCGCGCCTGCGCCTCCTCGCGGGTCAGCTGCGCCAGTTGCTGGTCCGCGCGCGCATCCGCGAGAGTGCGATGCTCGGCCGCCAGACGCTCGGCGTGGCTGACGAGACGGCGCAGCTGGTTCTCCAGCTGCTCGATACGCGCCCGCTCGACCTGCGCGCTCTGATCCGCGGCCGCCGTGGCGCGGGTGTGCTCCTCCCAGCGCTGCTGCCAGTCCTGCAGCGCCTGCTCGCCCGCCTGCTGCTGCGCCAGCGCCGTCTGTTCGGCCTTCTGTGCTGCCGCGCGCTCGGGTGCCAGCCGCGACAGCTCAGCGCGCACCGCCGCGAGCTGCTGCTCGTCGCGGCCGATGTGCGCCGCGAGATCCGTGAGCGTCGCGTGCGTCTGCTCGAGGTCGGCGCGCTGGCGCTCGCGCAGCTCGCGCGTGTGCTCGAGCGACTGCTCGAGGCGCGAGATGTCCGCGCCCACCTCGTAGAAGCGCGCCTGCACGCCGGAGAGCTCGACGCTGCGGGTGTCGTGTACGGCGCGCTGCTTCTCGATCGCAGCCTCGGCGGAGCGCTGGCCGGCGAGCTGCGCCTGCATGGCGAGCTCGCGCTCGCGCACCGTCGCATCCTGCAGCTGCGCACCGCTGTCGAGCTCGCGCAGCCGCAGCGCCAGCACTTCCGCGCCGAGCCGCCGCTCCTGCTCCTTGAGCGCCTGGTAGCGGCGCGCGCTCGCCGCCTGGCGCTGCAGATGGCGGATCTGCTTCTCGACCTCGTCGCGTACGTCCTGCAGCCGCTCGAGATTCTCACGTGTCTCGGCGATGCGCGCCTCGGTCTCCTTGCGCCGCTCCTTGTAGCGCGAGATGCCGGCCGCCTCCTCGACGAACGCGCGCATGTCCTCGGTCTTCGCGTCGATGATGCGCGAGATCATGCCCTGCTCGATGATGGCGTAGCTGCGTGAGCCGAGTCCGGTGCCGAGAAACAGTCCGGTGATGTCCTTGCGCCGGCAGCGGGTGCCGTTGATGAAGTAGGCGGAGGTGCCGTCGCGGGCGACCTGGCGGCGCAGCGAGATCTCGCCGAAGCTCGCGTACGGGCCGCCGATCTTGCCGTCGGCGTTGTCGAAGATCAGCTCGACCGAGGCGTTGCCGACGGGCTTGCGCGCACTCGAGCCGTTGAACACCACGTCGGCCATGTTGTCGCCGCGCAGGTGCTTGGCGGACAACTCGCCCATGACCCAGCGCACCGCGTCGATGACGTTGGACTTGCCGCAGCCGTTCGGGCCGATGACGCCGGTGAGATTGCTGGGGAAGTTGATTTGGGTCGGATCGACGAAGGATTTGAAGCCGGCGAGCTTGATCTTGGTCAGCCGCATCTGATTGATTCGTCCGTCGCGCCTGATCGCCTCCGCGGATGGTGTAGTGTAGTGGAATATGTCCGCAAGGCCCACAACCGAGCTCGAGACGTTCGCCAATCCGCAGGCGCAGCGCGACTACACCATCCGCATGCAGATCCCCGAGTTCACCTGTCTGTGCCCGCGTACCGGGCAACCGGATTTTGCGATCCTGGAGCTCGAGTACGTGCCCGACCAGCTGTGCGTGGAGCTGAAGTCGCTGAAGCTCTACATCTGGTCGTTCCGCGATCGCGGCGCGTTCCACGAGGCGGTCACCAACGAGATCGCCAGCCACCTCGAGGCGACGCTGCATCCGCGCTTCCTGCGCCTGACGGCGCGCTTCAACGTGCGCGGCGGCATCGGCACCACCGTTGTCGCCGAGCGACGACAGCACGACTGGCAGCCGCCGGCGGCGGTCACTCTTCCCTAGCGCTCCCGCGGCCGGCCCTGCTGCGAGGTGCGTGCGGGGGCTTCCTTGCCCCTGCGGGCACCCGTGCGGCGACACTGTACAGGCCGGGGTCGGCCGGTATAATCGCGCGTTCTTCACGAGGCGGATGCCGATTCGAGGAGCCATTGATGCCGGCCAAGAGACCTGCGCCGAAGTCCGCGAAGGGCAAGAAGGCGGCAAGCCGGCCCACGATCAGAAAGTCGCTCGCCCACAGGCCCGAAAGCGCGCGGGCCAAGGCGGCGGCCGCACATGCGCGCAAGAGCGCGACGGCTCCGACCCGCAAGCCCGTGGCCCCCGCGCAGGCCGCCGCCCCGGAGAGTGCAGCGGCGCTCAGGAAGCCCCTGCGCAGCGCCGGCCCGGTCGCTCCCGCGCCGCCCGCCGCGGGCATCGTCGCCACGGCACGCGCCGTGACTGCGCTCGCGAGCACCGAGAGCGACGAGGCCGAGGGCCTCGAGCCCGGGAGCCTGCTCGCCGGCCCGCGCGACGTACAGCCCTACATCGTCAAGCGCGGCGAGCTGTACATGAACAAGGAGCAGCTCGAGCACTTCCGCCACATCCTCAACAGCTGGAAGCGCGATCTCATGGTCGAGGTCGATCGCACGGTCTCGCACATGAAGGACGAGGCGGCGAACTTTCCCGATCCCAACGACCGCGCCACCCAGGAAGAGGAGTTCAGCCTCGAGCTGCGCACGCGCGATCGCGAACGCAAGCTCATCCGCAAGATCGACGATGCGCTGAAGCGCATCGAGGACGGCTCGTACGGCTACTGCCTCGAGACCGGCGAGGAAATCGGCGTCAAGCGCCTCGAAGCGCGTCCGGTAGCGACGCTCAGCATCGAAGCACAGGAGCGCCGCGAACGGCGCGAGCGGCAGTACGGCGACCGCGACGACCGCTATCGCTGAGCCGGGCGCGACCGGCACACCCCGCGCTGACCCACCTCTGTACGTCGGGCGCTTCGCGCCCTCTCCCACCGGACCGCTCCATCTGGGCTCGCTGGTCGCAGCGCTCGGCAGTTTCGCCGACGCCCGCAGTCGTGGTGGCCGATGGCTGCTGCGCATGGAGGATCTGGATGTTGCGCGGGTGATTCACGGCTGCGCGGACGGGATCCTGCGCACGCTCGAAGCCTTCGGGCTCACCTGGGACGGCGCCGTCGAGTACCAGAGCGCCGGCACTCATCACTACGCGCAGGCGCTGCGCACGCTCGTGACCCGCGGCGCGACCTTCGAGTGCAGCTGTCCGCGCCGCGCGCGCGACCCCGAGCGCGGTGGCTACCCCGGGACCTGCCGGCAGGGCCCGACACGCCCCGGGCCCACGGCCACACGCTTCCGGGTCGATGACAGCCTCGTCGACTTCGATGATCGCGCCCAGGGCGTGTGCCGCTTTGCCCTGCGCGAGCGCGGCGACGTGATCGTCCGCCGCCGCGATGGCGCTTACGCGTATCAGCTCGCCGTGGTCGTGGACGATGCCCGACAGGGGGTCACGGATGTCGTACGCGGCGCGGATCTGCTCGACAGCACGCCCTGGCAGCTCGCCCTGCAGCGGGCGCTCGCAGTGCCGGCGCCGCGCTATCTGCACCTCCCGCTGGTCGTCGAGCCCGGCGGGGAAAAGCTCGCGAAATCAAGGCGCTCCGTAGCCCTCGATGCCTCGCTCGCGAGTCGGCAGCTGTGCCAGGCGCTCAGGCTGCTGCGCCAGGATCCCCCGGCACAGCTCGAGCTCGAGCCAGCGCCCACCGTGCTCGCCTGGGCCTGCGCGCACTGGTGCCCGGAGCGTCTGCGGGGCATTCGGGAAGTACGCGCCGCGCCCTGACGGGCGGCGCTTGAGCTCGGCCGCCGGCCGCTAAAGGCTTCGTTCGCGGCGCCGAATGTAATAAGGTATGCGCCGACGCCCTGCACTAAGGAAGGTGCATAACTCCTAGTGAGGGAATGCGATGAGCGAACCGCGCACAATAAAGAAGTATCCGAACAGGCGGTTGTACGACACGGTTGAGAGCCGCTACATCACACTGGCCGACATCCGCCGGCTGGTGCTCGAGCGCATCGACTTCGTGGTCGTCGACAAGAAGACCCAGGGAGACATCACGCGCTCGATCCTGCTGCAGGTGATCGCCGAGCAGGAGCACGGTGGGGAGCCGCTGATGAGCCGCGACTTTCTCTCGCAGGTGATCCGCTCCTACGGCGCCGGAGTGCGCAGCGCCATGGGCAATTACCTCGAGCAGAGTCTGAAGCTGTTCGCCAGCCAGAACGCGAGCCGCAGTCCCCCGGGCTGATCGCGCGCGCCGCCGCCCGCTGCGGGCGGCGTGGGTGGCTTCAGTCCGCGGCGCTCACGTCGCGCATCGACAGCCGGATGCGCCCCTGGCGGTCCACCTCGAGCACCTTCACGCGGATCACGTCGCCTTCCTTGAGCTTGTCGCTGACGCGCTCGACGCGCTCGTTGGAAATCTGCGAGATGTGCACCAGGCCGTCGCGGCCCGGGAGAATGGTGACGAACGCGCCGAAGTCCATCAGCCGCGCGACCTTGCCCTCGTACACCCGGCCCACCTCGACATCGGCGGTGATCAGCTCGATGCGCCGTTGCGCCTCGCGCCCGGCCGCCCCGCTCACCGAGGCGATCTTCACGGTACCGTCGCTCTCGATATCGATGGTGGTGCCGGTCTCCTCGGTGATCTGACGGATCACTGCGCCGCCTTTGCCGATGACGTCGCGGATTTTCTCCGGGTCGATCTTGAGAGTGATGATCGAGGGCGCCCACTCGGACATCTTCTCGCGCGGCTCGCGCAGCACCTTGTTCATCTCATCGAGGATGTGCAGCCGCCCGGCGCGCGCCTGCTCGAGCGCGACGCGCATGATCTCCGGCGTCACCCCCTCGACCTTGATGTCCATCTGCAGCGCCGTGACGCCGTCGCGGGTGCCGGCGACCTTGAAGTCCATGTCGCCGAGGTGATCCTCGTCGCCGAGGATGTCGGTGAGCACCTGGTAACGGCCGCTCTCGAGCACCAGACCCATGGCGACGCCGGCCACCGGGGCTCTGATCGGCACGCCCGCGTCCATCAGCGACAGCGAAGTGCCGCACACGCTCGCCATCGAGCTCGAGCCGTTCGACTCGAGGATTTCCGAGACTACCCGGATGACGTACGGGAAGGTGCTCATGTCGGGCATCACGGCGTTCACGCCGCGGCGCGCGAGGTTGCCGTGGCCGATCTCGCGGCGCTTCGGCGATCCCATCATGCCGGTCTCGCCGACCGAGAACGGCGGGAAGTTGTAGTGCAGCATGAACGGCTCGCGGCGCTCGCCCTCGAGCGCATCGATGATCTGCGCATCGCGCGTCGTGCCGAGTGTCGTCACCACCAGCGCCTGGGTCTCCCCGCGGGTGAACAGCGCCGAGCCGTGCGTGCGCGGCAGCATGCCCACCTTGACGGTGATGGGACGCACGGTGCGCGTGTCGCGCCCGTCGATGCGCGGCTCGCCGTTGAGGATGCGCTGGCGCACGATGCTGCTCTCGAGCCGGAAGAGCGCAGCCTCGACGGCAGGCGCGCTCCACTTGGGCGACTCACCAGCGCTGAGCGCGGCGAGCGTCTGCGTCTTGATCTCGCCGAGGCGCGCATGGCGCTGCTGCTTCTCGGTGAGGCTGTAAGCCTGCTCGAGCGCGGCCTGCGCCTGCTGAGCCACGGCGCTGCTCAGCTCGGCGCTCTCCGCCGGCGCCTCCCAGCTCCAGCGTGGCTTGCCGGCCTGGGCCGCCAGCTCGCGAATGCCGCGGACGGCGATCTGCATCTGCTCGTGACCGAAGACCACGGCACCGAGCATGATTTCCTCGGACAGGCCCTTGGCCTCCGATTCCACCATGAGCACGGCGTGCTCGGTGCCGGCAACCACCAGGTGCAGCTGTGACTGCGCGAGCTCCTGGGCCGTGGGGTTCAGCAGATAGCGGCCGTCCTTCCAGCCGACGCGCGCCGCCCCGATCGGTCCGTTGAACGGGATGCCCGACAGCGCCAGCGCCGCCGATGCGCCGAGGAGCGCGGGGATGTCGGCGTCGATGTCCGGGTCCATCGACAGCACCGTCGCCACGACCTGCACCTCGTTGAGGAATCCGTCCGGGAACAGCGGCCGGATGGGGCGGTCGATGAGCCGCGAGGTGAGGGTCTCCTTCTCGGTGGGGCGTCCCTCGCGCTTGAAGAAGCCCCCGGGAATGCGTCCCGCTGCATAGGTCTTCTCGATGTAATTCACCGTGAGCGGAAAGAAATCCCGTCCCGGCGTGGCTGCCTGCCTGGCGCAGGCGGTGACCAGCACGACGGTCTCGCCCATGGAGACGCGCACGGCCCCCTCGGCCTGGCGGGCGACCTCGCCCGTCTCGATGGTTACGGAGTGCTGGCCGTAGGGAAATGACTTGCTGACAACGCTCACAGCTTGAATCCTCGGAAGTGAAAGGGAAGGCAGAAAACACCGGGGCCGCGCTCGCGGGAGCGGCGGCTGGCAGGTGTCTCAGCGGCGAAGCCCCAGGCGCTCGACGAGTTCCTGGTACTTCTCCGGCTGCGTGGCTCTGAGGTAATCAAGGAGCTTGCGGCGCTGGTTCACGAGCTTGACGAGCCCGCGTCGCGAGGAGTGATCGCGCTTGTGTGCCGTGAAGTGCTCGCCGAGCCCGTTGATGCGCTCGGAGAGCAGCGCGACCTGCACTTCGGGTGAGCCGGTATCACCCGGCCCGCGGCGGAACTGCGCGAGGATCCCGCCCTTTTTCTCGCTGGTTAAAGCCATTGCGCGATAATCCTAACTGCTTGTCTTAAGAGCCCTTTTGGTAAGCCGCGCATTCTACCTGCGCGCGCATCGCCGCCACAAGCCAAGCAGGCGCTTGTGCACTTGCACAAGGGCCGGGTGCAGGCCTAGCATGTCCATTGAGGTGATCGCCATGCTAAAGACACGACTCATCGGCACCTGCCTCGCGCTGGGGCTTGCGGCCTGCGCGAGCACCCCGTCGACTCCGGAGGCAGCGAAGTCCCCAGCCCTGGCAGCGAACGACGCGCCACCCGCCGGATGCGTCCAGGGGACCGGCTCACGGCTTCCGTCGAAGCCCGGCGATTGCACGGGATTCGGTAACGCCTACGGCAAGCAACAGGCCGACGCTACCGGCAAGGTGTGGGCGCAGCAGCAGCTGTTCATGATGGACACTGCCATCAAGATCAACGGCAGCGCTCAGTAGCCGCTGCGCGCATCGGTTAGGTTGAGGAGCCGGCGCGGCTGCACCGCACCAGCTGCATCGGCCGCTCCGACGCCCAGAAATCTCCCGCTTTCATCGTAGAGGCGTACGCGCGCGGGCGCGCCCGCTACCTCCGCCATTACGCACTGTCCGTGGCGAACGCGCTGCGTCTCGAGCGCGGTCAGACGCACGGCCGGCAAGCGCGCGAGCGGCCAGTCGGGCCCGAGCAGCAGCGGCCGCTCGCCGCGGCCGCACGCGGCGGCGAGCGACTCGAGCGTGTGCATCGGCTCGCGCTCGAATGGCTCGACGTACAAGCGCCGCAGCGCCGTCACGTGCCCGAGCGTACCGAGCGCGGCGGCGATGTCCTCCGCCAGCACACGAATGTAGGTGCCCTTCGAGCACAGCGCCTCGAGCTCGAGGGTCGCGGGGGTGAGTGCCGTCAGCGTGAGCTCCGACAGCTCGATCTGCCGCGGCGCGCGCTCGACCGTCACACCGGCGCGCGCCAGCCGATAAAGCGGCTGACCGGCACGCTTGAGCGCGGAGTACATCGGCGGCACCTGCACGCGCGCGCCGAGAAATCCCGCCAGGGCCGCCTCGACCTGCCCGCGCTCGAGCGCCGGGACCGGCGCGGTCTCACTCGCCGCACCCTCGGCGTCTGCGGTCACGGTGCGCACGCCGAGACTCACCGTGAAGCGGTAGCGCTTACGGCCGGCGAGAATGTCTCCGGCGACCTTGGTGGCCTCCCCGAGGCAGATCGGCAGCATGCCGCTCGCCAACGGGTCGAGGCTGCCTACGTGCCCGCCCTTGATCCGGTGGTAGAGCGTCCGTACCTGCTGCAGGGCCGCGTTCGACGACAGGCCGCGGGGCTTGTCGAGCAGCAGAATGCCGCTGTCCATGGCTCGCGAACGTCAGCGCCGCTCGCGAGCGGCGCCGCCGGAGCCCGGCTCTTCAGCCGGCGTCGCCGCGGCGGCATCCTCGGCGACCGCACGGTCGATGAGGCCGGTGAGGCGCGCGGCGCCCTCGACGCTCTCATCGAACACGAATTGCAGCCGCGGTGCGTGGCGCAATCCCAGTCGCCGGCCGAGCTCGCCGCGCAGGAACCCGGCGGCGTGGGTGAGCGCCGCGCACACCTGCTCGGGCGGGTTGCGCGCGGCGAACGGAGTGAAGAACACGCGCGCGCTGCCCATGTCGGCCGCCACGCTCACCGCCGTGATGGTGACGTTGCCGACCCGCGGATCCTTCACCTCGCGGGCGATGAGCGTCGCGAGCACGCGCTGGATCTCGGACTCGATGCGGCGGGTGCGTGACTCGCTCATTATTGCAGCGTGCGCGCCACCTCGACCCGGGCAAAGCACTCGATCTGGTCGCCGACGCGCACGTCCTGGTAGTTCTTCACGCCAATACCGCACTCGGTGCCGGCGCGCACTTCGCTCACGTCGTCCTTGAAGCGCCGCAGCGACTCCAGCGCGCCTTCGAAGATGACGACGTTGTCGCGCAGTACACGGATCGGGTTGTTGCGCCGGACTAAGCCCTCGGTGACCAGGCAGCCGGCCACCACGCCGAACTTGCTGGAGCGGAACACCTCGCGCACCTGCGCCACGCCGACGATCTGCTCCTTGATCTCCGGCTGCAGCATGCCGGTCATCATCTGCTTCACGTCGTCGATGGCCTCATAGATGATGCTGTAGTAGCGCACCTCGACGCCGGTCTCCTTGACTGCATCGCGCGCGCCGGCATCGGCGCGCACGTTGAAGCCGATGACGAGCGCGCGCGATGCCGCCGCGAGCTGCACGTCGGAAACGGTGATGCCGCCGAGGCCGCTCGCGATCACCTTGACCTGCACCTCCTCGGTGGACAGCTTGGTGAGCGCCTCGCGCAGCGCCTCGGCGCTGCCCTGCACGTCCGCCTTGATGAGTACCGACACGACGCCGGCCTTCTCCTCGCCCATCTGCGAGAACACGTCCTCGGCGCGGGTCGTCGTCCGCGCGAGCTTCACGTCACGGAACTTGCCCTGGCGGTAGAGGGCCACCTCGCGCGCCTTGCGCTCGCTCTCGACCGCGAGCAGCTCATCGCCGGCGTTGGGGGCCGCCGAGAGCCCGAGCACCACCACCGGCATCGACGGCGGCGCCTCGCTGACCGGCTTGCTGTTCTCATCGAACATGGCGCGCACCCGGCCGAACTCCGAGCCGGCGATGATCGGGTCGCCCATGCGCAGCGTACCGCGCTTCACCAGCACCGTCGCGACCGCGCCCCGCCCTTTCTCGATACTCGATTCGATCACCACGCCCGAGGCGAGCCCGGTGCGCGGCGCCCGCAGCTCGAGCACCTCGGCCTGCAGCAGGATGGCCTCGAGCAGCTGATCGATCCCCTGCCCGGTACGGGCCGACACCTGCACGAAGATGTTCTCGCCTCCCCAGTCCTCGGAGATGACCTCGTGCTTGGACAGCTCGGTGCGCACCCGGTCCGGGTCCGCATCGCTCTTGTCGATCTTGTTGACAGCCACGACGATCGGCACACCCGCAGCGCGCGCGTGTTGGATGGCCTCGATCGTCTGCGGCATCACACCATCGTCGGCGGCGACCACCAGTACCACGACGTCGGTGGCGCGCGCGCCGCGCGCTCGCATGGCGGTGAAGGCCGCGTGGCCGGGCGTGTCGAGGAAGGTGATGACGCCCTTGGGCGTCTCCACGTGATAGGCGCCGATGTGCTGCGTGATACCGCCCGCCTCGCCCGCGGCCACCTTGGTGCGGCGGATGTAGTCGAGGAGCGAGGTCTTGCCATGGTCGACGTGGCCCATGACGGTAACCACCGGCGGACGCGGCTCGAGCGCGGCTTCCGCCTGCTCGCCCTGCAGATCCGCTTCGATCTGGTTCTCCCTGAGGAGCTTGGACGTATGACCCATCTCCTCGACCACGAGCACCGCGGTGTCCTGGTCGATCGGCTGATTGATGGTGGCCATCACGCCCATGTTCATGAGCACCTTGATGACCTCGGTCGCCTTCACCGCCATCCTCTGGGCGAGCTCGGCCACCGTGACGGTCTCGCCGATGCCCACCTCGCGCACCACCGGCGCGGTCGGCATCTCGAAGCCGTGCTTGCCCTCGGCCGACGCCGGCACCGGGCGCGCCTTGGCGCGGCGCTTCTTCTTATAGCGCGAGCTGACGTCGCCGGTGACGTGCAGCTCCTGACGCCCGTAGCGCGTGCGCTGTGTGTCGTCCGCGGCCGTGGGGGCGGCGGGGGCAGCGGCGACCAGCCGCTCGCGCGGCGGCACCGGCGCGGCTGGCACCTGGGGACGCTCGCGCTCGGTGCTGCCACGGCGCTCGTGCTCCTCGCGCTCCACCCGGCGCCGCACCTCGTCGTCACGGGTGCGCTGCTCGCCCGCCCGGCGGGCATCTTCGAGCGCACGCCGGCGCGCCTCTTCCTCCTCGACGCGGCGGCGGTTCTCCGCTTCCAGCCGCTCGCGCTCACGGCGCTCGGCCTCGACCCGCTCGCTCTCGGCGCGCGCGGCCTCCTCCGCCTCACGGCGGCGGTGATCGATCTCGTCCTGCTGGGCGCGCGCCTGCTCCTCGAGCACGTCGCGCTTGATGTAGGTGCGCTTGCGGCGCACCTCGACGTTCACGGTGCGCGCCCGCCCCTGATTGCTCGCGAGCTTCAGCTCGCTCTGCGTCTTGCGCTTGAGCGTGATCTTGCGCGGCGCGCCGTCGCCGTCGGCATCGCTGCCGTGGCTGCGGCGCAGGTGCGTCAGCAATTCGAGCTTGGCATCGTCGCTGATGCGCGCGTCGGGTCCGGAGACCTTGATGCCCGCCTGGTCGAGCTGCACCAGCAGCCGATCGACCGGCACCTTCAGGACTTCGGCGAACTGGGAAACGGTCACTTCCGCCATGATGTATCCTCGTCCCGTCCTCAGTTACCCGCCTCGAACCACGGCGCGCGCGCCGTCATGATGAGCTTGGCGGCCTTCTCGGCGGCCAGCCCCTCGATGTCGGCGAGCTCGTCGACCGACTGCTCGGCGAGATCCTCGCGGGTGCGCACGCCGCGCCGCGCGAGTGTGAGCGCCAGGTCGGGGCTCATGCCCTCGAGCAGCAGCAGATCGTCCGCCGGCATCGACTGATCGAGCGACTCCTCGCTCGCGATCGCCTGGGTGAGCAGCACGTCGCGAGCCCGATTGCGCAGCTCCTTGACCATGTCCTCGTCGAACTCCTCGATGGCCGCGAGCTCGGCCTGGGGCACGTAGGCGATCTCCTCGATGGTCGAGAAGCCCTCCTGCGCCAGGATGGTCGCGACGTCTTCATCGACGTCCAGCTGCTTCATGAAGTTCTGCACCAGCTCCTTCGACTCGGTCTCGCTCTTGGCCTCGGCATCGGACTCAGTCATGACGTTCAGATCCCAGCCGGTGAGCTGGCTGGCGAGGCGGATGTTCTGACCGCCGCGGCCGATCGCCTGGCTGAGCTTCTCCTCGGAAACGGCGATGTCCATGCTGTGGGAGTCCTCGTCCACCACGATGGACATGACCTCCGCCGGCGACATGGCGTTGATCACGAACTGCGCCGGGTTGTCGACGTAGGGGATGATGTCCACCCGCTCGCCGGCGATCTCGTTGGAGACCGCCTGCACGCGCGAGCCGCGCATGCCGACGCAGGCGCCGACCGGGTCGATGCGCGGATCGTTGCTCTTGACCGCGATCTTGGCGCGTATGCCCGGGTCGCGGGCGGCGCCGAGGATCTGGATCAGCCCCTGCCCGACTTCCGGCACCTCGAGCTTGAACAGCTCGATCAGAAACTCCGGCGCCGTGCGCGTGAGGAACAGCTGCGGGCCGCGCTGCTCGGAGCGCACCTCCTTGAGGTAGGCCTTGATGCGGTCCTGGGGCTTGGCCTGCTCGCGCGGGATCATGTCGGTGCGCGGCACGAAGCCTTCGGCATTGCTGCCGAGGTCGATGTAGATGCCGTTGCGGTCGACGCGCTTGACCACGCCACTCACCAGCGTGCCCACGCGGTCGCGGTAGGCGTCGACCACCTGGGCGCGCTCGGCCTCGCGCACCTTCTGCACGATGACCTGCTTGGCCTGCTGGGCCGCGATGCGGCCGAAGGCAACCGATTCGATCGGCTGCTCGACGAACCCGCCGGCGGCGGCCGTAGCGTCGAGATCGAGCGCGTCCTCGAGTCGCAGCTCGCGCTCGGGGACCTCGAGTTCCTTGGAATCGTCGGCGAACACCTTCCAGCGCCGGAAGGTCTCGTAGTCGCCACTCTTGCGGTCGATCGCGACCCGCACGTCCCACTCCTCGCCGTGCTTCTTGCGTGTAGCGGACGCAAGTGCCGCCTCGAGCGCCTCGAAGATCACTTCCTTGTCGACGCCCTTCTCGTTGGAGACGGCGTCGACCACCATCAGAATTTCCTTGTTCACTTCCGTCGTACCTCGGTTAACCCGTCGCGCAGTGCCTGCCGTCAGGACGCCAGCCGCGCCTTGCCAATCTCGTTGAACGCCACCGCCACCTGCTCGTGATCGACCTCGAGCGCGATGCCCGCCGCATCGACCGTGAGGAGCCTGCCGGTGTAGCGGCGCCGCCCGGCGCGCGGCTCCTTCAGCTCGACGAACACCCGCGAGCCGACGAAACGCCCGAAATGCGCCTGGGTGCGCAGCACCCGGTCGAATCCGGGAGAGGACACCTCCAGCGTGTAGGCGCTCGGGATCGGATCCTCGACGTCGAGCAGCGCCGACACCTCGCGGCTGACGTGCGCGCACTGCTCGAGCCCGACGCCCGCTTGCGAATCGATGAACAGCCGCAGTACCCCGTGCCCGCGTCCGGGCGCGTACTCGAGCTCGACCAGTTCGAACCCGAGCCGCGCGACCAGCGGCTCGATGAGGGCAGTGAGCCGCTCTCGCAAGATCCCCGTCGTCGTACCGTCCCCCGTGGCGCCAGCAGCGCCTGCAAACAAAAATGGGCCTAAAGGCCCACCCAAAAAAAAAGCCCCGCGGGGGCTTTCCGGTCATGTTCTCTCGGGGGTACCGCGCGTCCATCCTGCCGACTCGCGACACCAGCCACCCGTCCCCGCGCGGCGTGCAGCCCGCGAGGGCCGCGCATTCTAGCGGATCCGGACGCGCGGGGGAACAGTCCTTCCGCACTGGACCTGTATAGACAGGTTACCCCCGCCGGTGCGATCATGGGTGTCCGCGAGGCCCCCGAGGAAGCCCGACCCGTGTCGCTGCCGAGCGCCGCCGCCCGCTACCTCCAGGTGAAGCACTTCATCCTCGAGCAGATCGCCGCCGGCGAGCTGCGCGCCGGCGAGCGCGTGCCCTCGGAGAACGAGCTCACCCGCACCTTCGGCGTGTCGCGCATGACGGCGAACCGCGCATTGCGCGAGCTGGCCGCCGAGGGCGTGCTGGTGCGCGTCGCCGGCGTCGGCACCTTCGTCGGCGAACAGCGCGTGCATGCCCACCCGCTCGAGGTCCGCAACATCGCCGACGAGATCCGCGCCCGCGGTCATGCCTGGCGTGCCAAGGTGATCGCGCTCGGCCCGGTGAGCGCCACACGCGAGCTCGCCGAGCGCTGCGGAGTGAAGCCCGGCACGATGCTCGATCATTCGCTGCTGGCGCACTTCGAGGACGGCCTGCCGCTGCAGGTCGAGGAGCGTTACGTCAACCCGCAGGTCGCTCCCGGGTACCTGGACAACGACTTCGCGCGCACCACGCCGCACGAGTTCCTGATCCGCGTCGCACCACTGCAGCGCGCCGAGCACACCGTGCGGGCACTGCTGCCCGAGGGGCGCATCCGGCGGCTGCTCAGGCTCGAGCCGGGCGAGGCGTGCCTGCTGATCCGCCGGCGCACCTTCTCGAACGGGCGCATCGCCAGCGTCGCCGACCTTTATCATCCGGGCTCGCGTTACGAGCTCACCGCCAGCTGTCAACCGAGGCAATCATGACCACACCCACCGCCCGACTGCCGCTGCGGGCCGCGCGCGGCACGCAGCTCAGCTGTCGCAGCTGGCTCACCGAAGCGCCGCTGCGCATGCTGATGAACAATCTCGATCCGGAGGTCGCCGAGCGGCCCGGAGAGCTCGTGGTGTATGGCGGTATCGGCAAGGCCGCCCGCAACTGGCAGTGCTACGAGCAGATCGTCAACACGCTGCGTCAGCTCAAGGATGACGAGACGCTGCTCATCCAGTCGGGCAAGCCGGTCGGCGTGTTCCGCACCCACGCGGATGCCCCGCGCGTGCTGCTCGCCAATTCGAACCTGGTGGCGCGCTGGGCCGACTGGGACCATTTCAACGCGCTCGACCGCAAGGGGCTGATGATGTTCGGTCAGATGACGGCGGGGTCCTGGATCTACATCGGCAGCCAGGGAATCGTGCAGGGCACTTACGAGACCTTCGTGGAGATGGGCCGCCAGCACTACGACGGCAACCTCGCCGGCCGCTGGATCCTGACCGCCGGCCTCGGCGGCATGGGCGGCGCGCAGCCGCTCGCGGCCACCATGGCGGGCGCCTCGATGCTGGCTATCGAGTGCCGGCCGGAGCGCATTGCCAAGCGCCTGTCCACCAGGTACCTCGACGTCCAGGCGGCGACGCTCGATGAGGCGCTCGAGCGGCTCGAGCGCGCGCGCCGCGGCGGCAAGGCGCTGTCGGTGGGACTGCTGGGCAACGCGTGCGAGCTGCTGCCCGAGCTGTTGCGCCGCGACGTGCGTCCGGACGCAGTGACGGACCAGACCTCGGCGCACGATCCGGTCAACGGCTACCTGCCGGCCGGGTGGAGCGTCGAGAAGTGGGACCGGCTGCGCGCGGAGGATCCGGCAGAGGTCTCACGCGCGGCGCGCGCCTCGATGGCCCGCCACGTCGAGGCGATGCTCGCCTTCCAGAAGCTCGGCATCCCGGTCTTCGACTACGGCAACAACCTGCGCCAGGTGGCCTTCGACGAGGGCGTGAAGGACGCCTTCGCCTTTCCGGGCTTCGTGCCGGCGTACGTGCGGCCGCTGTTCTGCCGGGGCAAGGGGCCGTTCCGCTGGGTGGCGCTCTCGGGGGATCCGCAAGACATCGCGCGCACTGATCTGAAGGTCCGCGAGCTCCTGCCCGACGATGCGCACCTGCACCACTGGCTCGACATGGCGCGCGAGCGGATCCAGTTCCAGGGCCTGCCCGCGCGCATCTGCTGGGTGGGGCTGGGTGATCGGCACCGCCTCGGGCTCGCGTTCAATGAAATGGTGGCGCGCGGCGAGCTCAAGGCCCCGATCGTCATCGGCCGGGATCATCTCGATTCCGGCTCCGTCGCCAGCCCCAACCGTGAGACCGAGGCGATGCGCGACGGCTCGGATGCGGTCGCCGACTGGCCGCTGCTGAATGCACTGCTCAACACCGCCAGTGGCGCCACCTGGGTGTCGATCCATCACGGCGGCGGCGTCGGCATGGGCTACGCGCAGCACGCCGGCGTGGTCATCGTCTGCGACGGCACGCCCGCGGCGGCGCGCCGCATCGAGCGCGTCCTGTGGAACGACCCGGCGACCGGTGTCATGCGCCACGCTGACGCCGGCTACGAGAGCGCGATCGCCTGTGCCCGCGAGCAGGGGCTCAACCTGCCCTTCCTCGGCAGCGCCGGCTGAGGCTGCCGGGCCGTGCACGAGCCCCTGAAGCTCTGGCACAACGCGCAGCTCGCGACCTGCGATGCCGCGGCACGCCTTCTCTCGCGCGGGGCGCTCCTCACCCGCGGCGGTCGCATCGAGTGGGTGGGTGAGGAAGCGTCGCTCCCGCCGGTCGCCGCCGACGAGGTGCACGATCTGGGCGGCGCCTGGGTGACGCCCGGGTTCATCGACTGCCACACCCATCTGGTGTTCGCCGGCACGCGCGCGGGCGAGTACGCCGAGCGGCTGCGCGGGGCCTCCTACGAGGCCATCGCCCGTGCCGGCGGCGGAATCCTTGCCACCGTGCGGGCGGTGCGGGCCGCGAGCGAACAGCAGCTGATCGAGGAGAGTGCGCCGCGGCTCGCCGCGCTGCTCGCCGAAGGCGTGACCGCCATCGAAATCAAATCCGGTTACGGGCTCACCCTCGCGGACGAGGCCAAGATGCTGCGCGTCGCGCGCCACCTGGGACGCGCCTTTCCGGTGACGGTGCGCACCACGCTCCTCGCCGCTCACACGCTGCCGCCCGAGTACCACGGCCGCGCCGACGACTACATCGAGGTGATCGCGCGCGAGTGGCTGCCCGCGCTCGCCGGCGAGGGACTGGTCGATGCAGTGGACGTATTCTGCGAGAGCATCGCGTTCACGGTCGCCCAGGCGGAGCGGCTGTTTGCGGCCGCGCGCGCGCTCGGGCTCCCGGTAAAGCTGCACGCCGAGCAGCTGAGCAATCTCGGCGGCACGCTGATGGCGACCCGCCACGGCGCACTGTCGTGCGATCACCTCGAGTACGCCGGCGAGCCGGAAGCCGCGGCGCTCGCGCGCGCCGGAACCGCCGCGGTGCTCCTGCCGGTGGCCTATTACTGCCTGGCCGCGCAGCGGCCGCCGCCGGTAGCGGCGCTGCGGGCGGCGGGCGCCGCGATGGCGGTGGCGAGCGACTGCAATCCGGGCTCCGCGCCCGCGACCTCGCTGCTGCTCGCGATGAGCATGGCAACGCGCCTGTTCGGGCTCACTGCCGAGGAGGCGCTCCTCGGGGTGACGCGCCACGCCGCCCAGGCGCTCGGGCTCGCCCGCGAGCGCGGTGCGCTCGCCGCCGGGCAGGCCGCGGATTTCGTGGTGTGGAACGTGCGCGCGCCGGAAGAGCTTGGTTACTGGATTGGCTTCAATCCCCGGCGCACCGTGGTGCGCGCGGCGGAGGTGCAGCGATGGCCGAATCAGAGTCACTGAAACTGGGCGCGCGTCCGCTGCGCCTCGCCGAGCTGCGGCGCGTGTGCGCCGGCCCGGTCACCGTCAGCATCGATCCGTCCGCGCTCAGCGCGGTGCGCGACGCCCATGCGGTCACCGCACGCCTGGCCGCGGGCGATGCGCCCGCCTACGGCATCAACACCGGCTTTGGCCTGCTGGCACAGACCCGCATCGCCCCAAGCCAGCGCACGCTGCTGCAGCGGAACATCATCCTCTCGCACAGCGCCGGCGTCGGACCGCTGCTCGACGATGCGATCGTGCGTCTCACGCTGGTGCTGAAGCTCACCAGCCTGCTGCAGGGATTCTCCGGCGTGAGCCCCGAGCTGGTGCACTTTCTCGAGCGGCTCATCAATGCGGGACTGTTGCCGTGCGTGCCGGCGCAGGGATCGGTCGGCGCCTCGGGAGATCTCGCGCCGCTCGCGCACCTGTCACTGAGCGTCCTCGCCCTGGGTCACATCCGCCGGCACGGCGAAGTGCTGCCGGCCGCGGAGGCGCTCGCGCAGGAAGGACTGGCACCGCTCGCGCTCGGCCCCAAGGAGGGCCTCGCGCTGCTGAACGGCACGCAGGTCTCCACCGCGCTGGCGCTTGCCGGGCTGTTCGAGCTCGAGGCGGTGTACGCGGGCGCCGTGGTGAGCGGCGCGCTCTCGCTCGATGCGCTCGAGGGGAGCGACGCGCCGTTCGATCCACGTATCCATCACCTGCGCGGCCACGACGGCCAGGCGCGCGTCGCGCAGGTGTACCGCGAGCTCCTGAGCGGCAGCGAGATCCGCGAGTCGCATCGCAGCTGCCCGCGCGTGCAGGATCCCTATTCGCTGCGCTGCCAGCCGCAGGTGATGGGGGCCTGCCTCGACCTCATGACGCAGCAGGCGGCGACGCTGGTCACCGAAGCCAACGCCGTGACCGACAACCCGCTGATATTCCCGGACACCGGCGAGGTGCTCTCGGGCGGCAACTTTCACGCCGAGCCGGTGGCGTTCGCCGCCGACATCCTCGCACTCGCCTGCGCCGAGATCGGCTCCCTCGCCGAGCGGCGCCTGGCGTTGCTGGTGGACCCGAAGATGAGTGGGCTGCCGGCCTTTCTCACACCCGACAGCGGCGTGAACTCCGGCTTCATGCTGGCACAGGTGACGGCGGCGGCACTGGTCGCCGAGAACCGCATGCTGTCGCATCCGGCGAGCGTCGACAGCATTCCCACCTCGGCGAATCAGGAAGACCATGTGAGCATGGCGACCCACGGCGCGCGCCGCCTGCTCACCATGGCGGGCAACTGCGCCAACATCATCGCCATCGAGTTTCTCGCTGCCTGCCAGGGCGTGGATTTCCACGCACCGCGCAAGACCTCGCCGCGGCTCGCGCGCGCACACAGTGCCATGCGCCTGAAGGTGCCGTTCGCGCAGAGCGACCGGCTGCTGGCGCGCGACATCGAGGAAGCGGCTGTGGTGGTGCGCCGCGCCGAGGTGCAGTCGCTGGCGAGCGCGCTGTTGCCGAGCTTCCGCTGAGCCTGAGCGGGTGGCGCCAGGACACCGCCGGGAGTCGCCGTCGACGAGTACGGATGCCCGATCAAGGGCGATGAGCCGGGCGCGAGCAACGCCCGCCATGAGCTGCGGCGGCGCCGGGCGGCTCAACCTGACCGCAGCGCCGAGTGCTCGTCCGCTCTAGACGCGCGCGTAGTCGGCCGTCTTCGGCTCCTCGGCCAGCTCCTCGGCCTGTTGTTCGCGCTTAATGCGCTCGTAGATTTCCTCGCGGTGCACCGCCACGTGCTTGGGCGCATTGATGCCGACGCGGACCTGGTTCCCCTTGACCCCCAGAACCGTTATGGTCACGTCGTCACCAATCATGACGGTCTCACCGACGCGTCGCGTGAGAATGAGCATCTGCCAATTCCTCTGCCGTTATCGTTGTCAATCCGCTGCCGCGCTTCAGTTGTCCCCGTGCGCATGTTTGAGTCGGAGGGTACGCGGAAAGGGACGCAAAGAAAATAATATTTCACTTGAACGTTCGCGTCATGGCTCTTTTGTGCGGATATCGCACCTGCGAGCCGCGCCGCGAGCGTCGCAGCAGCGCAGCGCCGGCAGCGCAACGCCGCGCCGCGCCGCTGCAACAGCACGAGGTCGCAGAGCCGCCGCGCCGCGCGTCACCGCGCCGCATCGCCGCAACACCCCGAGTGACGACGTAGCGCGGGCACTATGCGCACAAGCCTCAGTCGCCGCCCGGCTCCTGAAACCCGCGCGCGCGGTAGGTGAGTACCAGCGTATCGCGCACGCCCGCGGCGCCGTCTGCCTGGATCGGCGTTGTCTCGTGGATCACCCGCGCATCGTCCATCAGCAGCATCGACCAGGGCAGCTCCATGGTGAAGCGCACGCCGCGGCTGCCCTGAGTCTCGAACACGCGCGTCTCGCCGCCGCGCACGGCGGACCGCCGCACCAGCACCACGGCGACAAAATCCACGCCGTCGCGATGCGCGCCCTCGGGCGTCGGCCGGCCGATGCCGGCGCTGGTGTCGATGCGAAACTGGTGAGCCTCGATGAACCAGCGCTCGACCGGCTGTAGCCGCGCGAACAGCTCGCCGAGCGATGCGACCAGCTGCCGCCAGGCCGGTGCGCCGGTGACCGGCGGCTCGATCGGGTCGAACCAGCGCTGCATCCCGCCGTGGAGAGCGTTGTAGGACGTTGGCTGCCAGTGCGCGCGGTGCGCCACCTGCGTGAGCGCGCCGCCCGGTGCATACACGAAGCAGCTGTGCCGGCGCGCCCGGTAGTGACCGCCGTCGCGCAGATAGGTATCGCGCGGCAGCCGGTCCCACGTGTCGCGCAACCGGTCGAGCCCGCCGAGGTCGAGTCGCAGCGCTGCACTCGCCGCCGACGGCTGCAGCAACGCGTAGCCGGCCGACTCGAGGCGGCTGAGAAGCTCGCCGGGGCTGCAATCGATGGGCGCCGTTACCATATGCCTACCGCGAAAGGCGCACGCTGACGTGACCCCGAAGGGTCTCGCCGGCCATACGTCCTGCGTGCGATTCTCGCCCGCGCGGGAGGTAAACGCACAGATGATCGACCTCTACTACTGGACCACGCCGAATGGACACAAGATCACCATGTTCCTCGAGGAAACGGGGCTCCCCTACCGCATCACACCGGTGAATATCGCCAAGGGAGCACAGTTCGAGCCGGCGTTCCTGGCGATCGCTCCGAACAACCGCATCCCCGCGATCGTCGATCACGCGCCGGGTGACGGCGGCGGCCCGCTCTCGGTGTTCGAGTCCGGCGCCATACTTCTCTATCTGGCGCAAAAGGCCGGACTGCTGCTGCCCACGGACCTGCGCGGGCGAGTCGAGGTCACGCAGTGGCTGTTCTGGCAGATGGCCGGCCTCGGCCCCATGGCTGGCCAGAATCACCACTTCGCCCGCTACGCACCGGAGAAGATCCCCTACGCCATCGAGCGCTACGTCAAGGAAACCAACCGACTGTATGGTGTGCTCAACCGGCGGCTCGCCGACCGCTCCTTCGTCGCCGGCGACTACTCGATCGCTGACATCGCCGCCTATCCCTGGATCGTCCCCTACGAGTCGCAGGGCCAGAGCCTCGACGACTTCCCTCACCTCAAGCGCTGGTTCCAGGCGATCCACGACCGTCCCGCGACCGTGCGCGCTTACGAGATCGCCGCGAGCGTCAACACCGAAACCGCGCTCACCGAGGAGGCAAGGCGCGTGCTGTTCGGACAGACCGCACGCTGAACGGCACGCTGATGGCGCGTATCCGGCCCGCCGCCCACGCTGCCGTGGTTACGCTCGCGTACCTGGCACTGGCCTCGCTGGCGCCCGCCGCCGAGTCCCCCGCAACGGCCGAGCTCAGTGTCGCCGGCGCAGCGCTCGAGGTCGAGACGCGCGGCGAATTCGGCCGCGGCACCGAAGCCCTGCTCGCCTGGGTGCGCCGCTCGGCCGATATCGTCGCGCGTTACTATGGGCGCTTCCCCGCGCGCAGCCTGCGGGTCCGCATCCAGGTCGAGCCCGGTGACGGCGTGCACGGCGGCACCACCTACGCCAATCCCAATGCCTTCATCCGCGTGCGGGTGGGGCGCGAGGTCACCGATGCGCAACTGCTCGCCGACTGGGTGTTGGTTCACGAGATGACTCACCTCGCGCTTCCGGACACCGGCGAGCGCCATGCGTGGCTGTCCGAGGGGCTCGCCACCTACGTCGAGGGTATAGCACGGATGCAGGCAGGCAACCGGTCGGAGGAAGACGTCTGGGCCGAGGAGATGCGCGCCATGCCCCGCGGATTGCCGCTCGAGGATGATCACGGGCTCGACCATACGCACACCTGGGGCCGCACGTACTGGGGCGGCGCCATGTTCTGTCTGCTGGCGGACGTGGACATCCGACGGCGCACGCAGCTGCGCTTCGGACTGCAGGATGCGCTGCGCGCGATACTGCGCGAGAGCGGCGGACTCGCGACCGACTGGCCAATCGAGCGCGTGCTGCGCACTGGAGACGCGGCGGTCGGCACGCGCACACTCGAGGATCTGTACGCGCAGATGAAGGACACCGCCGTGGCGCCGGATCTGATGACGCTGTGGCGGCAGCTCGGTGTGGTGTCCGACGGCGCGACGGTGCGCCTCGATGATCACGCACCGCTCGCCGCCGTGCGCCGCGCCATCATGCGAGCGCCGTAGTGCCGGGCGCGCACCGCGGCATTAGCTCGTCGTGGGCGAGAAGCTGCCCGTCATCACGGCAGTCACGGCGAACACCACACAAAGGAGCGCGTACTCGAGTGCGATCGAGCGCCGCAGCCAGGACGGCGCGAGCGCCTCACCGCGGGCAAGCGCGGGCACGAACCGCAGCCGATTCAGTGCCGCGAGCCCCATGAGCAGCGCAACCAGCAACAGCTTGGCGAGCAGCAACAGACCGTAGGGCTGATGCAGTGCCGCAGGGCCCGGCAACAGCAGTAGCGCCATGCCGATGCCGGCGAGCGCAATCGCCGGCACGAGCCAGCCGGCTACCTGCGAGAAGCTCGCGAGCACGCGAGCCGCATCGGTGCGCGTCTCGAGCACACTGACACGCGCGAGCGGCCACAGCGAGCCGAACCAGAACGAGACGATCGTCACATGCACGAGCAGCAGCGGCGCGAGCAGGGCGCGGTCCGGATGAACCGCGGTGTGTCCGGTGAGGAGGAACGAGCCCACCGCGACGAGGCCGGCGAGCGCGGTCAGCACCGGCCGCGGCGCAGCGCCGCGTAATGTGATTGCCACGCAACTGACGGCGGTGATGCGCAGCGCAAGCGCCGATGCCGCGGAGGAGCCGAGATACAGCCGCAGCAGCGGCGCTGAGGTCATGCCCGAGAAGTCCCCCGCCAGGTGCGCCGGCTCGAGCAGCGCCTGCAGCAGCAGCACCGCCACCGCCGCGAGCGCGGCGCGCACGCCGCCGCGTCGGATTACGGAGGCGGAGCGCACCAGTGCGCGGCCATGGACCGCGCAAAACAGTGCCGCGCCGGCCGCCTGACAGCTGAGCAGCAGGCTCATCGCCCACAGCACGAGCCATGAGCGATCGATCATCGATTCACGGTGAAATGAATCCGGCCGGGTACGACGTGACCGTCGACGCCCACGGCGCGCCAGCTCAGCACATAGTCTCCGCGCGGCAGCGCGGGCAGCGCTATCACGATTCGCGACTGCGCGGTCTCGGGAAGCGTTGTCACTTTCTGCGTCTCGCCGCCGCTTCGCTCGATGGTGAGTGTCGCAAGCTGCGCCGCTTCCGAGAATTGCAGCACGAGCTGCGCGGGCGCAGCGCCGAGTACGCTGCCGTCGGCGGGTATGGAGCGCTCAAGATGCGCGTGCGCCGCGGCCCAGGTTGCCGCGATCAAAAGCAGACAGCCACCGGCGAGGCGCGCGCCCTGCATGCGCAGCAGGCTACACCGGCCGGCACGGCCACGAAACGGCATTCGGAGGCGATACCATCCGCCGGAGCTGCCCCTGACCGCCCCGGCCGGTCACGTGACATATGAAGGAGATCCGCTGCATTTAGGCTTCCCACGAGGCCCGGGAACCCGAAATAACTGCGACGCCATGCACGCGGGCACAATCGGAAACACTTGTCGGCAAGCGCTGCATTGCGGCAGCCGCGCGCCCGTAGCATGATTCTCGTCACGCACCGCACAGGGACTTGCATGAAGTATTGCCCGCCTGTACTCGTTGCCTGCCTGGGGGCCGTCACTGCTCTCCTGGCCGGCTGCAATACCCGTAGCGATGTGTCGCTGACCGGCAACACGCCGACGCAGTACTCGCACGTCTGGATCACGACCCAGGAGGTGTGGTTCAACACCAACGGTACCGCCGGACCCAACGATGGAGGCTGGGAGAAGTTCCCGCTCTCGACGCCGACCACCATCGATATGGTGACGGTAAACGCCGGCAACCTGAGCAGCATCACCAGCGGCCTGCGTGTCTCGCCGGCAACCTATTCACAGGTGCTGATTATTCCGCTCGATCAGTCGACGCCCCTGACGACGTCGGCGCAGAACGTCGGCGCGCTCTACAACTCGGAGGCCGACTACGTCGACAGCACCGGCACGACGCGGCAGCTGCCGCTCGAGTTCCTCAATCCCAACCAGGGCGTCGGCATTACGACTTCCCTCAAAGTGCCGCTCGGACACGTCGGCGTCACGGCCATCGGGGCCGGCCTCGGCGCGGCCGCCGGGGCCGTGGCCGGGAACAACACGACGAGCACCGGCACGACGCTCGGCACCACGACTACCGGGACCACCACCACGGGCACAACCACCCTCGGTGGCGGCGGCACGAGCTTCGGCATCGGCTCGAGCAGCGCGGCAAGCACGACCCCGGACAACTCGTTTGCTATCGTCGAGGACGGCACCACGGATCTGGTCCCGTTCAATTACGGATCCGCCAGCACGGGCGGCATCCGCACGGGCATCCTGTTGAGCCAGCACGCCACCGCCTACGATATCTCCCAGTCGGGCGGCATCTCCGGGCAGCTCACCCTCACGAACGTCACAACCGGTACCGGCGGCGTGCCGGCGATCCAGGTGAGCGCCGAGATCCTGACCGCGGACGGCAGCCGTCACCAGGTGGTCCTGACGACGACGGTACAGTCCGACGGCAGCTTCCTGCTCTACCCGCTCCCGGCGACCACCAACGGAACCTTCTACGACGTGGTCATCCACGGACCGCAGATTGCAACAATCATTATCCAGTCCGTCGACGTCACGCTCGCGAGCAGCTCGAGCTCCTCGCTGTTCGGCACGAACACGATGAACACCACCCCGAGCTCCACGACCGGCTCGACGACCGGCTCCACAACGAGCTCCACGACCAGCCCGTCGACGAACACGAGCACCACCGGCACGACGAACTCTTCGGCCAACAACGTGGTGTCCATCGGGACGCTCACGCCGCGCTCGGCGACCCCTTTCAACTCGAATCTGGCGACGGTCCCCGTCGCGACGCTACCCGCGGGGTCGCTGGTGAAGTTCTATCAGACGCTGGCGCGCCAGGGTGATGTTCCCTACGTGATCGAGAACAGCCCGATCGACCCGTTCAACGAGGTGCTGTTTGCTCCACAGGCCCTTTCCAGCGGCACCATCGACTCGGGCACCTGGTCGAGCAGCGGCGCCAACATCACCGTGGTGAGTGCGGCGCCCGCTGAAGGCGCGGGCACGTATGTCGTCGCCGCTAGCGCTCCCTCCTACAACGACGGCCCGCTCACTCCAAAAGTAAAGGCTCCAGCATCGGGCACGAACACCGTGACCGTGATGGTTCCGGCCCTCACGCTCGCGAGCGGTGCGGCCGCTGGAACGCTCACCGCGACGATCACGGTGGCAGCCCCAGGCAAATACGAGCAGGGACAGCTGCTGGTCAGCCATGCCGGCACTCTCGTCGCCACGGCACCGCTCAGCCAGGCCGCTCTCTCGGGGTCAGGCACCGCCGTCACCATGAGCGTGCCGGCCGAGACGTCGACGGCGGTCTACTACCTCACCGTCCGCGCCTGGACCAGCGACCCTTCCGTTGCCCCGGCGATCCAGTCCTATCCGACCGCGGTCAGCATGCAGGGCAGCGCCACGGGCTCGACCGAGCTGACGGTCAACTGAAACCCCGCGAAACCGGTAAACTAGCCCGCTTTGCGCGGGCGGGTAAGACGTAAGTCGCTGTAATTGCGGGGAACGTATTACCCGGCGGCTGCCTCTAACCGACGGCGCCAGAACCGCCCGCGCCCGTCTTTGAAGGGGATGTCCTTGATGAGAGTCGTCCGCCCACGCCGGGCCCGCCTTGCGCGGGCGCTGCTCGCCCTGATCGGGGGATCCGCGCTGCTCGGCGGCTGCGGCAGCAGCACCTCGTTCACCCCGGGGACTCCGGTGGTCACCATGGGCAACGCCAGCAGCGTGAGCGATTTCGCCGCCTACATCGTCGTGGTGTCCGGGATTACCCTCACCGAGGCCAACGGCACGATCGCCACGCCGCTCGTCACCCCGGAGAGCATCGACCTGGTCAAGCTCTCCACCCAGAGCGAGCTGGTGGAGGCGCCGGCGGTGCCCGCGGGCACCTACACCTCGGCCACCATCACGCTCGACTACTCGAGCGCGAGCATCTGGGCCAACGTCGACGGGCAGGCCGTGGCTTTGACCCCGCAAGGCATCGGTGGCGCCACCTACGCCGGGGTCACGGTTACCGTCAACTTCGATCCCAACAACCCGCTGGTCATCGCGCAGGGAGAGTCGGTGCGCCTGCAGATCGCGCTCGACCCGGCGGCGTCCAATTCAATCATCTCATCCTCGGTCGTGCTCGTGCAGCCGTTCATCGTGGTGAGCCCTGCCCCGGTCGATTCGACCGTCATGCGGGCCCGCGGGCTGTTCGTGGTATCGCAGCCCAATCTCAGCAACTTCATCATGAACATCCGCCCCTTCTACGATCTGGTATCGGCGCTCGGTGCGGTGACCGTCAACACCAACGCGCAGACCTACTTCAACATCAACGGCACGGTCTACGTGGGCGCCGCGGGCCTCAACGCGCTGACCACGCAACAGGAGAACTTTCCGCTCGCGGCCTACGGCACCCTCGACAGTTTGTCCGGCATCACCCCGAGCTTCAACGCCACCGCCGTCTACGTGGGTGCCAGCCTCGAGAGTCCGGTGGCGGAGTACGTGTCCGGAGTCGTGAGCGCGCGCGTCGGCGACGTCGTGAACGTTCGTGGCGCGACCTTCCTGTCGCCGCTCGGCGTTGAGGAGTTCTTCAACGACCTGCCCGTGGCGCTCGGTCCCGGTACACTGGTCACCCAGGACAACGTTGCCGCGCAGAATCTCGGGATCGATTCCGTCTCGGTGGGCCAGGAGATCACGGTTGCGGGACAGCAGACCGTTGATGCCGCGGGCAACGTCACCGGGCTGGATGCCGCCCAGGGGGGGCTGCTGCGGCTCAACCCGACCCCCGTGTGGGGTACGCTCAACGCGCTGCCGGCAGCGACCACGGGCCAGGCGTTCCTCGACGTCCTCACTATCGGGAACTACGCGACCGCCGGCTTCAACTTCGCCGGCACGGGGTCGGGTGGCACGCAGGCGAACCCGGCCGCCTATGAGGTGAGCACTCCCGCGCCCGGTGCCAGCGGCCTCGGCGCCAACACGCTGCTGCAGGCGGCCGGCACGGTCAGCCCGTTCGGCACCGCCCCGCCCAACTTCACCGCCAGCGTCCTCACGCAGGGCACGGACACCACCCAGCAACTGCTGGTCGAATGGAGCGACCTCGGCGCCACGGAGCCGTTCATTCAGCCGATCAGCAGCACGGGCATTACCGTGAACCTCGCCAATCCCGCTGTGGGCGCGTACCACTACATCCGCACCGGTCCCGCCATACTCGACCTCAAGGCCCTGCCGGCCAGCCCGCTGATCACGACCGTCGGCGCCGATCAGAGCAACCTGCAGCTGGCAGTCGGCAGCGCCACGGTCGGCATCTCGGTATTCAACAGCGCCGCGGGGTTCACGACCAAGCTGTCCTCGCTCTTCACCCCGACCAACACCACCAACAAGCTCTACCGTCTGGTGGCGTACGGCCATTACAACCCGTGCGTGGCCACCGGGCCGTCATCGTGCGCCAGCGGCACCAACACCTTCGTCGCCTCGCGCATCGACGCAGCTTTGCACGAGTAACCCGTGCCCTGGCAGCGACCTCCGTTCACCAGTCGCAACATCGCGCGCGCGCTCAACATCGCCGACCTGCGCGACATCGCCCGGCGGCGCATCCCCGGTTTCGCATTCGAGTATGTGGAGAGCGGCGCAGAAGACGAAGCGACACTGCGCGGCAACCGTACCGCATTCGAGCGGCTGCGCTTCGTCCCGCGCACCCTCATCGACACCTCGGCACGCCACCAGCGCACGACAATTCTCGGGCAGATCGCTAATGCGCCGCTGGTGATCGCCCCGACCGGGCTCAACGGTCTGCTGCACCCGGACGGCGACGTCACGCTCGCCCGTGCGGCGGCCACGCTCGGCGTGCCATACACACTGAGTACCGTCTCGACGACGCGGCTCGAGGATGTCGCGCGCCGCGCCGGCGGACGGCTGTGGATGCAGCTGTACGTCGTGAAGGATCGGGCCGTCGCGTGCGAAATCATGCAGCGTGGCGGCGCGGCCGGATACGAGGCGCTGGTGTTCACCACCGATGCCAACGTGTTCGGCAACCGCGAGTGGGACCAGCGCAGCTACCGCCGGCCCGGTAAGCCGACGCTGCGCGCAGCGCTCGATACGCTGCGCCACCCGCGCTGGATGTGGCAGGTGCTCGGGCGCCAGGGCATGCCGCGGTTCCGCAATCTCGAGTCCTCCCTGCCGCCGGACCTGACCCCCATGGGCGCAAGCACGGTGATCCCGCGGCTGTTCGATGCCTCCATCCGCTGGGATGACCTCGACTGGATCCGGCAGCACTGGCGCGGGAAGCTGCTCATCAAGGGCGTGCTCAGCGTCGCCGATGCCGAACGGGCCGCCGCCCTCGGCTGCGATGGCCTGGTGGTCAGCAATCACGGCGGACGGCAACTCGATTACTGCGTGGCGCCGATCGAGGTGCTGGCGGAGATCGTCGCCGCCGTCGGCTCCCGGCTGGCAGTGATCGTCGACAGCGGCTTCCGCCGCGGCACCGACGTAGTCAAGGCGCTGGCGCTCGGCGCGCAGGCGGTAATGCTTGGGCGGGCGACGCTCTACGGGCTGATCGCCGGTGGCGAAGCGGGCGTTGATCGCGCGCTCACCATCCTCACCACCGAGATCGATCGGGTGCTCGGGCAGCTCGGCTGCACCAGCATCGCTGAGCTCAGCCCGGGGCTGCTGCGGCGCGACTGAGCCGCCCCGGCAGGCTCGGTCGCCCGGACGGCGGCGGTGCCGGCGTCAGCGTTCCGGGGACTCGAGTAATCCCACCAGATACTGCTTCCACAGCACCGCGTAGGTGTGCGAGCCGTGGCCGCGCGTGCGCTCGCTGAAGGGAATGACGATCGCGCGCCCGTGCGGGACGCGTCCGATCTCGCGTGGCAGGATGCCGAGCTCGGGCGGATTAATCAGATCGTCGGCGGAATTGACCGCGAGCAGCGGCGCCTCAATCCTGTCGAGCCCGGGTCCCGGGTCGTAATCCTGTGAAGCCGCGACGGCGTACAGGACGTCGTTGGCGTCGTCGCGCTTCAGATGCTCGGCGACAAACGCATCGATCAGCTGGTCGGCGCGCGCGAGCGTCGGCGCCTCCTGCTGGCGCAGCACCGGATTGCTGCTCATCACCCACAGCATCTCGATCGCGGTGCGCAGCGACGGCGGCTGCTGCCGATAGTCCCCGCCCAGCCAGTCGGGATCGTTGTGGATCGCATCGATGACCAGCTTGCGCCAGGCGCGATTGCGCCCGGAGATCTGTGTCGGCAGGCTGGCGAGCGGCATCAGCGTGTCCATGAACTGCGGGTGCTGCTCGCCCCACAACCAGGTGTGCATGCCTCCCATCGAGGTGCCCATCACCAGACGGGCGTGATTGACCTTCAGTCCCTGGGTGAGCAGCAGATACTGCGCCTGCACCATGTCGTTGTAGCCGTAGTGGGGAAAGTGCCCGTGCAGGCCATCGCTCGGCCTGGTGGACTTACCGTGACCGATGCCGTCCGGCAGAACGATGAAGTAGCGGGCCGCATCGAGCGGCTGGCCGGGGCCGAACAGCTCGCCGGCAAACTCCGGGCCAAGGAAGTTCGACCCGCTGCCGGTGGTGCCGTGGAGGATGAGGACGGCGTTGCGCACGATGCCGCGCGCGTCGCTGTGCGCCTGGCCGAAGGTGCGGTAGTGGATCCTGAGCTCCGGCAAGGAATCTCCGGAGGCGAATTGGAAATCCCGGATGACGAAGTCGCCCTCGCGCGGTGCGGGATCGGCGGCGAACGCCCCCGCCGCCGGTGCCATCGCCAGCAGCGCGGCGGCGACGCGCAGCACACCCGTCGCGGCCACTCTGCGGTTCGAGCAAGCGGGCGCCCTCATACACCCCAACCCTTCAACCATTCATCCACGACATGCTCGAGCACCGACAGTGGCATCGGGGCGGCGCTCAGTGCGACATCGTGGAAATCGCGGATGTCGAATTTTCCGCCCAGCCGACGTTGCGCGTCCGCCCGCAGCTTGAGCCAGCGCGTCTGGCCCACCTTGTAGCTGGTCGCCTGGCCCGGCCAGGTGCAGTAACGCTCCACTTCGGTGGTCATCGCGCTGCGGTTATCCCCGGTCGTCTCCACCATGTAGTCGATGGCCTGCTCGCGGCTCCAGCCCTTGGTGTGCAGCCCGGTATCGACGACGCAGCGCGCGGCGCGGAACAACGCCGATTGGAGCATTCCCAGCCGGCCGAGGGGATCGGCGTCATACATCCCCATCTCATCGCACAGCACTTCGGCATACAGTGCCCAGCCCTCGACGTTGGCGGGAAAACCACCGCCGGCCTTGCGGATCAGCGGCAGCGTCGGCATCTCGGTCACGAGCGCGAGCTGGAAGTGATGTCCCGGCTCGGACTCGTGATACACCAGCGTCGGCAGCTTCCAGCGCGCCCATTCGGCGGTATCGCGCAGGTTGATGTAAAAGGCGCCAGGCCGCGAGCCATCGAGCGCCGGTGTCTGATAGTAGCCGCCGGGGGCGCCGGCCTGCGTGTATTCCGGTACACGACGAATCTCCACCGGCGCCTTCGGCAGAAGGCGAAAGTACTGCGGCAGGCGCGGCTGCAGCGCCCGGATGAGTCCGTTGCAGTAATCGAGGATCTGCTGCCGGCCGGCATCGGTGTCGGGGTAGAGGTATTGCGGATCCTGGGCGAGCACCTGCGCGCGCTCGGTGACCGTGCCGCTGCTCTTGCCCTGCGCGCGCAGCAGCATATCCATGCGCGCCGTGAGCTCCTTCGCCTGATCGAGCCCGAGCTGGTGCACTTCCTGCGCGCTCATATCGGTGCTGGTGGCCTGGCGCAGTGCGAGCTCGTAGAAGGCCGCGCCCTGCGGCAGTCGGCTGACGCCCGCTTCGTGCACCGCACCTCCCCGCAGGTCGGTGAGGGCCCGGGACTGGCGATCGAGCGCGGGATAGACCTCGCTCGCGACGATGCTCGCGGCCTCGGTGCCATAGCTACCCGCGATCCCGAGCTTCTGCGTGCGCGTGGCGACCGAGGTGGTCAGGATCGATTCGGCCGGGGCGACGCTGCGGAGCGTTCGCATCTGCTCGAGCGCGCGATCGATGATGAAGTCGGGCGGCACGACCTTGAGCCCCGCATCATGGCGCACCCGCTCGGTTTCCTGGTCGAGTACCACCGCAAAGGCGCGCAGGCGCGCCAGGTAGGCATCCGCGTCGCCCTTGTTGGCGATCTGGTGCTGCCGGTCGAGGAATGCCGGCACGCTCTGGTAGGCACCGGTGAGCTGGCTCACCACGTACGGACGGCCAAGGTCACCGTAGTCGAAGGGCTCGGTGCGCGCGAAGGTCTCCATCTGGTAGGCCACCGCGTCGTAGTTGGCAAGATCGGCACCGCTGAGCGAACCGCGACCGAAGGCCTTGAGGCGCTGCAGCCTCGAGGCATTCTCCTGCTTGAGCTCGCGCACGCGCTGCAGCGAATCTTCGGTGAGCTTCGACTTCGCCCACGCGTACTTGCCCTTGTCGAGCCCGAGAGTCGTGACGAGCTCGGGGCTGCGGTTCAGCCGCTCGTCCATGAAGACCTCGAACAGCGCGTTGAGGCGCGTCGCGGCGTCACCGTGCTCGGGTGCGGGCGGCGGTACGGTGGCGGATGCCCGCCGCGGCAACGAAGCAGCGACCGCAACGGCGATCAGGGAGCTCGTCGCGGCGATGAACTCGCGGCGATCGGTCACAGGGACTCCTTATAGATGCTCATAGATAAAGAATACGCGTCGGGTGCCCGCCCACCTCCGCGGGCGCGCGGCGCAGGTTGCAGGTCGCAGCCGGCGACCGCCGGCAGCCGCGCCAGCTCAGCCCGCGTCAGATCAGGCGGCGAGTGTGCCCTTCTGCTTCGCGGCATGGGTCGCGATGAGATCCATCAACCCGGGCGACAGGCAGTCATACGGCTCGAGCTTGAGCTCCTTCAGCCGTGCCCGTACCTCGCCCATGCGCGCGGGCGGGAAGCCAGACTCGATGACGGAGGACACAAAGGCGGCGAACTCCGGGGCCGACCAGCCGTTCTCCTTCGAGAGCTCGGTGTGCACGAAGTCGAAGCCATGGAACGGGTGGTTCTTGTTCTCGATGCGCCCGTACATGTGCACGCCGCATCCAGTGCACGCGTAGCGCTGGATCGGCGCCTTCTCGTCGACGACCTTGAGCTTGTGGCCGTTGGCGGTCACGGCGAGCTTGTCGCGACCGATCACCGCCACCATGGAGAACACCGCGCCCGCGGGCTTCCAGCACTTGGTGCAGCCGCACACGTGGTTGAAGGCCGTATTGCCCTTGAGGGTGACGGTCACCGGCGCGGAACTGCACTTGCAGGTCAGCGCTCCGCCCGCGAAGTCGGTCTTGCCGGGCTTCACTCCGTTGTCGACGGCCGGATGAATCGAGGTTGCCATGATGTTCTCCTGGGTCGCTTTATGAGCAGTTGCCGGCGGTCTGCGCCCGCGTGCGGGGCGCGGCCACCGTCAGAACGTAACCACCGAGCGGATCGATTCCCCCTTGTGCATCAGTTCGAAGGCGTCGTTGATCCGCTCGAGCGGCATAACGTGCGTGATCAGGTCGTCGATGTTGATCTTCTTCTCCATATACCAGTCGACGATTTTCGGTACATCGGTGCGACCGCGCGCGCCGCCGAAGGCCGTGCCCTTCCACACCCGTCCGGTGACCAGCTGGAACGGCCGGGTCTTGATCTCCTGGCCGGCGCCGGCGACGCCAATGATCACCGACACGCCCCAGCCGCGATGGCAGCACTCGAGCGCCTGGCGCATCAGATCGACGTTGCCGACGCATTCGAAGCTGTAGTCGGCGCCGCCGTCGGTGAGGCTCACCAGGTGCTGCACCAGGTCTGCGGCGACTTCCTTCGGGTTAACGAAGTGAGTCATGCCGAAGCGCTCGGCCAGCACCTTGCGGCGCGGATTGATGTCCACGCCGATGATCTTGTTGGCACCGGCGAGGCGCGCGCCCTGGATAACGTTGAGTCCGATGCCGCCCAGCCCGAACACCACGACGTTCGCGCCGGGCTCGACCTTCGCGGTATTGATGACCGCGCCGATCCCGGTAGTGACGCCGCAGCCGATGTAGCACACCTTCTCGAACGGCGCGTCTTCACGGATCTTCGCCACCGCGATCTCCGGAAGCACCGTGTAATTGGAGAAAGTGGAGCAGCCCATGTAGTGGTGCACCATGTCCTTGCCCAGGGAGAAACGGCTCGTACCATCAGGCATCACGCCCCTACCCTGGGTGGCGCGGATGGCGGTGCACAGATTGGTCTTGCGCGACAGGCAGGACTTGCATTGACGACATTCGGGCGTGTAGAGCGGGATGACGTGGTCACCCTTCTTGACCGAGGTGACTCCGGGCCCCACGTCCACCACGATACCCGCGCCCTCGTGCCCGAAAATCACCGGGAAGAGGCCCTCCGGGTCGGCCCCCGAGCGGGTGAACTCATCGGTGTGGCACACGCCGCTGGCCCGGATCTCCACCAGCACCTCGCCGGCCTTCGGGCCGCCGAGCTCTACGTTCACCACTTCGAGCGGCTTGCCGGCAGCGTATGCGATGGCAGCCTTGGTCTTCATGCCAGTCCCCCGTTCCCTGATCTGCGGGCACAGCGCCAGCGGGCAAGTTTACGCGCCTGCCGTTCGAATGCCCAAACGACTTGCCGGGACGCGACCGCGATGCGCGACAATAAGCCCTGAACGCGCCAGGCATTTGCGAGGAGCGCAGCGATGGCAGATACGGTGTTCGGCAGGATCGTCCGCGGCGAGCTGCCCTGTCACAAAGTCTACGAGGACGACAAGGTGCTTGCGTTCCTCGACATCAGTCCGTTGAGCGAGGGGCACACGCTCGTGATCCCCAAGGAAGCGGCCGAGACCATGGATCGCCTGTCCGACGAATCGGCGGCGGCGCTCGGGCGCGTGCTGCCGCGCCTGTGTCGCGCCGTCATCGCCGTGACCGGCGCCCACGAATACAATCTGCTGCAGAACAACGGCCGCGGTGCGCACCAGGCAGTGGCGCACCTGCACTTCCACATCATTCCGAAGCCTAATCACCAAGAAGGGCTGGGCATCGGCTGGCCAGCCAGGAGTCTCGGGCACGACGCCGCGATGGCACTGGCGAAGAAGATCGCCGCGTCGATCAAGTGACTCGAATGCCTTAGTCGCTGCCGCGGCCCGGCGGCGGCGCCTATCTATTGCCGCCACCGGCGGGCACTTGTAGAATGCGCGCCCTCCTGGTGCGGGGTGGAGCAGTCTGGCAGCTCGTCGGGCTCATAACCCGAAGGTCGCAGGTTCAAATCCTGCCCCCGCTACCACATTTCAATGACTTAGGTCACAGTAGGTTGCTTTACGCTTCCTTTACGCTTCAGGGAGCGGTCGTGACCTATGGTTCATCGTTCAAACCCCATCCCTGAGACGCTGGAGAAGATCCCCGGCTTCGGGACGCTCTGCATCTACAAAACCCCATCGTCCAAGACCCACTACCAAGCGCGGTGCTACTTGGGTCGCATCATCAAGCGGAGTCTGAA
>DASYNX010000088.1:0-4190 GCA_036008385.1 Steroidobacteraceae bacterium
CTGGATGAAGAGATAGATGGAGTAGTCCACGGCTTCGCCGATCAGCGTGACGCCGAAGCCGAGCGTGAGGCCGTGCACGGCGCCAAAGCCGAGCGCGACCGCCGCCACCCCGGCGAGCGCACCCGAGGCCACGGGGATGAGCGTGAGCCCGAGCGCCGTGAGCGAGCGATACACCGTGAGCAGCAGCCCCGCGATCAGCAGCGCGCTGATCAGCGACAACCGCAGCACCTCGCCCTTGATGGCGGCGCGGGAGGCGACCGCGAATACCGGCGGACCGCTCATGAGCAGCTTGAGGTCGGGACGCGCGGCAGCCGGCAGCGCCGCGAGCGCCGTCGCGAAGGCGCGCTCGAGCGCTCGGCACGCCGCCTGCTGAGCGTCGGTGTCCGAGCCCGCGGCGCGCGTCTGCACGAGCAGCAGCGCGCGCGCGCCATCGACCGAGCTCCACACGCCCGCGCTCAAGTGCGGCGCCTGACCGGTGTCGAGGGAGTCGAAGATGCCGAGCAGCTCGCCGGTCGGATCGCGCGCGAACAGCGGCTTGAGCATCAGTCCCTCGGGGGAGGCAAGCACCGCGAGCGAGTCCCCGATCGCTGCGTGCAGGCCGTCCGCGGTGAAGCGCTGCGGCGTGACGGCGGCGCTCAGCAGGTAGCGATGTTCGAGGAGGAACGCGCGGTCGCGCTCGAGCTGCGCGGCGTCGCCGTTGTCGACGGCGGTAAAGGCGGCATCGGACCTGAGGCGCGTGGTGAGTTGCGCCGAAAGCTGCGCGCGCATTGCGGCGTCCCCGCCCTCGATGGCGACGATGATCAGGTGCGCGGCCGGGCCCTCGCGCAGCTGCTCGACCAGCAGGCGCTGGGTCGGACTGGCCCGGCGCGGCAGGAAGGCCGACAGGTCAGCGGTGTAGGTGGCCCGCGCAGCGATCACGGCAGCAATGAGGACGCACAGCGCCCACGCGAAGCTGCCGGCGAGCGGCGCACGTCTCATGGGTTGACGGCAGCGCCGATGGTGAGGAGGGACGTGTCGCCGTCGGTCTGACGGACCTCGACGGTGTGGATGGCGTCACGCTCGCCGGCAATGCGGATGTGCTGCACCGTGCGCGCGAGCTGCGCATCGGCGGGCGACAGCTCGAGCGTCCAGTGATCGACGGTGCCGGAGAACTGCACGCGGAAATAACGCTCGAGTGCTGCGCGATCACCGGCGAGCGTCGCGCGGATGCTCTCGACGTAGGGAATGAGCTGCGGATACTCGCGCAGCGTCAGCACGTGGCGGCGGGCGCCACGTTGCGCGGTCAGAACCCCATTCTCGAGCAGCAGATCCTCGGTCCGCGGCTTGAGCGTGCGCTTCTCCAGCCGGTCGGGTGCGTCGTAGCGCAGCTCGCCGGAAGACTGCAGTGGGCGATCGAGGAGCGCGAGCTGGTGCACTTCGGTGAAGGTGACGTGGCCGTGGCGGCGTGCGGCGAGCAGCTGCAGCAGCTGCCCGAACGCCTCCTCCTCCGCGGGGACGGCGGATGAGGGTGCGCCGGATGCGCCGGCGATGGCGCCCGAGCAGGCGAGGGTCAGCGCCAAGGCGCAGCGGAAGGCGAGGGCGCTCGCGCCCAGCGCCCGCCGGCGGCTCCTCATGCGCCCGCTCCACGCGCGGTGCCCGGCCTGGGAGCGGTGCCCGGCGCGGCCTCGGCGCCGGCGCTGGGCGCGCCGTGCCAGAAATCGTAGAAGTTGAACCAGTTGTAGGGATCGCTGCGACAGAGCTCCTCGAGCAGCGCCACGTAGCGCTCGATCGCCGCGCGCACCGCCGCGTCGCGGCCGGCGGGTGTGGGCTGCGAGAAATCGGCCAGCTGCCGGAACACCACGTGATAACGATTGCCGCCGCGGTACAGGCCGGTCATGAAGATCACCGGGCGTTTGAGCGCCGCGGCCGCGCGCATCGGGCCGGACGGAAAGAGTGCCGGCCGCCCGAGGAAGCTCACCACCTGCGCGGGCGCCTCGCCGAGCGTGCGATCGGCGAGCATGCCGACGAATGTGCCTTCGTCCAGGCAATCACGAATACGCAGCATCGCCTCCATGCGCCCAAGCGGAATGATTTCCGGGGCGTTCGCGGAATCGACGGCCCCGAACAGGGCCGCGACCCGGCTGGCACTGTCAGCGTACATTGCGATCGCCACGCGCAGGCCCGGCCGATTGCGGCCGATCGCGCTCATCATCTCGAAGTTGCCCAGATGCGAGCCGAGGAGGAACGCACCCTTGCCGCTCGCAAGGATGGCGCGCATGAGCTCTTCGCCTTCGATCGACACCGCGAACAGCCCGTAGCGGCCCTTGATCAGATAAAGCCGGTCGAGAATGGTCGAGGAGAACGCGTAGACGTGGCGGAAGCGGTCGCGGGCGGTGGGCTCGCGTCCGAGCGCACGCCGCAGGTAGTCGCGCGAGCTGCGGCGCGCGGCGGGCGCAAACGCGAAGAAATACGCCGCGATCGTGTAGAGCAGGCAGCGCGCCAGCGGGCGCCCGAGCCGCAGCGACAGGAAGACCATGATGGCGAGCAGCGTCGCGCTGCCGCGCTCGCGCTGCCGCGCCCACTGTGCCGCACTGGCCCGCGGGCCGGCCGGCGCTTCAACCGGCTTGTTGACCATGGTCCGGCAGTTCGCCGGTGGCGATCGGCAGCAGCACACCGTGCGCCACCGGCTGCCCCGCACGCGAGATGCTGAAGCGTATCGAGCCATTCGGCTGCCGCTCGTGCCCGAGACTCAGCGTCTCGCCGGGGCGCACCGGCCTGAGGAACTTCGCCGTGCCGATGCGCCAGCGCCCGCCGGTGGCGCCGCTGTCGATCTCCACCGCCCGCACCACCTCATCGAGCAGCAGCACACCGGGAAGCACTGGCACGCCCGGGAAATGCCCGGTGAGCGCCGGGTGCTCCGCGGGCACGGTGAGGAACATGGGCGCGCTCATGCGGGGCAATCGCGCGCCGCGGCGAGCGAGCGCAGCGCATCCTGCGGGAGCTTCCCGGCCGGGTTGCGCGGCAGCCGTTCGACGAACAGCAGCGGCCGCGGCAGGAACACCGCGTCGAGCCGCTGGCGCAGCGCTTCGAGGAGGCGCGCGGCGTCGAGCTCAGGCGCCACTACGCATGCCGCGATGCGGGTGACGCCGGTATGTGAGGCGCGCGACTCCTCGACGTGGAAGAACGCGCCGTCGAGCACGCCGGGAATGGAGTTGAGCTGGTGGTTGAGATAGGCGAGCGAGCTGCGCTTGCCGGCGATGTTGACCAGATCGGTCAGCCGCCCGTGCAGCAGGAAGCGCCTCTCGCCGGTCATTTCCAGCACGTCGTTCAGACGCGTGCGCTGCTCGATGTGACCGCCCTGGGCCCAGCAGATTCCACCCTCGAGCGACAGCGTTACTCCCGGCCACAGACTCCACTCGGCACCCCGCGTAGGGTAGCGGGCGGCGATCTCGCCGGTCTCGGTCGTGCCGTAGATCTCCAGCAGCTCGGTGTTGAAGCGCCGTTCGGTCTCCACCGCGAGCTGCTGCGAGAGCGGTGCGGTGGCGCACACGATGAGGTCCACCGCCGGCAGGGTGACACCGGCGGCCAGCAGCGCCCGCAGGTGCACCGGAGTGGACACGAGAACGCGCGGTCGCGGCACCCGATCGATCGCCGCGGCAATATCGGCCGGGTAGAACGGCCGCTCCGCACACAGGGCATGACCGTTACCGAGCGCGATTAGCACGCTCGACTCGAAGCCGTACATGTGCTGCGGCGGAACCGTCGCAACGATGCTGCAGGGGCCGCGGGCGGGCAGACCGAGCCGCAGTGATTCCGCGCGCACGCACGCGAGCAGCCGGCCCCAGCTCTTGCGATGGGGCACGGGCGCGCCGGTGGAGCCGGAAGTGAAGACGTACGCGACCAGTTGCGCCTCGTCGATCTGCGGGACGCTCGCCGCGACCGGCACGGCGGTGGGCGCGGCAACATCCGCCGCCAACCGCGGCTCGCTCGCGAGAGCAGTGAACGCGTCGCTGCGCGGGTACATCACGCGCGGCAGCGCGATGGTGCAGTCGGCATCGTCGGTGAGACAAACCGCGTCGGGAGCGAAGGCGGTCACCTGGCGCACCATCTCGGGTGCGTGTGTCGAGGGCAGGAGGCTCACCTTCCCCGACACCAGGCCGGCGGCGAGTCCCACGGTGAAGTGGTAGCGGTCGGCACAGGCGTTGAGCACG